>PMWT01000084.1 GCA_003166025.1 Acidimicrobiaceae bacterium | reverse complement strand
AAGGACCACACCATCAACGCCACCGAGACGGTGACCGTGAAGGGCGGCAAGACCGTGAGGACAACGGTAACGCTGGTCGGCCCGTCGTAGCCCTGGAACTCCCGGTCGGGACCGGCAAGAATGGGATGGTGCCATCGGGTATGGCCGTGCCGGGCGGCGTTGCGCCCGCTGAGGCTGCCGAGATCGAGGCCATGTTCGCGTCGGTGGATGCCGACGGGAGCGCCCTCGCCCTGCGGCTCTCGCTGAAGTTGGGCCCGCTCGTGCAACGGGGGGTCCCTCCGCGTGTGCTCGAAGCCGCCCCCGTGGCGAAGGCGGCCCGGCTCCGCTTCGCCGATGGGACCACGGTCGTGGTGAAAAGCACCTCGCCGGGCGACCTCGCCGTCCTGGCGATGGCCATGCAACACGGCTCGCTGAGACCGGCAGCCTGTCGCACGGGCCCCGACGGCGGGGCCCAGTTGCAGCTGCGCTCGCCGGACGGCCGGCGCCGGCTTTCAATATGGGTCGTCGGCCTGGACCAGCCGGACTGAAGCCGCCACAACTGGCCCGCCCGTACCGGCCCCCCTGGACTGGGCCGCCCGGTCGGCGATCCGTGGAAGTATAGGAGCGTGGAACTGCAGGTAGTGCCGGTCGACAACCCCGAGGGGCTCAACCTCGTGCTCGGGCAAAGCCATTTCATCAAAACGGTCGAGGACCTCCACGAGGCGCTGGTCGGGACTTCGCCCTACACCCGGTTCGGGCTGGCCTTTTGCGAGGCTTCGGGGCCGTGCCTCGTGCGCCGCTCGGGCAACGACGACGACCTCGTCCAGCTGGCGACGGTCAACGCTGAGAGGATCGGGGCCGGCCACTCGTTCATCGTGTTCCTCCGGGAGGCCTACCCCCTCAACGTGCTCAACGCCGTAAAGCACGTCCCCGAGGTGTGCCACGTCTTCTGCGCCACCGCCAACCCCGTCTCCGTGGTGGTCGCCGTGACCGGGACGGGCCGGGGCATCCTGGGCGTGATCGACGGCAGCTCGCCCCTGGGCGTGGAGTCCGACAAGGACGTGGCTGACCGCAAGGGCCTCATGCGGGCGATCGGCTACAAGCTGTAGCTCACCTGCAGGCTGTAGCCGACCCGCAAACTGTGGTCACCTGCGCGTGACGGCCAGGGCGGCATGACGGCCGGCGCCGAACGCGGGACGAGGGCCGCGAAAACAAGGCGTGGCCGGCGGGCCCGGCGTGCCGTCGCCGTGATCGTGGTGCTGGTGGGGGCGGCGGTACTGGCTTTCCGGGAGGTCAGCGTCCGGGCCTTCGTCGGGGTCTGGACGCAAACCCTGCCGGACACGGGTCATCCCGTCGCCCTGTCCTCGCCCGACATCGCCACTCTCGGGGGCGAGCCAGCCGTGGTCGTCGGAGACCGAGCCGGTTATGTCTATGCCTTTTCGTTGAAAGACGGGGGGCCCGTGCCGGGCTGGCCCGCCCGGACGGGCGGCATACCCGTCGATTCGACACCCTCTGTCGCCCCGCTCAGCCGCCCCTCCCCCGCCGACCCCTCGCCCGATGACACCGTGTTCGTCGGTGTCGGCAACTCGGCCACTCCGCACGCCGGCGGTTACGAGGCCTTCAACCCGGACGGCACCGAGCGCTGGTTCGTAGCCGTGAAAAACCCGGCCAGCGACCCTCAGGCGGGCCACACCTCGGCCGTTAGGGCCTCTTTGGCGCTCGGCGACCTCGGGGACGGCGCCCTCGATGCGGTGGCGCCATCGCTGGGCCAGGAAGAGTACGCCGTCAACGCGGCCAGCGGGGCCACCCTGCCCGGGTTCCCCTGGTTCACGTCGGACAGCGACTTTTCGACCCCGGCGCTGGCCGACCTCTACGGCCACGGGCAGACCGACATCATCGAAGGTGGCGACCAGACGGCGGGGCTCGCCTACGGGGTGCACTATGCCCAGGGCGGCCACCTGCGGGTCCTGGCCCCCACGGGCAACGTCGGCACGGGGCGCCCGGCCGGGGGGGTCAAGTGCGAGTACAACACCGACCAGGTGGTCCAGTCCTCCCCCGCCGTGGGCCCGTTCTTGGCCGGCGGTGCGGTCGGCATCGTCGTCGGTACCGGCACCTACTGGCCGAGGGCATCGGGCACCGACAAGTTGTTCGCCTTCCGGGCTGATTGCCACCTCGCCTGGGAGGCGGACCTGGACGGCGCCACCTTCTCGAGCCCGGCCCTGGCCGACGTGGAGGGCCATGGTGGCCTGGACGTGGTCGAGGGTACCGACGACCGCCGCGGGGGCGGCTCGGTGTACGCCCTGGCCGGCGCCACCGGTCGGGTGCTATGGGCGCAACCCGTGATCGGAGAGGTGATCGGCGGCGTCGTCACCGTCGACCTCGGGCAGGGCTACCAGGACGTGGTCGTACCGACCACCGAGGGAGCCACGGTGCTCAACGGTCGGACCGGCCGAGTGGTGACCACCATCGAGGCCAGCCTGGGCCTGCAGAGCTCCCCGCTTGTCACCGACGACCCCGACGGGACGGTCGGCATCACCCTGGCGGGCTATAACGGCTACGACCAGGGAGTGGTCGAGCACTTCGAGATGCCCGGCTCGCGCGGCGCCCGGGTGGACGTGCCGGGGGCGTGGCCCATGTTCCATCACGACCCGCGCCTGACCGGCAATAGCGCCTCGCCCGAGAGTTAGGCCTAGTCGACCAGCTGGCCCCGCAGGTAGGCGTCGTAGGCCGAAAGGTCGAGCAGGCCGTGGCCCGAGTAATTGAACAGGATCACCCGCTCGGCCCCTTCCTCTTTGGCCGCCAGGGCTTCGTCTATCACCGCCCTGATGGCGTGGCCGGTCTCGGGGGCCGGCACCGTGCCCTGCGTCCGGGCCCAGGTGATGGCGGCCTCGAAGGTCTTGGACTGCGGGTAGGCCACGGCCTGCATCCGGCCCGACCGCACCAAGGCAGAAATGATGGGCGAGTCGCCGTGATAGCGCAGCCCTCCGGCGTGGATCGACGGCGGGACGAAGTCGTGGCCGAGCGTGTACATGAGCAACATGGGGGCGTAGCCGGCGCTGTCGCCGAAGTCGTACTCGTAGCGCCCCGCCGTCAGGGTCGGGCAGGATGCCGGCTCCACCGCCAGCAGGCGCACGCGCGGGTCGGTGACAAAGGGCAGGGTGATCCCGCCCAGGTTCGAGCCTCCCCCGCAACAACCGATGACCACATCGGGGCGCTCCTCGCCGGCCATGGCCAGCTGCGCCTTGGCTTCTTGGCCGATGACGGTCTGGTGCAGGAGCACGTGGTTGAGCACCGACCCGAGCGAGTAATGGCTGTCGGGCCGGCCGACGGCGTCGCGCACGGCATCGCTGATGGCAGCGCCCAGCGAGCCGGGGTGACCGGGCTCGTCCACCGGGCTCGGGACCACGCTGCCGCCCCAGGTCTCCATCAGGACGCGCCGGTAGGGTTTCTGCTCGTACGAGGCCCGGACCATATAGACCTTGCACTCGAGGCCGTAAAAAGCGCAGGCGAAGGACAGGGCGCTGCCCCATTGGCCGGCCCCGGTCTCGGTCGTGAGCCGGGCGACGCCCTCGGCCTTGTTGTAAAAGGCCTGCGGTACGGCGGTGTTCGGCTTGTGCGAGCCGGCCGGCGAGACCGACTCGTCCTTGTAGTAGATCCGCGCCGGCGTGCCCAGGGCCTTTTCCAGCCGGGTGGCCCGGACGAGCGGCGTGGGCCGCCACAGGCGCAGGACGTCGAGGACCTCTCCGGGTATCTCCACCGTCGGCTCGGTGGTCATCTCCTGGGCGATCAGCGCCATGGGGAAAAGGGGCGCCAGGTCGTCGGGCCCGAGAGGCTGGCGGGTGGCCGGGTGCAGGGGCGGCCCGATCGGCTCGGGCAGCAACGGGACGACGTTGAACCAGGTTGTGGGCAGTTCGGTATCAGGCAGGTTCCAGCGCATTGTCTTGCCTTCTGGCATGGTCTCCCCTTCCACGGTGCCCGGCTCGGAGGGCCGGCGCCCCATTGTGGCTCAAGTGGCGGCGCGTGAGGAGCCCTTCAGGGCACTGGCGACAACGTCCCTCGCCTCGTCCTGGATGCGGGCCAGGTGCTCTGGCCCCTGGAAGGACTCGGCGTAGATCTTGTAGACGTCCTCGGTCCCCGAAGGCCGGGCCGCGAACCAGCCCGAGGCGGTCACCACCTTGAGCCCGCCGATGGGAGCGCCGTTGCCGGGAGCCGTGGTCAGCTTGGCCGTGATCGGCTCGCCCGCCAGTTCAGTAGCGGTGACGTCCTCGGGGCGCAGGGCCGCCAGCACGGCTTTTTCCTCCCGGGTGGCCGGCGCGTCGACGCGGGCGTAGGCGGGGGCACCAAAACGGTCGGCGAGGGCCCGGTAGCGCGCGCTCGGCGAGCTCCCCGTAACCGCCAGGATCTCCGAGGCCAGTAGGCACAGGAGGATCCCGTCCTTGTCCGTCGTCCACACCGACCCGTCGCGGCGCAGGAAGGAGGCTCCGGCGCTCTCTTCGCCGCCGAAGCCCACACTGCCGTCGAGCAGGCCGGCCACGAACCACTTGAAGCCCACCGGGACCTCGAGGAGGCGCCGGCCGAGACCGCCCGCCACCCGGTCGATCATGCTCGACGAGACCAGCGTCTTGCCCACGGCGGCGCCGGCCGGCCATCCGGCGCGGGCGGCGAACAGGTACTCGATGGCGACGGCCAGGAAATGGTTGGGGTTCATCAGCCCATCGGGGGTGACGATGCCATGGCGGTCGGCGTCGGCGTCGTTGCCCGTGGCCAGCGCGAACTCGTCCCGCCTGCGGATCAACGACGCCATGGCGTAGGGCGACGAGCAGTCCATGCGGATCTTCTCGTCCCAGTCCAGGGTCATGAACCGCCACGTCGGGTCGACCTCAGGGTTCACCACGGTGAGGTCCAGGCCGTAGCGTTCCCCGATGGCCCCCCAGTAGGCGACGCTCGCCCCTCCCAGGGGGTCGGCGCCGATGCGGTCACCGGCGGAGGCGATGGCCGCCATGTCGATGGCCGAGGAGAGATCGGAGACGTAGGCGTCGAGGAAGTCGTACGTGCCGGTCGTAGCCGCCGCCCGGGCCCGGGCGACGGGCACTCGCCGGACCCCCCGCAGGCCGGCGGCCAGCAGGGCGTTGGCCCGGTCCTGGACGGCTTTGGTCACCTCCGTCCCCGCCGGGCCACCGTCCGGGGGGTTGTACTTGAAACCGCCGTCGCTGGGCGGGTTATGAGAGGGGGTGACGACGATCCCGTCCGCCGTCCCGGTGCCGCGCCCGCCGCCGGCGTGGTTGTGGGCCAGCACGGCGTGGGACAGCGCCGGGGTCGGCGTGTACCCGTCGCGCGAATCGACCAGGACCGTCACCTCGTTGGCCGCCAGCACCTCCAGCGCCGTGACCCACGCCGGCTCGGACAGCGCATGGGTGTCCCGGGCGAGGAACAGGGGGCCGTCGGTCCCCTCCCCCCGGCGGTAGTCGCATATGGCCTGGGTGGTGGCGGCGATGTGGTCGTCGTTGAAGCTGGCCCGCAGGCTCGACCCCCGGTGCCCCGAGGTCCCGAACGCCACGAGCTGCTCGGGGACCGACGGGTCCGGGTGCTCACTGAAGTAGGCGGTGACCAGGCGCGGCACGTCGACGAGGTCGGAGGGCGCCGCCGGTTGGCCGGCGCGGGGACTTATAGGCACACAAGGCCTCCCTTTTCTCCTCCATACTCATGCATACCGGTAGCGAAGGACGGCTATCGGGCCGAAAATACCGATCAGTAGCGCCGACCACACCAGGGCGAGCCCCACATCAGCACTGGAACCGATCAGCGCCGACCGCACGGCGTCGACCATCGGTGTCACCGGCTGGTACCGGGCGAAGGCCTGGAGCCAGCCCGGCATGCTGTCCACGGGGACGTAGGTGCTAGAGATAAAGGCGAAAACAAAGGCGATCATGGACATCCCCTGCGCCGCCTGAACGTTGGGCGCCATGAGCCCCATGACCATGAAGACGAACGTGAACACCACGCCATAAACAAGGCAGAGGCCGAGGGCGGCCAGGGCGGCTTCGACGCCGCCCTGCAAGCGGAACCCGAACAGGAAGCCGAAAGCCACCGTGGCGCATATCGACCAGGCGTTGGTGCTCGCATCGGCGATGGCCCGGCCGATCACGAGGGCCCGGCGGGGCACGGGCAACGAGAGCAGCCGGTCCGTGAAACCCTGGGCCCGGTCATCGGCCACGGCGACGGCTATCCCACCTCCGGTGAAGAGCACGATCGTGGCCACATAGCCGGGCACGAGGTAATAGACGTAGCTGCGCGCCCCGGTGGTGACGGCGCCCCCGAACACGAACCGGGAACAAAAAAGGAACAGGGACGCCTGGACCAGGCCCATGGCGAACAGCCCGGGGGTTCGGAAGTACTTGCGCAGCGCCCGGCGGGCGATCTCGGCGCTCGCCCGCGTCGCCCCCGGGGCCCCGACCGGGCGGGCGATCATCTGGGCCGTCATTTCCCGGCACCTGGACCGGCACCCGTGACGGCGAGGAAGACCTCGTCCAGCGTGGGCCGGCGCAGGCCGATCTCGTCCACGGCGATGGCCGCATCGCTCAGGCCCTGGACGACAGCCGCCAGGTCGCTTGCCCCCTCGGTGGTCGAAGCCCGGGCACGTCGGCCGGAACGGTCCAACCGGGGCGGCCGCGACGTCACCCGCACCAGGATCTGGCCGACCTGTTCGAGCCGCGCCGGGTCGGCCACGGCCACCTCGATGACGTCCTGGCCTATCCCGGCCTTGATATCGCCCAGGGCGCCCGACGCCACTGTTTTGCCATGGTCGATGACGACCACATGGTCGGCGAGCTCGTTGGCCTCGTCGAGGTAGTGGGTGGTGAGCACGACGTCGGTCCCGGCGGCCACCAGGGCCCGTACGGCGTCCCACACCTCGACCCGTCCCGCCGGGTCCAGGCCTGTCGTCGGCTCGTCCAACAGGAGCAGGCGGGGAGCACCGACCAGGCCGGCGCCCAGGTCCAGCCGTCGGCGCTGGCCGCCCGAATAGGTGCCACAGCGCCGGTCCGCCACCTCCTCCAGGCCGAGCTGGTCGATCACGACCGAGGCCGCCCGGTCGGCGTCCGGGCCGGGATGCCCGAACAGCCGGGCCGTCATCACCAGGTTCTCCCGGCCGGTCATGGTGGGCTCGACGGCGGCGTACTGCCCGGCCAGGCCGATCTGGCGGCGAACGGCCAGGGGCCGGCGGACGACGTCGTGCAACGTCGGCCAACGTGCCAACCTGTACCGCGTCATCAACCGGCTCCATGAGGCGGGCCTGATCGCCGTCCGCCAGACCGAAAAGGACCAGCAGTTCCCCGAGCGCACTGTCTACGAGGTCACCGAGGCCGGGCGCCAGACATCACGGGAATGGCTCACCACCATGATGTCCAGCTACCGCAACGAGTTCCCCGAGTTCCCGGCCGCCCTGTCCTTCGTCATGATGATGGCGCCGCAGGAGTCGCTGCGCCTGCTCGAGCAGCGAGCCGTAGGCCTGCGCCAGGAGATCGCCAAGCTCGAGCGCGAGCTCGACACCTACTCCCCTACGCTGCCCCGGGTGACGCTCCTCGACACCGAGTACTTGCGCGCCCTCGCCCGGGCCGAGCTGACCTGGCTCGACGCGCTGACAGCTGACCTGCGATCGGGCTCGCTGACCTGGAGCTACGAGGAGCTCGAAGCCTTCATCGTCGCCGACGACCCGTTGCGCGCCGCTGTTCAGGCCAACCTCAGCTGAACGAGCCCTTGGCAATGAGGCGCCCGGGCCGCCCGGCGCGGAGGGCGGGACAAAGGACCATCTCCATCTTGAATTACTGTGCATGAGGGCGACCGGGAGGACGAGATGGTATTAGGGCACGGGGGCGCCACCAGCGCCCGCAAGTTGGGGACCGGACGACTGCCCCGGCCGGCGCGGGGCGCGTTGGCGGCAGTGGCCATAGCCGGGGCGTTGTCCGTCGGTCTGGCCGGGTGCGGGTCCCCGCCCGTCGCCACCCTCAAGCTGTCAGTGTCCTCGGGGCCCCCGGGCACGGTGGTCGACATCACCGGGACGGCCGGCAAAGGCTGCGTCGTGGACAAGAACTGGTTCGGTTTCGACTTCGAGCGCTACGGCCAGACCAACAAGGGCCCGTTCATCGAGATGACGGCGCCCCAGGCCGCCACCGGCTCCTCCAGCGGCGCCTGGTCGGCCATCTTCGAGGTCCCTTCCTATCTCGGGGGATCGTCGACAAGGGGACCGGGCGCGCTGGTCGTCCCGGGCCGATACCAGGTGTTCGCCCCCACGTGCGACAAGGGCAAGGCGGCGACCGCCTCTTTCACGGTGACAGGGACGACGTCCGCCCCCGGCACCAACTACGTGGCCATGGCCGTGACGCCCGATGGCGGGGGGTACTGGCTGGCGCAGGCGGACGGCGGCATCAGCGCCTACGGGGACGCCCACCCGTTCGGGTCGCTGCCGGCGGAGAAGGTAACGCCGAGCACCCCCATCGTCGCCGTCGCCCGCACCTACGACGACAAGGGCCTGTGGCTGGTCGGCCGCGACGGGCACGTCTACGACCTCGGTGACGCCCACTCGTACGGTTCGTTATCGGCCGCGCAAGCCAGTCTGGCACCGGTCGCGGGGATGGCAGTGACCCCCGACGGGAAGGGGTACTGGCTGGTGAGCGCCAGCGGGCACGTCTACACCTTCGGCAACGCCACCAGCGACGGCTCCCCCACCAGCGACAACGCCCCTTACGACGCCATCGGGACCCGTAACGCCGGTGGCTACATAGTCACGGGGGCCAGCAACGGCGCCCTGTACCCGTACCCGGGCGGCACCCTCGCCTCCTTCGGGCCGGGCTCCGCCCTGTCGGGCTGGCTCGTCGGCACCGCCATCAGCCCGAGCGGCAACGGCGCGTGGGAAGCGGGCGCCGACGGTGGGGTGGAAACGTACGGTGACGCCAAGTTCTTCGGGTCCGTGCCCGGCTCCAACGTGACGCTGAAAGCCCCCGTATCGGCCATCGCCGCCCTTCCCAATGGCCTCGGGTACTGGCTGCTGGGCGCAGACGGGGCCGTGTTCAGCTTCGGTTCCGCCCACTCCTTCGGGTCGCCGACGCCGGCCGGCTAAGCGCCGGAGGGGTTCGCAACTGTTCCCCGAGCAGTGAGCGATAGTACGCATTGGTGATCAATAGGAAGTACCGGTGCGCCAGAGGGGGGTTATCGTCACAGCCGCCTGGCACAGTTGTTGCTAGTGCCGAGCGGTGGTTTTCATCCTGATGACCTCGACAACACAACTGACATCGGGTGCTGGCCTTCGCCCGGGACCGGGGCCAAGCCGTGAGCCATCGGGGCAAGCGCCTACGAGAAGTCCCAGGGCCGTTCGTCGTCGCCCCGCCTTGCGGGGCACGGGTGCGGACCAGGCTGGCCGTCAATGACAACGACGAGATGGTGCTCAAAGCCTTGGGCGCTCACCTGGGCCATCTGGCGTCGCTTGACTTGGCCCGCCGGGTAGCTGAGGGGTCANNTGGACGCAAAAGGCAAAGCCAAGTCGCGCCAGGCGCGCAAGCAAGCATTGACAGCGGCGTCGTCGTCGAGGTGGGCGGGGGCTATCACCAGGACCAGTGAGGACGCCTACGGCCTGGCCAAACGTAACCTGCAAGCCCAACAGGTATCGTTACGGGCTCGGGTCGACAAGATCACCAAGCGGGTAGCCCTCGGCCCCGGGGAGGCAAAAGAACGGCTGGTCGGCTACGCCTCGGCATCGGAGCGCTGGGAGAAGCAACGCCGCGTACAAGTGCTCAGGTCCCGTCTGGCCGATGTCGAAGCCCAGTTGGCCATCGGTACCCTGTCGGTCTGCCGGGGTGGTAAACGCCGGGCCAGGGCCCCTGTCCTGCGCATGGCGTACCACTGGTTCGGCCTGGCACCGCAGCACGTGGCCGTGGACGGCGAACGGCCCGACCTTCACCGCGAACTGCGCGGCGCTCACGCTTCGCCCTGGTGGCGAGCCCTCGGGCTGCTGTCCGACCCCGTGTACGTCTACTTGAGCCAGGGCGGGAGGGTCTTCGTGCCCGCGCTCGACGCGGCCGCCTTCCCCTCGCGCCAACCCATTGGCGCCGGCCTCAGAGCGCTGCAATGGGCCACGCAACGAGCCTTCGGACTGTGGCCCCCGGGCCCGGCCCCGCCCTCTAGGCGCCGAGCCCGTCGATGACCTCGACGTTGGGGAACCGGCTCAGGAGCGCGCCTGGTAACAGGATCTTGGAGCGGCGCACCCCCGAACCGATGAGGACCACGTCGGCCTCCGCCACCCGCCGGTCGACCAGCACCGGCCAGCCGGCCGGCAGCCCGACCGGCGTGATCCCGCCGTACTCCATGCCGGTCAGGCCGACGGCGCGCTCCATGGGCAGGAAGGACGCTTTGCGGACGTCGAGATGGCGCCTGACGGCCCCGTTGACATCGGCCCGCGTACTGGCCAGCACCACGCACGCCGCCAACCGCTCGGTCCCCTCGCGCTTGCCGCCAACTACGACGCAGTTGGCCAGCGCCTCGCTTTCGACGCCAAACTCCCGTTGGGTCGCCGCCGTGTCCGAGACGTCCGGGTCGATCTCGACCACCCCGACCTCGTCTAGCAAGCCCACCTGGGCCAGGAGCGCCCCCGTCGTCACCGCCAACAGGTCGGGGCGGAGGCGGGCCGGTCCGCTGACGAGAGAACCGAGCTTGAAGACGCCCGTCATCCCGGACCGTTATCCGGACCTGTCATCCTTCTCCCGTCATGGCGGTCAGCCTCATGGTCTCGTCGTGGAGGGACGGCCAACGCGGGTGACCAAGACCATACGGCCACCCGCGTGCACAAAGACCGTGGCCTAACCGACCAGGGTCACCTTCGCTTTGATGGTATTACCGCCGGTCACGGTGACAGTCTCGGTGACCTTGATGGTGTGCTTCTTGGCCCCGGCGATGAGGTGTTTCCCGTCGGTGAGCAGGCCCACCGAGATGGTGCCGCTCTTGCCCGCCGCCACCTTGTACTTGCTGTGACCGACCTCGGTCTTCACGTCGGTCAGGGTTATGACGCCCGAGCAGGCCACGACCTTGCAGCTCAGCTTCAATTTGACCGCGTTTTTGGACACCTTGGCCGAGCTCGTGCCCGAGCTGACGACGGGCTTGGGCTTGGGGACCGTGGTGGTCGTGGGCGGCACCGTCGTGGTGGTGGGCGTGGGGGCCAGCCCCGCCACGTTGCCCTGGAGGCTCAGCGTGTACGTGCTCGAGGCGATGCTCGGGTTGATGGCGTCCTGAACGGTCAGGCCCAGGATGTCCCCCGAATTGATGGTGTTGGCCACCCTGAAGACGACGTTGTCGGTGCCCCCACCGCTCACGATGGCGGACGCGGCGCCCGAGCCTGAGGGGGTCGTGGAGTCCTCGACGGTGTAGAGCGAGGCGGTGTTGGGGAAGACCGTCCCGCTCGGGCCGGTGATGCTGATCGTGCTCGAACCTCCGGCCAGCTCGCTGGTGGCGCGGACGTTGGAGATGGAGTACGTGGCCAGCGCGCTCAGGGTGCTGGGGCTGACGTTGACGCTCACGCCCGGGCTGGCACTGGCACCGATGGTGTAGGCGGCCGCCGCCGTGGGCAGCACGTCGTCGCTGGTCGACACCTTGAAGTCGCTTATCGTGGCGGCGGCCGGGTTGACGACATTGGCAATGGTCAGCGTGACGGAGTCCGCGGCGTTGATGGTAGTGCTGACCGGGACGGTGGCCGAACCGTCGCTCAGCGCTGCCCCCGTCGCCACGAAGTGCGTGTTCTCGGTGTTGTCGACGACCTCAACGCCAGAAACGCCGGCGAAGTTGGTCGGGCCTGCGGTCTCGCTGAGGAATATGTCACCACCGGAAGGCACCGCGCTCGACACCTTGAAGCTGACGTTGTAGGTCGTCGCCGCTCCGGCCAATGTCGACGCGGGCGAGACGGTGACGGCCGATACGGAATTGCCGAAAGTAATTGAGCTCGTCGTCACCGCCGTGGCGTTGCCGGGCACGACGACAATGTCGACAGCATCGTTGCCCGCCGATGCCGGCGGGTTGGTCCCCGTGGCGGTGATATTGAGCACGTCCCCTTCGGCCAGGGCATCGCCCAGGGCCAAGGTGACGCCGTTGCCCACGACCGTCGCCGAGGTGACCGGGTCCGAAGTGGCAGACCCGCCGGGGGGCGTGAGGGTGACGCTGTAGCCGGCGCCGCCCGTCGCGCCGTACCACGTGAGGTTGTCGACTCCGACGGTGACGTCGGCGTCCAGGAGAATGGAGTTCTCATCGGCGGTCAGGCCCGACACGGTCACGTTGCTGATGGTGTACTGGGCGTTGCTCCCGAAGCCGTACCCCGAAGCGGTCAGGTCGCCCGCCGAGGTGCCCACGTTGATGGTGTTGGACGTGGCCAGCGTGCCGTTGGTCGAAGTGGCCACCGTGAAATAGAAGCTGCCCGTGGTGGACGGGGCGTCGGCGGTGAAGTACACCTCGACGGTGTTGCCGGCGTTGATGGAGCACGAGCTGGACAGTTCGATGGTGATCCCGGTGCTGAGGTCCGTGCCCGAGCCGCCGGCGCCGGCCGTGCCGCTCTGGATGCACGACCCACCGACCAGGTCGATGTTGGCCGGGGTCGACACCAGGGCCTCAGAGGGGGCCACGGTGACATAGCTATCGCTGGTCCCCGCCAACCCGGTGGGAGCGGTGAAGCTCACCTCGAAGTTGCTGGAGCCGGACGCGGCCACGCTGCTGGGCGTGGCCACCACCGTGCTTACGGCCCCCGACGGGGAGCCGATCGTGTAGTCGTTGCTGGTCACGTCGGCATAGGCCGGCAGCGCGGTGATGGCCAGCCCGGCACACAGGGCGCCAGTGGTCAGGACGACGGCCACGGCCGTCGCACGGGACCGCCCACGGCCTCGCCTCGTCACCGGTCGTGAAGGATCTTGCTTGTGCATTTAGTTCGGCTTTCTACTAGTAGTGCAGGTCCGCCCCCCGAGCTCACCGCGCGGGCCCCTCTTCTAGAGCGCAGGCTACCTGCTCAGGGCGGACAAATGACGGACTCTGACAGGCTCATTGGCAAGTGACAGCCCCGCTGGCACGTTGACGGCGGATGTGCAACGATCGCCTCACCCGAACGCCGCCTGGCCAACTCGCCACCTACTACGGACCAGGAGGTCCTCCCTGTGGCCCTGATAGGGCACGCCACCAGCCCGCACGACGGGCCAGGTAGGGCGCCCGAGGGACAAACCCCCCCGGGCGGACCGGGCCCGGGCAAGACAGGCGCCGGCGCCCTGGTGGAGGCCAGGGGCATCGAGTACGTCCCAGAGGCCGAGCGTTGGGGCACCCCCTCCAAGCTGGCTGGGCCCGTGGTTCGCCATCTATTTCGTGGACTACCTCCTGCGGGGCCAGCGTTATGAGAGCGGGGCGCTGTTCGATGAGCGCGGCGGCGTCTATTTCCGCAAGGACGGCATCCACTGGCCGGCGATAATCGCGCAGGCGGTCGGGATGGTGGCCGCCGTTCTCTGGCTGAACGCCTACTCGCCCTATGTGTCCGTACTGTCCAACCACGTCGACGGCTCGGACTTCAGCGTCTTTATGGGCTTGGTGTTCGGCGGGGCGACCTACTGGCTGCTGGCCCACAACCGCGTTCGCGCCGAGGCCGGCGCGCCCACCAGGTAGCCTCGTCGCCATGCCAACGAGGCCTAAGCACGCCCACCCCGTCGAGCGGACCGTCCTCGGCAACGGCCTGAAAGTACTGGTCGTCCCGGACCGGACGGTCCCTCTCGTCGGCGTGGCCGTCGTGTACAACGTGGGCTTCCGTTCCGAGCCGGAAGGCAGGACGGGGTTCGCCCACCTTTTCGAGCACATGATGTTCCAGGGGTCGGCCCATGTCGGCAAGATGGAGCACGGCCGGCTGGTCGAGTCGGCCGGAGGACGGATGAACGGGCACACCCTGCCCGACCTCACCGCCTATTACGAGGCCCTGCCGGCGTCGGCCCTCGAACTGGCCCTGTTCCTGGAGGCCGACCGCATGGCGTCGCTGTCGGTCTCCGAGGAGAACCTCCGCAACCAGGTCGACGTGGTGAAAGAGGAGATCAGGGTCAACGTCCTCAACCGCCCGTACGGGGGCTTCCCCTGGATCCTCCTGCCCGCGCTGGCCTTCACCTCCTACCCCAATGCCCACAACGGCTACGGGGATTTCACCCATCTCGAGGAAGCGACCGTCGGCGAGAGCGAGGACTTCTACGCCACCTTCTACAGCCCGGCCAACGCCGTGCTGGCAGTGGTGGGCGACTGCGCCGCCGACGAGGTCTTCGCCCTGGCCGAGCGCTACTTCGGCTCGATCAGGCGGCGGCGTGTGCCCAAGCGAGGCCCCTGGCCCGAGCCCCGGCCGAGCACCGACCTCCACCGGGTCGTGCGCGACCCCCTGGCCCCGCAGCCCGCGTTCGCCGTCGGCTACCGGACGACCGACCCCGTTGGCGACCTTGACCGGTACCTCATCTACGACGTCCTCGCCTCGCTGCTGGCGGGCGGTGACTCGAGCCGGCTCCGGGCCCGGCTCATCTACCGGGACAACAACGTGACCGACGTCTCGTGCCAGCTGGGGACGTTCGGCGACGACGCCTTTTTCGTCCGTGACCCGACACTGCTCCAGGTCATCGTCTTCCACCCGGGGACGGCGACCACCAGTACCCTGCTCCAGGCCATCGACGAAGAGATAGGGCGGCTGGCCGAGGACGGGCCGGACCGCCAAGAGCTGGCCCGGGTGGTAAACACCTCGTCGGCCGACCTGTGGAGGAGCCTTGACTCGCTGATGGACCGTGCCCACATCTTCGCCTCGGTCGAGACCGTTCACGGCCGAGCCGAGCTCGTCGAAGAGCTGGCCTCCCGCCTGGCCGCGGTCAAGGTGGCCGACGTGGCCGAAGCGGCGTCGGACCTGCTCTCCCAGCACCGGGCCGTGCTCGAGCTACAGCCGGCGGGTAACTGACATGGCCCCCAACCCCGCCAAGCGGGCCACCGCCAAGACCGCGGCCGCCAAGCAAGCCACTGCCAAGCGGGCTGGCTCCAAGTCGGCGGCCAACCCGGCCGCCAAGCGGGTGGCCCAGCCGGCCCCCGCCCGGCCCACCACCAGGCCCCCTATCGGGCGCCTAGTCGCCCCGACGGCTCCCCGGCTCCTGGAGGCGTCCCTGCCCGGCGGCATCCATGCCCTGGTCGTCCGGCGGCCCGCCGTGCCTTTGGTCGAGGTGCGCCTGGCCGTCCCTCTGGCCGCCGACCAGATCCGCAAGCCCGCCCCCGTCAGCATCCTTTCCCGCTCCCTGTTCGCCGGGACCGACCGCCACGACCGGATGGCGCTGGCCGGGGCCATCGAGGACCTGGGCGCCAGCCTCGACGCCCATGTGGGCGAGGACCGGGTCATCCTGAGCGGGGCCGTCCTGGCCGAGCACCTAAAGGAGCTCCTGGCCCTCCTCGTCGAGGTCATCACCAGTGCCAGCTACCCGCCGGACGAGGTCAAAGCCGACCGCAACCGGGCCGCGGACGAGACGCTGATCGCCCTCAGCCAGCCCGACGTCGTCGCCGCCCAGGCGTTGCGGCGCCGGCTGTTCGGCACCCACCCCTACGCCACCCCGATCCCGACACCGGCCGCGTTGCACCGCGTCGACGCCGCCGCTCTGCACGCCCTTCACCCCGTCGTGCTCAACCCCGCCGGCGCCCACCTGGTACTCGTGGGCGACCTCCAGCCCAACCGGGCCGTCCGCCTGGCCGAGGAGGCCATGGCCGCCTGGACGGTCACAGACGAGGCCCCGCCGGCCGAGCTGCCGCCGGTGACCGCTCCTCGCCCCGGGCCGCTCGACCTCGTACCCCGGCCGGCCAGCGTCCAGAGCAACCTGCGCATCGGGGGCAGCTTCGCCCGCCTGGGAGAGCCCGACTGGCCCGCCGCCTCGCTGGCCGAGCAGATCCTGAGCGGGATGTTCAGCTCCCGCATCGTCGCCAACATCCGTGAACGCAACGGTTACAGCTACTCGCCCCGCAGCTTCGTCCGCCACGGCCGGGCTGGGTCCTCGTTCACCATGGCCGCCGATGTGGCGACCGGCGTCACCGGCCCCGCCCTGGTCGAGATCTTCTACGAACTGGGGCGCATCGCGACCCTCGGGATCAACGAGGAGGAGCTCGAGATGGCGCGGCGCCACTCGGTCGGGCGCTTCAGCTTCGACACGGCCTCCCTGCCCGGCCTGGCCACGACGCTGGCCAACCTGGCCATCAGGGGTGTCGACCTCGGCTTCCTCACCGCTTACCCCAAGGCCGTCATCGCCGCCACCAAGCAGATGGTGGACGAGGCGGCCGCGCGCTACCTCGCCCCGAGCCGGCTGGTGACGGTGGTGGTGGGCGACCCCGACGTGGTGACCGGGCCCTTGTCGGCCCTGGGCGAAGTGGCCTTGCGCTCCTGACGCCTCCCCTCAGGCGCCCGGCCCGACGCCGGCCGTGGTCACCTGTCGGGGCGTCCCATCGGGCCCACTAGCGTTCCTACCATGCATTTTTCAGTTAGACGGACCCTTTCCAGCCCTGACCGTCAAGCCGGGCGGGTGTTGGTCGCGCTCGTTGCGCCGGCGGTGGCGACCGCGCTCCTGACAGGCGCCCTCGTAGGGGTGGCGACGACCGGTGCCCAGGCGGCCGCGGCGCCGACGACGACCTCGCTCCTGGCCGCGGCCAAGGCCGCCATCTCCAAGCAGGGTGCCGTCCACCTGGAGGTCGATTCGAAGTCCACCACTGCCACGGACAACGAGAGGGTGGTGGCCGACCTGGGCAAGAAGAGCGGGACGGAGTCCATCTCGACCGGCAAGGACGCGGTGACGATCGTTGTGACCCCGGCCTACGGCTACGTCTCGGGCAACCCCGGCGGCCTGTCCAAGATCGTGGGCCTGACCTCGGCCGAAGTCAAAAAGGTCGGTAGCAAATGGATAGCTCTCAAGGCGGGTTCGAGCCAGTACACCAGCCTGGCGACGGACATCCGGGTCACGTCGATCGAGACCGTACTGCCCCAGGTCAAGGGTACGACGCTGGCCACCGAGACCATTCCCGGGCCTGGGCGTGTCTACGTCCTCAAGTGGGCCACGGCGGCCTCGAGCTCGAACCCCGCGCTGTCGAGCACCATCACGTTCCCGGTGACGGGCCCCACCCTGCCCATCCAGGAGGTGACGACGGCGAAGGGCTCCAAGGAGACGGTGACGCTGTCCAAATGGGGCGAGTTCGTCCATATCGCCGCCCCGCCGCCGAGCCAGACCATCGCCTACGCCACGGTCTCGGGCTGAGCATCGCGGCGGCTCGCCGTGCCCCCCGCTACCAGCCATAAGGCGGCCGCACAGGAGCTGGCGCGGCGCGACCCGGTCCTGGCCGAGCTCGTCCGGGTGGTGGGCCTGCCGAAAATACGGCCCTCCCACCAGACGCACTTCGGCGCCCTGGTGCGCTCCGTGGTCTACCAGCAACTGGCCGGGGCTGCCGCCGCCGCCATCCACGGCCGGCTGGTGCTCGCCCTCGACGGCGACATCTCCCCCGCTGCCTTTCTCGCCCTGTCGGCCGAGACGCTCCGGGCCGCGGGGTTGTCCGCCAACAAGTCGGCATCGCTGCGCGACCTCGCCGCCAAGGTGCTCGACGGCACCGTGGTCCTCAACCCACGCGGCCTGGCCCGGGAAAGCGACGAGGAGGTGATCGCCAGGTTGTCGACGGTGCGGGGCGTGGGACGCTGGACGGCCCAGATGTTCCTGCTCTTCCAGCTGCGCCGCCTCGACGTGTGGCCGGCCGGCGACCTGGGCGTACGCCGCGGGTACGGCCTGGCCTGGGGGGTGCCGATGCCCAGCGAACGTGAGCTCGGCCCCCTGGGGGAACCGCTGCGGCCCTACCGCTCGGTCGCCGCCTGGTACTGCTGGCGCGCCTGCGAGCTCTAGGAGGTTGCCCATGCCGCTAGTCCCAGCCGTGCGGACCGAGGGCCTGACCAAGCATTTCGGCGCCGTCACGGCCCTTCAGGACTTGGACCTCGAGGTCGCGCCGGGCGAGGCGTTCGGCTACCTCGGGCCCAACGGCGCCGGCAAGACCACCACGATCCGGCTCCTGCTCGGGCTGGTCCAGCCCAGCGCCGGGAGGGCCGAGGTTTTCGGGCTCGACTGCCGGCGCCAAGCCGTCGAAGCGCACCGCCACCTCGCCTACGTTCCCGGCGAGACCAACCTGTGGCCCTCGCTCACCGGGACCGAGACGCTCCACCTCCTGGGCCGGGTGCAGGGCCAGGTCGACGCCGCCTACCGTGACGAGCTCATCGAGCGCTTCGACCTCGACCCTTCCAAGAAGGTCCGCCAGTACTCCAAGGGCAACCGCCAGAAGGTCGTCCTCATCGCCGCTCTCATGTCCCGGGCCGACCTGCTCGTGCTGGACGAGCCCACCAGCGGCCTGGACCCGCTCATGGAGCAGACTTTCCGCCAGTGCGCCCAGGAAGCGCGCCGGCGGGGCCAGACCGTCTTCCTGTCCTCTCACATCCTGAGCGAGGTGGAGGCGCTGTGCGACCGGGTCGGCATCCTCCGCGACGGGGCCCTGGTAGAAATGGGGGCCCTTTCGGACATGCGCCACCTCTCCGCTCTCAGCGTCCAGGTCACATTCCACGGGCCCGTCCCCGACATCTCCACCGTCCCCGGGGTGAGCGAGGTGGAAGTGACCGGGAGCGTCGTGCGCTGCCAAGTGCTCGGTCCCATCGAGCCCTTGCTCAAAGTGCTGGCGGAGGCCGGCGTCAAGGAGCTCTTGAGCCAAGAGGCGTCCCTGGAGCAGTTGTTCCTGGCCCACTACGGGCCAAAAGCGGCACAAAAACGGCCCGGGGCCGTGACCGGGGCTGGGCCGTGACCGGAGCTGGGGCGTGACAGGGGCTGGGNNCGTGACAGGGGCTGGGCCGTGACAGGGGCGCCGGCCCGCCGCCCGGGAGCGGTCATCGCCGCCCGCACCGCCCGTCGGGCGGCCCGGTCCGGGGTGCTGTGGGGGTACGTGTTCGGCCTCACAGTGGCCTCCTCCGCCCTGGGCTATGCCGCCGCCTACAAGACCGCCGGCCAGCGTGACCGCGTCGCCGCCCTCTTTGCTGACAACGCCGGTTTGGCGGCCATCAACGGCCCCGCTCACCAGATCCAGACGGTGGCCGGGTACACGGTGTGGAAGAGCTTCATGTTCCTCGTGGTGCTCGGCGCCGTCTGGGGGCTGCTCACCTCCACCAGGCTGCTGCGGGGCGAGGAGGACGCCGGGCGCTGGGAACTGCTGCTGGCCGGCCAGACGACGCCCCGAGAAGGTACCGCCCAGGCCCTGGGCGGCCTGGGCGCCGGCCTGGCCGTGCTCTGGTCCCTCACCGCGGTGATCATCGTCGTCGCGGGCCAGACCTCGAAGGTGCACATCGCCCCCGGCCCGGCCGTGTTCTTCGCCCTGGCCCTGGTGACGCCGGCCGCCATGTTCCTCGCCGCCGGCGCGTTGGCCGCCCAACTGGCGCCGAGCCGCCGTCAGGCCGCGGGCTATGCCGCCGTCGCCCTGGGCGCCTGCTACTCGTTGCGGCTGGTAGCCGACTCGGGCACCAGCCTGGCCTGGCTGCGCTGGGCGTCCCCGCTGGGCTGGGCCGAAGAGCTCCAGCCCCTGACCGCCCCCCGGCCGCTGGCCCTGCTCCCCATCGTGGCCCTGACCGCCCTGCTGGGCGGCCTGGCCGTGTACCTGGCCGGGCGGCGGGACCTGGCTTCGGGCGTCTGGCCGAGCCGGGCGACCGCCCCGGCCCGCACCCGGCTCCTATCCGGGCCGACCGGTCTGGCCGCCCGTCTGGCCCGCCCCGCCGCCATCGGCTGGGCCGTCGCCATCGCGGCCACGTCCCTGCTGGAGGGCTTCATCGCCAAACAAGGGGGGAGCGCGTTGACAACATCGGCCAGTGTCGAACGTGCCCTCTCGCGGCTCGGCGCCCGCGGCGGCAGCGCCAAGGCCTATCTGGGGCTGGCTTTCCTGACCCTGGCCGTCATGGTCGCCTTTGTCGCCGCCGGCCAGGTCGGCTCAGCCCGGGACGAGGAAGCCGAGGGGCGCCTGGACGACCTCCTGGTGAGACCGGTCCGCCGGTCCGGCTGGCTGGCCGGGCGGGCCGGCATAGCCACCGCCCTCGTGGTGGCCGGGGGGCTACTGGCCGGTCTGTGCACCTGGGCCGGCGCCGCCACCCAGAGCTCGGGAGTAGGCATCGCCACCCTGCTCGAAGCGGGGGCCAACGTCGTGCCCCCCAGCCTGTGCATCCTGGGCCTCGGTTTTTTGGCCCTGGGCGCCTGGCCCCGGGCTGCCGGCGCCGTCACCTACGGCCTCATGGCTTGGTCGCTGCTCATCGAGGTGGTGGCCGGCGCGTCCAGCTCGCGCCACTGGTTGCTCGACACCTCGGTGTTCCACCAGATGGCCTCGGCCCCGGCTACATCGCCCGATTGGGCCAGCGCCGCGCTGCTCGTCCTGGTGGGGGCGGCCGCCACTGTCCTGGGCGCCGTGGCCCTGGAACGCCGGGACCTGGCCGGCCAGTAAGGCCACCCAGCGCGTGTTAGCTCCCCCCGGGAACCCCAGGGGCGGCGATGGTAACGTCCAGACCAACCCTTCTCCATGTCCATCTCCACGCGCGCGCGTCCCAACCCTGCCACGGACCGTCCCTGGGTGGTCGAGAGCCGCGGCCTCGACCCGGTGCCCGACAAGGACCGCCACGGGCGACCGGCCGAGCTGTTCTGGGTTTGGTTCGCGGCCAACCTCGGCATCATCGGCATCGTCTACGGGGCCATAATCGCCTCGCTGGGGCTCGACCTCTGGCAGGGGACGGTGGTTGCCATCGTCGGGTCGGCGCTTTCGTTCCTTCTCGTCGGGGTGCTCGGGGTGGCGGGTAAACGAGCCGGCTTGCCCATGCTCGTGCTGTCCCGGCTGCCCTTCGGGCGCTCGGGCAACATCGGGCCGGCCGTCGTGAGCTGGGTGAGCCTGGTCGGCTGGGAGACCGTAACGGCGGTCATCGCCGCCGATGCACTGGCGGCACTGGCCGAAAGGACGCTGGGCCTGCCGGCATCGGACACTTTGGAGTTCGTCGCCTTGGTGGCGGTGGCGTCCATATCCCTGGTCCTCGGACGTCTGGGGCACGCCACCATCGTCGCCGTCCAGCGCATCGTGGCCTGGACTTTCGGCTTGCTCACACTCGGGATCTGCCCCGTGCTGGCCCGGCGGGCGCATTGGTCGGCCCTGGTGCACGCCCACCCCGGCTCGCACTTGGCGCTATTGAGCGGGCTCAGCATCGTCGTGGCCAGCGGCGGCATCAGCTGGGTGAACCTGAGCGCGGACTACTCGCGCTACCTGCCCCGACGGGAGGCCGGCGCCAAGGTCGTTTGGTGGACGACGCTGGGCGCCACGCTCTCTCTCAGCGTCCTCATCGTGGTCGGAGTGCTCCTCTCCAGCGCCATCCCGGGCCTGGCCGGGGCGTCCAACCCGGTGGCGGCAGCCGGGGCCGTCCTGCCCTCGTGGCTGGAGGTGCCATTTTTGTTGGCCGCGCTCGGCGGCCTCCTGTCCCAGATGGTCATGGGGCTGTACTCGTCTGGTCTCGGGCTCCTGGTGCTCGGGGTACGGGTGCGCCGCTCTCGCACGGTGCTGATCGACACCGCCGTCGTCGTGCTTGTGGGCTCGCTTTTCACCATCGTGCGCCAGGGTTTTCTAGCCCCGTTCGTCAGTTTCGTCGAGTTGCTGGCCTGTCCCATCGCCACGTGGGCCGCCGTGTACGTGGTGGACATGGCCGTGCACCATCGCCCGGCCTCGACGCCCGAGGCCGGAGCCGGTTGGGACGAAGTGGCGCTGGCAAAGGTACGGCCTTCGGCTCTTGTCGCCTGGCTGGCCGGGACGGCACTGGGCCTCGCCTGCACCGCCTCGCCGCTGTTTACCGGCCCGCTCGCCCTGGGGGTCTTCGCCCGCAGCAGTCTCGGTTATTTCCTGGGCTTTTTCGTGAGCGGTGCCATATACCTGGTGGCGGAAGCAACCTCGTTACGGCGGTCCCGGTCGGCCCCCCCGCTCCCCCGCCCCGTCCGGGCTTCCTGATAATGCCGCGCCCGGCCCGCAGGCTCAGCTGAACAATGCTCACCTTTCTGATCGGAGGGGCCAGGAGCGGCAAATCGGCCCTGGCCTTGCAGTTCGCCCGTGCCGGTACGGCGCCGGTGACCTTCATCGCCACCGCCCAGGCCCGGGACGCCGAAATGAGCGACCGCATCTCGGTCCACCGTTCGCAGCGCCCACCCGCTTGGTCGACCGTGGAGGCCCCTCTGGACCTGGACCGGGCGCTGCGTGACGAGCCCGAGGGCACCACAGTCGTCATCGACTGCCTCACGCTCTGGGTGGCCAACCTGATCGAGGCCGGCGACGACGACGGGGTCGTAGCCCGGGCGGCCGAGGACGTGGCGCGCCGGGCCGGCGACCGCGCGGGCCACGTCGTCGTCGTGTCCAACGAGGTCGGCTCAGGCCTCGTGCCCATGGAGGCGCTGTCGCGCCGCTACCGCGACCTTCTCGGCCGCGTCAACACCACGTTCTGCGACCACGCCGGCCAAGCTCTGCTCGTCGTGGCCGGGCGGGTGGTACCGCTCCTGCCCCTGCCCGTGCCCCTGCCCGTGGTCCCCGCCCCGTCGATGAGCCAATGAGCACGGGAAAGTGAGCGCCCGGGCCGACTTCCGGGCCGCGGTGGCGTTCCTCACCCCGCTGGGCCCCGGAGCGAAGGCGAAGGCCGCCCCGGCCCCCTCGTCGCGCACCATGGCCTACTTCCCCGCCGTCGGCGCCGCCCTCGGGTGCGCCGTCGGTTGGGGCTGGCGGCTGGCCGGCCGGCGGCTGGCTCCCCTGCCGGCGGCGGCACTGGCCGTCGCCGCCGACGCCGTGCTGACCGGCGCCCTGCACCTCGACGGGCTGGCCGACGCGGCCGACGGACTCCTGGCCCACGTGCCGGCCCGGAGCCGACTGGAGATAATGGCCGAGCCCGGAGTGGGCACCTTCGGCAACGTCGCCCTCGGCCTCAGCCTTATCGCCCGGACTTCGGCGCTTTCCTCCATGGCACCGTCACCGGCCCTGCTTGGCGCCATCTACTGCACCTCCCGCTCGGTGATGGTGATCGGCAGCCGTGCTCTTCCCTATGCCCGTGAAAACGGCCTGGCCACTGCTTTCCTTCCGGCCCGGCCGGGCTCGGACGCCGCCCTTGTCACCGCCGTGGCCGGGGCCGGGGCGGCCCTAGCCCTGGCGTGGGCCTGTCGCGGGCGCCAGGGGGCAGAGGCCGTCCTCACGGGTTGGGCCGCCGGTGCCCTCGTCCTGGCCCTCGCCCGGCGCCGCTTGGGCGGCTTCACCGGAGACGTGCTGGGGGCCGCCGGCACCCTGTGCGAGACCGCCGCACTGGTCGTGGCGGCTGCCACCACCAGTGCGGCCGGCCCGCAGAGACGACGCCGGCACGCCATCCGGCCTGCGCACCACCGACCGGCACCACACCGAGCAGCAATGAACAGGAGATGTGGCTCATGACCGATGGACGTTTTGCCGCTCTGGTCGCAAGTGTCGAGCGCCCGGACGCGGGCGCCCAACGGGCGGCCTTCGAGCTCCAGGACCGCCTCACCAAGCCCGCCGGCTCGCTCGGGCGCCTCGAGACCATCGGGGCCCAGTTGGCGGCCATCGCCCGGACCTGTCCGCCGCCCGTGCCCGAGCCGGTGACAATCGCCGTGTTCGCCGGGGACCACGGTGTGGTGCAGGCCGGCGTCACGCCCTGGCCATCAGAAGTGACGGCCCAGATGGTGGCCAATTTCTGTGCCGGGGGGGCAGCCATCAATGTCCTGGGCCGCCATGTCCGGGCGTCGGTGGTGGTGGTCGACGTCGGCGTCGCCCATCCGGTCCCGGGCCCGTCGCTTGGCCTCGTCCGGCGCAACGTGGCTCGGGGCACGGCCAACCTGGCCACAGGGCCGGCCATGACCGAGGACCAGGTCGAAGCCGCTCTCAACGTGGGCGCCGACATCGGCACCGAGGCCGTCGCCAATGGCGCTCGGATGCTGGTCACGGGCGACATGGGGATCGGCAACACCACCCCCTCGGCGGCCCTGATCGCCGCTCTCACCTCCACCAGCCCCCGCACGGTGACCGGGCGCGGGACGGGCATCGACGATGAGATGCTGGCCACCAAGACGACGGTGATCGAGAGGGCGCTCGCCCGACTGGAGCCGGGCGCCGGCCCCCTCACCGTGGCCGCCGAGGTCGGTGGCCTGGAGATCGCCGCCCTGGCCGGCTTCATCGTTGCCGGCGCCGCCGCCCGGGTCCCCGTGATCATCGACGGGGTCATCTCAGTAGCGGCCGCCCTCCTGGCCAGCGCCTTCGCGCCCGCGGTCCCGGGCTACCTGGTGGCCGGGCACCGCTCGGTCGAGCCCGGGGCCGGAGTGGGCCTGGCCTTCCTCGGCCTCTCGCCCGTGCTCGACCTCGAGCTGCGGCTGGGCGAAGGCAGCGGGGCGGCGCTGGCCGTGCCCATCGTCCAGGCCGCGGCCAAGATCCTGAACGAGATGGCGACGTTCGGGTCGGCCGGGGTCAGCGACAACAAAGTGCCGGACTGATGGCCCAGCGCGCTCAACCTGTCCGGGGGATGCGGGACATCGTCCCGCCCGAAGCCGAGCTACGCCGGCAGGTCGCCAACCGCATCCTCGACGTCTATGCCGGCTACGGCTACGAGGTGATCGAGACGCCGGCCTTCGAGGACCTCGACGTGCTCATGGGCAGCGACGGCGGCGATAACGAAAAGCTGATCTTCAAGGTGCTAAAACGCGGGGCCCGGCTCGAAGAGGCCAGTACCCGGGAGAACCCGGAGGCCGGCGAGCTGGCCGACGCGGGCCTGCGCTTCGACCTGACGGTGCCCCTGGCCCGGTTCGTGGCCAACCACCTCAACGATCTGCCCATGCCCTTCAAGGTCGCCCACATAGCGCCGGTGTGGCGGGCGGAAAGGCCCCAGCGGGGCCGGTTCCGGGAGTTCACGCAATGCGACATCGACATTGTCGGCGAACCCGGTACTGCCGCCGAGGTCGAGCTTTGTAGTGCCACCTTCGACGCCCTCGAAAATATCGGCATACGCGGCTGCACGATCAGGCTGAACGACCGCCGCCTGCTGCGGGCCGCCGTCGAAGCCCACCTCGGTCCGGCCGCAAATGCCGCCGCCGTCTACATAACCCTTGACAAACTCGACAAAATTGGTGCTGACGCGGTGGCCGCCGAGCTCACCGGCTACGACCGGGCCGGCGTGCAGGCTCTTTTGCAGTGGTTGGAAAAAGGCGACCTTTCGCTCGGGCCCGCCGATGCGGCCCAGGACCTGGAACAGACCCTGGGCTGCTTGGCCCGCCTGGGGCAATCGGCCCGTTTCGACCCCACCCTGGTAAGGGGAATGGGCTACTACACGGGGCAAATATTCGAGGTCTCCCATCCCGATGTCCCCTATTCGCTCGCCGGGGGCGGCCGCTACGACGGCATGACGGCCCGCTTCGGTGCTCCCGCCCTACCCATGTGCGGGTTCTCCATCGGCTTCGAGCGCGTCTGCGAAATGGTCGACCGGGACGCCTTCAGCGCCGGCCGGCACAAGGTCGCCGTGCTCTGCATGGGCGAGGAAGAAATGTTGCGCTGCCTGGAACTGGCTCGCAGCCGCCGGGACTCCGAGCCGGGCGCCGTTTTCAACGTCCTGCGCCGGGCGCGCAACGTGCGCAAACAGAGAGACGACCTGCAACGGCTCGGTTACACCGAGGTCCTGGACGGCCAGGAGTTCGGCTAGGCCAAGGCCTAAACCGAACCTACTTGGGCCGGCCACGGCCTCCAGGCCGCGTGGGTGGTGCCGATGCGGTGGAAACCGGCCCGGCGATAGATGCGGCTTACGTCGTCGTTCTCGGCGCTGAGCACCAGGGCCTCCACGCCACACTGGCGGGCGTGACGCGCCAGCGTGGCTGTCACGGCGCCGGCCAGGCCGCGGCGGCGTGCCGCGGGCAGGGTGCCTACCCCGACGATCTCGGCCACCGCCCCGACGGGTTGGTAGCTGCCGGCGGCCAGGGCGCCCCCGGCCGGCGACTCGGCCACGGCCGTGACCGTGAGGCCGGCCCGGGCACGGGCAACTAGGTGGGCGACAAGCTGGGCGCCCAGTCCGGCCACAGCTTCGTCGCGCTCGCGGGCACCCGGCCCGCCCCGCTGGCACCCGCCAAACTCGAAGGCCACGTTGGCCACCGCCCGGGCGTCGAGCAGGGCGGGGTCGGCGGCCTCGACCACCCGTACCTTCACACCGGGGACCGCCGGCACGGGCACCTGGCCCGGGACGTCCGCCGCCGCCGCCATCAAGGCGTGGGTACTGACCTCGAGCCCGGCCTCGGAGGCGGCCTCCGCCAGTTCGGGATGGACCTCTTCCACCCATTCGATGGTCAGCTCGACGCCGTAGCGCCGGCACGCCTGGCCCAGGCGCACGACGTCGGCGGTGGTGACCCGGCCGGGATGCCCGAGCGCGGGGCGGGCGTAATAAGCCCACGGCGTCCGGCTCACGAACAACGTGAACGGGCCCACCTCGACGGCGTCCGTGTCGGGGCGGGGCACGGCGTCGAAGTACGCATCGGCCACGCCTAGCGTGACCGTCGCCGGCTCGGAGGCGCCGGTCAAGCTCAGTAGTACTCCCGCCAGTTGGCGACTGAAGGGTGGTACTTGCCCGCCGGGCCCCGCCCGAACAGGCGCAGTATGTTGGCTGTCACCCCCTGGACCACGGCGGACGGGCAGGCGGGCAGCGTGCCCGTGCACGCCGACAGGGCCGGGATCCAGCCGATGGTCCCCGTGGCCAGCACCCCACCCTGGCCGGGGGCCCAGGTGTAATAGGTCATGTCCGCGTCCATGATGTGGCCGACTTCGGGCTTGACCGGCGAATGCGACAAGACCTCGACATTGGGCGGGTCAGGCTCGGTCGTGTCGTAGGCGTCGTAGTCCCCGGCCTCCACGCCCTTCAGTTGCGTACCGTCGGTCACGCCGGTACCGGCGAAGGGCCAGGCGCCGGCGTCGGTCACCACCATGGGGTCGTCGAGGCCGTAGCCCTGGTAGGTGTCGCCCACCACTTCGCTCGGCGGGTCGTCGGCCGGCGGTTGGGCCCAGGTGTTGCCGGTGGCGTTGTCGGGGTCGGTGGCGTAAATGGGGTCGGCCGTCGGGTCGCGGTAGTCGACCTCCTCGCGGTCCGGGCCCATCGGGCTGGCCTGGAGGCGGGCGTGGCGCAGCACCGGGGAAGCGCCGAAATAAACGACGTTGACCCCCTCGGAGCGGGCCGCGATCACGCCGTTGCGTTCGGACAGCGTCCAGGTCTCGTCATGGCCCAGGGTGAGGAGCGCCTTGTGGTGCCTCAGTAAACCGGGGTGCTGGGAAAAAGTCACGTCTGTCCAGTAGGTGACGTCGAGCCCGTGCTCTTCGGCCCAATAGACGAGGGGGTATTCCAGGGCCATGAAATCGGCGGCGCCGCTGCCGTTGGCATAGGGCCGGTCGAACGACTCCACCAGGGCGCGGTCGCCGTACTGGGGCGTGCCCCCGGGCGGGGCGCCCCCGTACATGTCGTAGCCGCCCCAAGTGTTCCAGCCCTGCCAGGTGAGCACGCTGTTCTGGACCACATAGGTGGCGTGGCTGGAAGGGCCCCAGACGGTCAGGGGGACATAGCTCTGGGCGCCCGGGTCGGCGACGAGCTTGAACAGGTAGTCCCCCTGGACGAACCTCTGCCCGATGACGAGGCTCACGGACGGGGCCCAGTTGTCGCAGGCCACCATGTTGGTGGCCGACGCCAGCGTGCACGCCGGTTGAACGTGCCCTTTCAGCTCGCCCGACCTCCAGACGAGGCGGCCGCCCTTGCCCCCGTAATAACCGGTGCGGTAGGCGCTTATGTGGTACCGGGCCGCCTTCGTCGTCACATAAAGGGTGACTTTTTGGCCCTCCCGGGCGGCCGTCAGGTCGGCGAACCCGTTTATCGTGGGCCCGGCCCGGCCCGACAGGTGCCAGGCCGTGGTCCCCGGCTTGCGGTTCTCATCGATCACCCAGCGGGCCTCGACCCCATCGGGACCGACAAAGGTGGCCGGGCCCGGCGCGACCGTGGTGGGGGTGACCTGAGGAGCGCTCCCCCCATGAGCGGCCTTGGTGGCGACCGTCGTCCTAGTCGTCCCTGCCCCTCCACTACTCGCCCCTCCAACGTTCACCGCTCCAACGCTCGCCTGACCGCCGGTACCCGAACAGGCGGAGACCACCATCGACGCCACCAGCATGGCGGCCAGAGCACGGGCCGGTGCAGCCTTCATGTGAGCTTGGAGTGTACATAAACGCGCATTTCGTCGGACAGGTCGTCGCCCGCGGCAAACAAGCCCTTGAGCAACCCCGGGCTCGTCGTAAAGGCGGAAAACGCCATACTTACGCTCACATTGTGGTCGGGCCGGTGCGAGATCCTGACCGGGTCACCGGCCTGGACGGTCCCGGGGCGGACCACTCTCAAGTACGCGCCGGGGCGGCCGTCCGCACCGAAGCGCTTGGCCCACCCCACTACCCCCATACGGGCGGCGAAGGTCTTACAGGGGAGGCGGGGCGAAGTCACCTGCAAGACCAGTTCCTCGCCGATGCGCCATTGTTCGCCTATCAAGGCCGCATTGGGGTCGACTCCGGGCACGGTGAGGTTCTCCCCGAAAGAACCGTCCGGTAACACCCGGCCCAGCTCGCTCTCCCAGCGGTCCAGGTCCTCCCGGGCGAAACCGGTGCTCCCACCCTTGGCCGGGTTGGGCTCCAGGGCGCCGACGTTGACCGAACGTACGTAAGCAGCGAGGCCGTCGGAGTGAGCACGGGCTCAAGTCTGGCCCGGGGGACGGACCGGGCGCTGAAAATCTGGCCAGACTGGGCCTGTGGAAGTGAGCACAGAGGAATTCGAACGGCTGGTCGGCGACGCCCTGGACGGGATCCCCGAAACCCTGGGACGGCTAATGGACAACGTTGCCGTCTTCGTCGAGGACTGGGCCACGCCCGCCCAACTGGACGGCCAGGGAGGCACGCTCCTCGGGCTGTACAGCGGCGTCGACCTCACCCGTCGTGCCTCCTACGGCGGGGCCATGCCGGACCGCATAACGATTTTCCGCGGCCCCATCTGCCGGCTGGCCCGCAGCGAAGCCGAACTGGTCCAACTGGTACGTCACACCGTCGTGCACGAGGTGGCCCACCATTTCGGCATATCCGACCGGCGCCTGGAAGAGCTCGGGTTCGAGCCCGGGCACCACGGCCATCGCGGCTGAGCCGGCGCCGGCGGGGGCCGGCCCCCCGAGCCTGCTTTTCACCCGGGCGTTCTCCGAGCACCGCTGGGAGCGGGGCACCACCGTGGGCATAAGGCTGAGCCCGGATGGTTGTCTGGTCCTGGCCGGCGAGAGTAGCTTCAATGGCAACCACGACGCTCCCGGGGCCCCCGCCGACGCTGGGGCCGATGGGGCCGTCGACCTCACATCCGGCGTGGCGGCCGCGGTGACCCGCCCGGCCAGCCGAAAGGGGCCCGCCCACCAATGCACCCGTCCAGCGACATCACTCTCGCCGTGGCCGTCTTCCTGGGCAGCGCCGTGGAGAGCGTCGAAGCTCTGACCATCATCGTGGCCGCGGGCGTGTCCCGGGGCTGGCGGTCCGCCCTGGAGGGTGCCGCCTGCGCTTTGGGGGTGCTCATCGTACTGGTGGCGGCATTAGGGCCGGCCCTGGTCCACCTGGTCCCCATCGATGTACTGAGGGCCGTCGTGGGGACGCTGCTGCTTGTCTTCGGGCTGCAATGGCTGCGCAAAGCCGTGCTGCGGGCCGTGGGCCTCAAGGCCAAGCACGACGAGGACGCTATCTTCCGCCAGCACGTCGAGAGCCTCTCGGCCGGCCACCAAGCCCCGGGGCCGGACGTAGCCGGCCGCCCCGCGCGGGACGCCACCGGGTTCGTGGTCGCCTTCAAGGGGACCTTCCTGGAGGGCCTGGAAGTGGCCATCATCGTCCTCGGCCTGGGTGGCGGCGACCATCAATTGGGGCTGGCCAGCGCCGCCGCCGGGGCCGCCATCCTGGTGGTGGCCGCGGTGGGCGTCGTGGTCGCCCGCCAGCTGGCCGGCGTGCCCGAAAATGCCATGAAGGTCGTGGTCGGGCTGATGCTGGTGTCCTTCGGCACCTTCTGGGCGGGCGAGGGCCTGGGGGTCCGCTGGCCTGGCTCCGATCTGGCCATCCCGGTCCTGGTCGGCATCTACGCCGTGGTGACCTGGGCGCTCGTCCAGCTCTCGCGGCCGCGCCACCGAGCGGCCGTCAGCCCCGAGCAGGCCCATGCCTCCTGAGGCCGAGGGCGCCGGCAAGGCCTCCGCGACGACCGGCGCGCCGGCCCCTGCGGGGAGCGGGACCACGACCGGGGCGGCGCGGCCGCGCCTCCTCATGCGGTGGTTGACCGCCTTCGGCCGGTTCTGGTGGGACTTCCTGGTGGGCGACACGCCGGAGCTGCTGATCGGCGTGCTCATCGCCCTGGGCGTGGTGGCCCTCCTCGTCAAGGGCCCTTCGCTCAACGCCGCCGGCGTCGCCGCCTTCCCCGTCATAGTGGCCGTCATGCTCGGCCTATCGGTCTACCGCGCCCGGCCCAAGCGCTAGGCCTCATGCCGGCCGGCTCAGCCGGCCAGGAAGCTGAGCCTTACGCGGCGGTGCGGGTTGTCGCGGTTGGTGTCGACGAACACCACGCTCTGCCAGGTGCCCAGAGCCAGTTGGCCGTCCAGGACGGGTACCACCAGTGAGGGCGAGACTATCGCCGGGAGCAGGTGGTCGGCCCCGTGGCCGGGCGAGCCGTGGCGGTGACGGTAACGGTCGTCGCGGGGCAACAAGGCGCCCAGGGCATCGAACAGGTCCTCGTCCGACCCCGACCCCGTCTCCATGAGGGCCAGGCCGGCGGTGGCATGGGGGACGAACACCGAGCACAGCCCGTCGCCCCGGCCCGCGCAGAACCGCTTCACCTCGGCGGTGATGTCGAGCACCGTCCGGCCCCTGGTGTCGAGGTGCAGCTCCGAAGTGTCCACCACCTATTTTCTAGCCGCTTTTCAGGTTTTCTAGTCGCTTTTCAGGTCGCCGCCCGGACCAGTCACGGGCCCCCCGGTACCGTGGTCGGGTGCCGAGCGTGCCCACGGTCCTAGTGTCCCGCCAGAGCGACGGCGCTTACGCCGTCCGGGTGCGCGGGCCGCGCTCGGAGACGAGCCACGTTGTCTCCGTACCGGAGGCCCTGGCGCACAGCCTGGGGCTGGCCGACCTCCCGGGGGAGGAACTGGTGCGGGCTTCGTTCGCCTTCCTGCTCGACCGCGAACCGGCTGGTTCCATCCTGCCCCGCTTCAGCCTCGACATCATTTCCCGCTATTTCCCGGAGTACCCCACCGAGTTGCGGCAGTACTTGGCCTAACCCGCCAGGGGGAGCAAGCCCCCTGCTGCCGCAACTGCCCNNTGCTGGGTGCGAAATCGAGCCGATGGGCCCCGACCAGGCACGCCGCGTCGGTGAGCTCGCCGGACGAGCTCACCACGACGACATAGGCGATGTCACCGTGGTCGAAGGCGCCCTCCGTCGAGGAGGAGATGTCGTTGTGACCTCAAACGAAACCCACATTCGAAAGGTCGCCGGCCCCGCGAGTCAACGGCTCACAGTCCACGCGGTCTGAGCCAACTGGCCGCGCACCGCCAGCATCCTGGCCCTCGACCCGGCCGCAGTCGCCCCGCTGGAGCTAGTCAGGAGGAGGAGGCCCCCTGCTGCCAGAACTGGTTGAGCCGCGCGATCGCCTCAGCTCGGGAGAGCTTGGCCACCTCCGTCTCGCTGAGCCCGACCCGGTTCAACAGGAGCTGGACAACCTCTAGAGGAATGGTCCCCTCCCGTTCTCTGGCGCCACCGCGGTCAGGGGCAGTTCCCTCGTTCACGCAGGCCCAGAAGGCAGCTTCGCCGACGGCCAGCTGGTCCCGCCAGATGTGCGCCCACATCGAGGCTCCGTAACTTGAGCGGTCCGGCGGCCGAGAAATACGAGTGCGGAGGACCGTGCCGTCCGCCAGGGCGAGTTCGTACGTGAGGTGATGGACGTTCTTCTTGCCCGTGGCGTTGCGCACCACCGTCCAGCCTTCGTTCCGGCAAAACTGGTCGTGAGCGGCACGCGTAGGCGCCGGCCACTTCACTCGACGGAGTACCCGTTGAGCCAGGCCCCGAGTTCGTCGTCCGACGACAGCTGGATGAACTGGACGAACCCCCAGTTGGCCGAGTGGTTGGCAGCGTTGCGAAGGTGGTCCACCCAGTCCTCTGCGTACTCGCGCAGGACCGTGATGGTGTCGTCGACGGCTTCTTGGAACGAGCCGCCTTCAGCCGCCAGCGGGGAGCCGGGGAAGAGCACGGACCAGGTCCCGTCTTCTTCGACTACCTCAGGGTGCGGTGCCAATGGGGCAAGGGCCCGGCGCAGGTCATCGGCCGCCACCATGGCGATGACGTCCGCCTCGCGGCGCACCGTTGCAGCCCGGCCCTCGCTGGCGGCGTCGAGCATCTTCTTGAACCCGGCTCGGGCGTCGGCGACCTTGGCGAACTCTAGTCCCTGCATAATCCCACTATAGATGGTTATGTACACCATGTACATGGGACGTTCCCGAAACCCCAGGAGCCCGGCACATCGGGTACAGTTCCCGCTTGACCAGCCTCGCTTGTTCCGAAAAGAGCAGCCTTGCTTGTTCCGAAAAGGAGGGGCCATGGCATTCCGGCTCACAACGAAGTCGCAACGGGTAGCCGCGATCACAGTTGCCGCCGTGATCGCTGTCCTGTCGTTGGCGTCAACGGTCCGAGCGTCAGCTACGCCGACGGCCCCGGCTGGCACCGTGGTGAAGGCTATGAGCACTGCCACTTACGGGTCGGTGCTCGTGGCGGGTAGCGGCCGTCTGGCCGGCTACCCGCTTTACGCTGTCAGCAGCGATGCCGGCGGCAAGTTCGGTTGTAGCATCAAGCCCGCTTTAGGGTACGACGTCAGTGAGGGCGTGACCACGCAGCTGCCCTGCACAGGGCCCGAGCTCGACGCCATGTGCTTTGACGACTGCCCGATCGCCTTCTGGCCCGCGTTGACCACGACCGCGGCGCCAGTCGCCGGTTCAGGCGTCCACCAGGACCTGCTCGGGACCGTCCGCCGTCCTGGTGTCGGAGACCAGGTCACATACGCCGGTCATCCGCTCTACCTCTTCGACGGCCCCTCCCACCCGTTCGTGCCATTGGGCGAGGGGTCCTTGGGCACCGTTCCCCCGCTCCCACCGTGGCATGGTCTGTGGGACCTTGTCTCTTCGGCCAACGGTCAACCGGCGCCCGGCGTAGCCACGATCGAGACCGAGGCCCTCCCACATGACAAGACGGTGGTGGCGGCGGAGGAGTACCCCACAAGCGGCCGCACCGCCTTCACCGTCTACTCTTTCAGCGGTGACCGCTCCGGGGTGACCGGGTGCAGCGGTGCGTGTGCCATCACGTGGATCCCGGTCCTCACCACCGGGGTACCGTCGGTTGCCGGTGCGGTCGCGGTGAAGGACGTCGGCGTCGTCCGCCGGCCCGATGGGACCACGCAGGTGACATATGACGGCAAGCCGCTCTACCTGTACTCGGCGGAACAGGTGGTCTTCGGCCACGCCGGAGGACCACCACATCCCGTAGCAGTCGGGAACGGCAACGGGCTGCGCGGCCCCGGGGGCGGGGTGTTCTCGGTAGTAGTGCAGCTTCCTCAATAGTCCCGTCGCCAACAGGGGCTAACGCTGGTACTGCTGCCCGCCGTACGATTGCTGGGTGCGCGGAGCTTGGTACTAGGTGCCGCCAGCCGCTAACTCTGGTGGTGCCTACTAGTGGCGTTGCCGGCTTACCTCGCTGATGAACCGCGCCCAGTCGCCTCGCGCCGGGGTGTTGGGGTGGTCATCGACGATGTGAGCCGCACCTACCCGGCTTCGGCCGGCCCGGCGGCTGGTGTTTTCGGGATATGCGCCGAGCTCACCGCCGGCTCCTTCGTGACCTTGAGCGGGCCCTCAGGCAGCGGGAAGAGCACTCTGCTCAACCTCGTCGCGGCCTTGGACCACCCGACCAGCGGGCGCATTGTCGTCGACGGCCGGGACATCGCCGCTGCCCCTGAGCGCGAGAGGGCCGAGTACCGGCTCCGGCTGGTCGGCTGCCTGTTCCAAGACGCACCGCTGATCGGGGAGCTGAGCGTGGCCAACAATGTCGTGCTCCCCGGCCTCCTAGCGCGCTCTGACCGCCGGGAGGCTCGCGGCCGGGCGCAGGAACTGCTCGACCGCGTCGGCTTGAGCAGGCAATCAGCTATGTTCCCAGCCCAGCTCTCCGTGGGCCAGAGGCAACGAGCTGCCTTCGCCCGGGCGCTCATGAACCGCCCCCGCCTGCTGCTGGCCGACGAGCCTACAGGCAACCTTGACCGGGCGACGGGGCGCCAGGTTATGGAGCTCGTCGCCGGCGCCCAGGCCGAGGGCTGCACGGTGGTGGTGGTTACCCACGACCCCGAGATAGCTGCCGCCGGCGACCAGCACCTGCGGCTCCTCGACGGGCATCTGGTCGCCTGAAGCGCGGGTTGCCAGCGTGCGCAAGCGGGCCGCCGCCGCTCTTGTCCTGTCCAGCCGCTGGAAGACCGGCCTGGCCGAAGCCCTCTTGGTCGGGCTCGTGGCCATGGTGGCCGCCGGCGTCCTGAGTGCCGCCTGGCTCGCCCGGGGCGCCGCCGACCTTTCTGCTCCAGCCCTCGAACGGGCCATCGGTGCCCCCGAGTACGTGGTCCAGGTCCCGCCGCCCGACTACGGGCGGGCGGCACGCGAGGTCGCCACCACGGACGACTTCAGCCGGGTGGGCCTTGCCGTCTCGGAGATCCCGGGCACGCTTTCCCACCCGGGCCATAACCTGGAGGCCGACTTCTTCGTGGGCTCGGGCGCACAGCTGCCACCCTGGGACAACCTCGTCAAAGGCATGAGGGCCGCCGCCGGCCCGGCGGCCTGGCTGGAGCTTGGAGCGGCCGAGACGTTGGGGGTGTCCCCCGGGTCCACGGTGACAATGCACACCTCGACAGGGGTACGGCACCTGAGAGTGGCCGGCATCTTTGGCGACCTTTCTCGCGGCGAGTACCCGATCAACCCGGTCGCCGACGTCGTCCTCGACCCTTCCGCGGCCAAGGTGAGCGGGCTCCCCGCACCATCGACCACCGCCTTCGGGCTGTGGACGACGGAGCCTCCGAGCATCACCGGCCCGGCCCTGGCCCGTGCTTTGCCGCCCGGCGGGAGCTGGTCCCGCCTGGCCAACGTCCCCGGGGACTTTGGCGTCATCACGGACCTGATAATCGGCCTCTTGGCCATCTTCGCCGTGGCCGCCCTGGTGGCCTTGGTGCTGTTGGTGGCGGCCATGGTGTACCTGGAAGTGCTCCGGCGGGAGCGCTGGATCGGCCAACTGCGGGCGATCGGGTGGACCTCCGGGGCGGTCCGGTCCCTTTTGGCTATCGAGTGGGCGCCCGTCACTTTTCTCGGGGCGGTGGCCGGCACCGCCGTCGGGGCCTGGTCCGCCAAGCCCATCGCCCGGCTCATGACCCAGCTCTATGGAGCGGTCCCCTACCTACCCGGGGCACCCTTGACGGCGGCGGCAGTGGTGGCTCTGGTGGTCGCGGTCACCGTGGGCACGGCCATGATCGCCACTCGGCGTATCGGCGAACGAGCCATTTGCCAGCAGCTGCGCTTGCTGAGCTCAGATCCTCCGGCCGGGCGCACGGGGCGCTTGGCCCACGGGGGCGCGTCCCTCCGAGTCGGCCTTGCCATGCTGGCGGGGCGGAAACGGCGGGCTGTCTCGATTGCCACGGTCACTTTCTTCGCTTCCCTGATCGCCGTGCTCGGCAGCTCGCTTTCCTCGGTGGCGGGCGCCGTCGGGCACGACCCGGCGGTTTGGGGCTTCCGGTTCGACTACGAGGTGCAACTGCCCGTCGGCGCCCAGGACGCGCCCGCCCTGGCCGAGGCTCGCCGTCTACCCAATGTGGCCTCCGTCTCGCCTGCCTATTTCGGCGCCGGGCGGGTACCCGGCAAGGGTTCCACCGGCCAGATCTTGCTCGTCTCGCCTGCGTTCTTCGCCCCCCATCGCGTGCACGGCTCGCCGCTCACGGGCCCTTACCAAGTGGAAGTGGGCCAAGAACTGGCCCACCTGGTCAGCCCGTCGGGGACGCTCCCGATGACGGTCGGGGGCCGGACGGTGCTGCTCCATGTGGCGGGCGTGGTGCAGGACCTGTTCGACCGTGGCAGCATCGTGCTCGGCTTGCCCACCCTCACGGCGGAACTCGCCCCTGACATAACCACCAACGGTCTGTTCGTGAAATGCTCGTCCGCTGTCACCTGCTCGGCGGTAGGCCGCCGCTTAGGAGCCGCCGACGCGGGAGCCTGGGCGGTGATCAGCGCCCGAGATGACATGGCCCTGCCCTTTGGGGGGTCGGTCGTTGCCGTGACGCGGGACTTCTTCATAGCTTTCGTCCTCCTCGCCGCGCTCGCCGGGCTGTACGCGGGCCTGGCCACCGCCGGGGAGACGATGTCGACGTACGGTCTGTTGCGGGCGATCGGGGCCGGCAGAGGCCGGGCCGTCGGTACGGGCGTGGTCCAGGCCTTTGCCATGACTTTCCCGGCTGCCTCCCTGGCGTTGGTGGGCGGCGTCCCCTTGAGCCACCTGGTCGTGAGCGCCGCCAGCTCGGCCATTGGAGGGCTGTCGGAGGGCTCGATCTCGTTCTGGTCGGCCGGCTCGGCGGCTCTCGTGGTCGCCGTGGTGGCCTGCGCGGGAGTGGGCGTGCCCCTCGGTGTTGCGGCCTGGCGTGCCCCTGCCCGAGCCTTGAGGGCCCTCGGCTAGGCCGCCTCGTGCGCCCCGTCGCGCGCCCTTGGCATACTGGCGCGATGCCTCGTAACCAGCCCTGGTGGCGCAACGCCATCATTTACCAGATATATGTCCGCAGCTTTAGGGACTCCAATGGCGACGGGACCGGGGATCTGGCCGGCATCTGCGAGAAGCTGGACTATCTGCAGTGGTTGGGCGTAGACGGCCTGTGGCTTTCGCCCACCATGCCGTCGCCCAACGCCGACTGGGGCTACGACGTCTCGGACTACTACGGCGTGCACCCGGATTACGGGGCTTTGGCCGACATGGACCGCCTGGTCGTCGAGGCGGCCCAGCGCGACATCGGGATCATGCTGGACCTCGTCCCCAACCACACCTCCAGCGCCCACCCCTGGTTCGTGGACGCCCGGTCCGGCCGGGGATCGGCGCACCGCGACTACTACGTGTGGGCGGGCCCGAAAGCGGCCGGCGGCCCGCCCAACAATTGGATTTGCGCTACCGGCGCCCCGGCGTGGACCCTCGACGCCGAAAGTGACCAGTATTACCTGCACAATTTCCTGCCCGCCCAGCCGGACCTCAACTGGTGGGACGAACGCGTCCACGAAGAGTTCCACGAGATCCTGCGTTTCTGGTTCGACCGCGGGGTGGCCGGGTTCCGTATCGACGTCGCCCACGGGTTGTACAAGGACTCCCTGTTGCAGGACGACCCGCCGGCGGGGCCGGGCGACCATCCCGCTATACAGCGCGGTAAATTGCGGCCCGTTTACAGCTCGCACCGCCCCGAGGTCCACGACGTCTACCGCCGGTGGCGCCAAATTGCGGACACTTACGAGCAGGGCCCGGCCCTGCTCGGTGAAACGTGGGAATTCGACTACCAACGGTTCGGCGACTACTACGGCCGCGAGGAGCCCGAGCTGCACATGGGTTTCAATTTTGGCTTCGTGGAGGCGGGCTTGACCGCGCCGGAGCTGGCCGACGTGGTGGAAAAGACGCTGGCCGCCCTACCCGCAGGCGCCATGCCGGTATGGACGGGGTCCAACCACGACGTGGGCCGGTTCCCCACCCGCTGGTGCGGCAACGACCCCCGTGCCGTCAAGGCGGCGTTGGCCGTGCTTTCTACGCTGCCCGGCACCGTCGTGCTTTATTACGGCGACGAGCTCGGGATGGCCGATGTGGACGTGCCCCCAGCCCTGCGGTTGGACGACATGAGCGCCGGCAAGCCCTACGGGCGCGACGCGTGCCGCACCCCGATGCTGTGGTCGGCCGGGACGAACGCCGGCTTCACCACCCCCTCTGCCCGGCCCTGGCTACCGCTGGGGGGCACGGCGACCAACGTCGAGGACGAGAGAGCCGACCCCGGCTCCGTGCTCAACCTCTGGCGCGCCCTGGCGGCGTTGCGCCAGGCCGGCCGCATCGGCCGCCTGGACAAGCTGGAGCAGGTGTTGCTCGACGAGCAGGTCTGGGCCTATCGCGTCGGCGAGGTGACCACGGTGGCCAACCTTTCAGACCAGGCGGTCACCAGGCCGTTGACCGGTCACGAGCACCTCAGCGTGCTGGTCTCCACGGCCGCGCTGGCACCCTCGGGTGCCGCGGTGGGCGCCGAGCTCAGTCTCGGGCCATGGGAGACGGTGGTCCTGGCCGCCCAGCCCTGANNAGTTCCCAGCCCTGAAATTCCCAGCCCTGAAATTCCCAGCCCTGAAGCCCGCGGCGGGCGGAGCTCAGGCCGTTTCGTCCAACCCCGCGGCCTCGGGCTCGGCCGGCACCGCCAGCGCCGAGCCCAGGATGAGGACCACGAACAGGGCGAAGGTCAGGATGTGCACCACTGTGCAGTACTCGCATATGTGGCGCAGTTTTATGAGCTCGGCGTAGAGGAGCCACAGCACCGTGGCCACGCCGGCCAGCGAACCGGCCAGGCGCGCCCGGGCCACCCACGGCGAGGCCGCGCGCCAGGCCCACGGGCTGCACAGGGCCAGCATGGCCACGGACCACACCAGGCCAGCCAGGGCTACCGGTAGCAAGTGGTGGAACAAAGACCCGAAGAAATAGGAATACCTGCTGGTCGTCACCAGCGCACAGTTGACCACCGAGCCGGGCTTGGCGAGAAAGCACGATATGCCCTTGGGATTAGTGAAGTGCGTGTAGGTCAGGTAGACCGAATCGGCCACCGCCAGGAGGCAGATGATGGCGCTGGTCCTGGGTACCCACCGGGGCGGGACCAGGCGTGCTTCGGGGACCGGCTCCTCCTCCACCGGCGGCCTCAGGGCACCCCCCGTCCGGCCCGTACCGGTGGCCGTCGCCGGCGTGCGGCGGGTGTCCGCCCCCACCACCCGGGCCATGGCTAGCTCGAGGCCTTGGTGGTGCCGGTGGGCTTGGTGGTAGCGGTGNNGCGGTCGTGGCCGACGTCTTGGCCGTGGTCGGCACGGAACTGCCCTTGCTCGTCACTGAGGACGTGGTGATGCCCTTGAGCACCGACGGCACCTGCGAGCAGACACTGACGGGCTGGTTATGGGCGAGCACGCAGAGGTCGCCGACCAGGTACCCCGCCGCTGCCTCCAACGACTTGGAGGTGGCGTTGGTGCCCGAGGTCATATAGGACGCGGCCGTCGTCCACGGCATGGCGGAAATGACGCTGGCGTCGTACTGGTTGCCGGTCAGGACGTACTTGCCGCCTAGGTAGATGAACGGGATGGGGTTTTCGCCCTGGTCCGCGGCAGGGATGTACGGGGTGGTGTCGTACTTTGTCACCAATGCCTCTTCCGCGGCCGTCGGAGCCTGCAACTGCTGGTCGGTGTTGGTCTCCTGCTCGTCGGCCTGGAAACTGAGGTACTTGCTGGTGTAAGTCGAGCCGTAGAAGGAGAACGTCGGGGTGCTGGGGTTCGTGTCAGTGGCCGATGACGTCGTCCCCTGCAGGCCACTGAAGCTACCGAACTTCGACAGGGCCATGATGAGGGCCCAGCGTTCGGCGGCGCAGTAGGGACAATAGTCGGCCCCCACGTACACGATCCCGGGCTTACCACCGGAACTGAACAGAGGGTTCTTGGCCGGCAGGGCCTGGGGCGGCGCCGCCGTGTCCGGGAGCCCCTTGGCCTGCGCCACCAACTGGTCGACGGGCACGTTCTCGACCTTGGCGACAAGTGCCGCGGGCACGGCGAAATCGCCGCTGACAACCTTGCCCGTGGTGCTAGGCGTCTTGGTCCCGCCCCCGGCGAGGCTGACAGCGATTATCACGGCGACCACCACGACCACGACGGCGATCCCGCCGATCGCCATGTATATGTTGCGTTGCCGGCGCTGCTGCAACGTCTGGCGGGCAGACGCCCGGGGCGCCGGCCGCCCTCCGCGGGAGGCGGCGGAGGTGGCGGGGCGGGGAGCCGGACGCTTGGGCACGGGGGGCCGAGAGCCTCCTGGCCGCGGAGGGACGTTCCCGGTCTTGCCGCTGCCGCGACCCTGCGATGATCCTGCCATTTGCGCCTTTCTCCCTGAACCAGGGACCGTCCAGAACCATGTCCAGCGTAATGCCTAAACGCGATGGCCCACGGCCCACGGGCCCGGGGACGGCGGTGACTAGGTCAAACTTTCAGCCTGCCCTCATCACCGGTTCAGGTGAGGCGCCCGGCCATGTCGCCCTCGAGCAGCGACCGCCGGTGGTTATGGCACAGCCCGAGCAGGTCGTCGGCGGCCACCTCGGCGCCGCAATGGGCCGACCAGGTCGGGCCCGTCTGCGCCCAGCACCGCCAGTCCCGGGTACGGGCCGGGTCCCAATGAGCCTGGTTGGCGAAACCCCCCGACCACCCGCCGAGACCGGGGTCGTCGCCGGGGCCGGCTTCGATTTGCGCCACCAACCTCGGGCCGTCGGCGCGCCGCCGCGGCCGGCGGGGCCGGCGGGTGGCCACGGGGGCCGGCGCGGAGGTGGCGAGCGCGTTCATCTAATGCGAGGATTCGGCACAACGCTCCTAGAGTTGAGGGCCGGGACAGCAGAACCTCATGGCTCACATCACAGTCGACCTTAACGACGTCGTCGTGCATTTGACGGCTCTGGAGACGGCCGCGGCCTGGCGACGCTCGCTCCGCTTGCCCATCAGCGCCCTGCACATGGTCCACGTGGAAGAACGACCGCTGGCGAGCCTGTCCCGATGGCGCCTGCCCGGCCTCGCCTGCCCGGGCCTTTTCGTGATCGGCAGCCGGCGCCACGAGGGGCGCCGTGAGTTCGCCGCCGTACGCGCCGGGCGCCCGGCGGTCGTCCTCGACGCCGAGGGCGCGGACTGGGACAGGGTGGTCGTGAGCGACCCGAGCGCCGTCCTGGTCGCCGCCGAACTGGCTTCCCTGCTGCTCGGACGCGCCCCCGGCCAGGGTCACCGGGCCACCGGTTAGGCCAGGCGGGCGACCGCCATCGCCACCGGGCGGGCTGAAAGGTCGGCCACCGGGCGCCGGGGGCGGGCGTGGTGAGGGCCGGCGGCGCCCACCACCGCGTACCCGTTGCGCCCCGAACGCTTGACCGTGTACATGGCGGCGTCGGCCTCCCTGAGGGCCTCCCGGGTACCCAACGTCGGGAGCAGCTCGAAGGCGGCCACGCCCACCGACATCGTGACCCCGCCGTCGGCCTGGTCGGTCGTTACCTCGTCCCTAACGGCCAGCACGAGCTTGCGGGCCACGGCCTCGGCCGCCCGGGCGTCGCCGTCGCTGAGGACGATGGCGAACTCGTCCCCGCCCACCCGGGCCACCAGGTCGCGGTCGCGCAGGTGCCGGCGCAGGGTAAGGGCGACCTCGATTACGAGCCGGTCCCCCGCTTGGTGGCCGAGGGTGTCGTTGACCGCCTTGAAGTTGTCCAGGTCCATGACGAGCAGCGCCCCCCGCGGCCCCTCCTCGGCACAGGCCCTGGTGTGCCGCGCCAGTTGCAGCTCGAACCAGCGGCGGTTGGCCAGGCCCGACAGGGGGTCCCGGGTGGCCAGGTCTCGCAACGCCGCCTGGGAACGCTTGTGCTTAGTGATGTCCACCACGTTGACGAGGACGTTCTCGGCCCGGCCGCGCGCATCGCGCAGCACCGAGGACGCCAGCTCGCACCAGCACAACCGCCCCCCCGCGCACACCAGGCGCACCTCTCCCTTGGCCTGCCCTTTCGCGCCCTGGGTACCGGTCGGTCCCAGCACCTCCAAGTCGTCCGGGTACACCAGGGCGCTGAGGCGCCGGCCCCGCAGGGCCCGCTCCGGCTCGCCCAGGAGGGCGCAGAAGGCCGGGTTCACGGCCTCCAGGCGCCCGTCCAGGCTCACCTTGGCCATGCCCAGGGGGGCCGCCTCGAATGCCGCCCGCCAGCGGTCGGCCGCCCGGGCCCGGCGCGCCGCGGCAAGGCGGGAGGCGGCTAGGAGGACCTCGAGCCGCTGGCTCCAGTGCTCCAGCAGCCCGGACAAGGCCGACGTCAGTGCCAGCGCCAGGCGGACCGCCAGTACGGCCCTGCGCAGCAGGACCATTACGACCCAGGCCGCGCCAGAACCGGCCCAGCGCCGAATTACATCGATGAAATTCGCCACTAGCGCGTTATCGGCACGCCGGGGCCTGCGCTTTAGCCCGTTCCCGCGCTTTTGCGCGTTCCGGGCCCTGTTTGTTCAGGGGGTGGCCAGGCTGTTCAGGGGGTGGCCAGGCTGTTCAGAGGACTCGCAGCCGGGTCGTCGCCGGCAGGTCGGCCAGCGCCCTGAGCACGTCCGAGGGGAAATCGCTCGGCGTATCCGTTATCACGTAGCCGACGTCGCCGCGGGTACCCAGGTACTGGCCCTCGATGTTCATGCCGTGGTCGGCGAACAGGCTGTTGACGGTGGCCAGGACCCCGGGCACATTGGCATGGATGTGGGTCAGGCGGAACTCCCGGGCGTCGGGCGGCAGGACCAGGTTGGGCAGGTTGACCGACAGCGAGGTGGAGCCGAGCGTGAGGTAGTCGTGCAACTTGCCGGCCACGAACCGGCCGATGTCCTGCTGGGCCTCCTCGGTGCTCCCGCCCACATGAGGGGTCAGGATGACGTTGGGCAGGCCCCGCAGCTCGGAGACGAACGGCTCGCCCTTGGCTTTGGGCTCGTTCGGGAACACGTCCACTGCCGCCCCGGCGATGTGCCCGCTCTCGATATGGGCCCGCAGGGCACCGTGGTCCACGACGAAGCCGCGGGAAAGGTTGAGGAACAGGCTCCCCTGTCCCATCCGGGCGAACTCCGCCTCGCCGAAAAGCCCCCGGTTGTCGGCCCTGCCGTCCACGTGCAGGGTGACGATGTCGACCGCCTCGAGAAGCTCTTCGATCGAGCCACAGCGTTTGGCATTGCCCAGTGCCAGTTTGTCGTCCGTGTCGTAGAACCACACCGCCATGCCGAGCGATTCGGCCAGCACCGACAGTTGCGAGCCGATGTTCCCGTAGCCCACGATGCCCAGGCGCCGCCCCCGGACCTCGTGGCTGCCCTTGGCCGACTTGTCCCAGATCCCCTCGTGCATCTGGCGGGACTTGTCGGTTAGGCCCCGCTGGAGCGCGATTATCTCCGCGATCACCAGCTCGACGACGCTGCGCGTGTTGGAGAAGGGGGCGTTGAACACGGCCACCCCGTGGGCGCTGGCGGCGCCGAGGTCGATCTGGTTGGTGCCGATGCAAAAAGCGCCCATGGCCAGCAGGTGCGGCGCCGCCTCGAGGGCGGCGGCGCTCACGTGGGTGTTGCTCCGGATGCCGAGCACGTCGACGTGCGCCAGGCGCTCGGTCAGCTCGGCTTTCCCGAGGGCGCGGTCCAGGGCCTCGACCTGGTAGCCCGCCTTGGACAGCAAGGCGGTGGCGTCGGGATGGACGTTTTCCAGCAGTAGGACGCGCAGTTCCTGAGGCGGGCGGCGGGTGACGGACATGCCCGCCAGCCTACGGGCCAACCTTCCTAGGAACTACTGGAAATGCACGGGCACGCTGAAGGACCGCCCACCCGAAGACACCACCACGGTCCCGACGCTGAACGAGGCCGGGACGAGGAACCCGACGGCGATCGCCTCCCGGTCGGCGTCGGGCAGCGCCTGCGCCTGGGCCACCTCCCCGCCCGGTAGTTCGAGGGTGAAGTCCGAGGCGGGCAGGAACGACGACCCGAGTGGCGTGGCCGTCGCCAGCACCTGGAGGTAGGCCTCGTCGGGCTGCGCCGGCACGGTGCCGCCATCGCTGCCGGCGAACCAGACCAGGGAGGCATCGCTCAGGCGCACCGTCACGCCAGGCAACGAGCCGGTGGCCGACAGGGGTTCGTCCGTCCCCGCCCGGGCCAGGACGCTCGGACCGGCCCCGAGCGCCCCCGTCCAAAGCGTCACCCTCTGCTCCAGGCCCTTGTCCGATATCACCAGGACCGGTTGGGCGCCGGCAGGGACCGAAGCCACGATGGTCACGTCGGCCGAACGGGAGGTCCCCGCCGCGGGCAGTACCGCTGTCTCGGTGCCGGCCAGCACTTCCATTCCCGCCTGGTCAGAGCCGGCTCCGGCGCCGGCGGCCACCGCGCCGACGGGCACCGCCCCGGCATCCTCACCGGGGCTCACGGCCAGCTCCGCGGCCACGAAGACCTGGCCCTTGGGCGGCAGGAGGAGCTTGGCCAGGGGCAGTCCCGAATGGCCGCTACCCGTCGACCCGGCACCCGTCGACCAGGCGCTGCCAGGCGGGTCGTACGCCACCCGCAGGGCGCCCGGGTCGAGGCTCGAGCGGATGAGGTCCAGCTCCCCGAAGGCCACCAGCCGGTAGGACTGGCCCCAGTCCCCGATCAAGTCGGCTGCCGGGGCCGGGCGCAGGTCAGCGGGCGGGTTGCTCAGGCCCGCGGCCCAACCTGCAGGCTGGCGGGGGACGGCCGGTACGGCCAGGCCGGCGTCCCCCTGAGGCGAGGCCACCCCGTCCGGGCGGCGCAGCACCTCGCCCGGGTACAGAGCCACGGTGCTGGCGGGCGAGGGGGCGAGCGCCACCGCCAGCTCGACCCCCGAACTGGTCGGGCGCGACGCCGACAGTTTGTAAGTGAGCCATGGGCCCGAGGGCGAGGACCATGGGAGCAGGACGGGGCCGCAGCGCAGGTAGGGAGCAACATCGTGAGCGGCCGTAGTGGGCAGGCTGAAGTAGCAACGGCTTTCCGAGGACACCACCCCTTCGTCGGCCTTGGCGAACGCCTGCATCGATTGTTGGCCTGCGCCCAGGACCGTCGAGCCGTCGCCGAACGGTTCTCCCTGCCAGTACAGGGCGGGGGGATGGCCACGCAGGACCACCACCAGGATGATCACCACCAAGGCGACCACCGCCACCAGCACCGCCCAGCGCCGGGCGAACACGTTGGGGCCGCCTTCACGTGCCCTCCGGGCCCCGCTGCGCCGCCCCGGCGCTCCCGCCGGAGCGTTGTCTCGGACCGCCGCCCCGCCCGGCACCTGGCCGGGGGTGGGGCCAGTGCCGATGGGGCCAGTGCCGATGGGGCCAGTGCCGATGGGGCCAGTGCCGATGGGGCCAGTAGCGGTAGGGGCCGCCCCGTAGGCGGCACCGCCGGCGGCCGGGCCCCAGAGCGTGGCGTCCCCGAGCGTGGCGTCCCCGAGACCCAGGTCGCCGCCATCCTCCAGGGCGGCGGCGGCACCGTCCGGGGGGGCGCCATCATCCGGGGGGGAGGCCCCCGTGGCGTGCTCCGTCCAGGTCCGCCCGTCCCACCACCGCCAGCGCCCGGGCGTCCCGGGGTCGCTGTACCATCCCGGGGCGCGTTGGTTGGCCACGGGACTACGGTAGGCCCTATGGCAACAGCTCCGGTGTCTGTAATGGTGCGTCCCGGCCTGATCGAGCTCGAGGAACGCCCGGTACCTGTCCCCGGCCCGGGACAGGTGCTCGTCGAGGTCAGCGCGGTGGGAGTGTGCGGCTCAGACGTGCACTGGTTTACCGAGGGCCGCATCGGCGAGCTGGCGGTCGACGGTCCCCTGGTACTGGGGCACGAAGCCTCCGGCGTGGTGAGGGCGCTGGGGCCGGGGGCGGACCGGCTGAAGGTGGGCGACCGCATCGCCATGGAGCCGGGGATCCCCTGCGGGAGGTGCCGCGCCTGCCGCCACGGCCAGTACAACCTGTGCCCTCACATTCGGTTCTTCGCCACGCCGCCGGTGGACGGGGCCTTCGCCCGCTACGTCGTGCACGAAGAGGATTTCTGTTACGTCCTACCGGACCACGTCTCCGACGACGCCGGGGCACTGCTGGAGCCGCTCTCGGTGGGTATCTGGTCGACCTGGAAGGCCCATATCGCCGTCGGCGACCGCGTCCTCGTGACAGGGGCCGGGCCCATCGGGCTCGTCGTCGCCGCCGTGGCCCGCGCCGCCGGGGCCCAGGAGGTGGTGGTGACCGACACCCAGGCCGTGCGCCTACCGTCGGCCACCAAGATGGGGGCCACGGCCGTCGTCGACGCCCTGAAGGACGGCGACAGCCTGGCGGACATGGGGGCCGATGTGCTCATCGAGTGCTCCGGCTCCATGCAGGCGCTCGAGACCGGGATCAGGGCGTTGCGGGGCGGGGCCCGGGCCGTCGTCGTCGGCATGTCCGCCGAGAGCCACCCGCGCCTGCCCCTGGCCCTGGTCCAGTGGCGCGAGATCGAGCTGACCGGGACTTTCCGTTACGCCAACACCTACCCCACCGCCGTGGCCATGGCCTCCGCCGGTACCGTCCCGTTGGACGACCTGGTGACCGGCCACTACAGCCTGGCCCAGGTGGAAGAGGCGTTGACCGCAGGACAGCGCGACCCCCTGGCCGTCAAGCCGGTGGTGCTCCCGGGCAGCTAGACATCCCCGCCCGCCGTCCCCATCAGGGGCCGATGGCGGCTACCTCGGACACCTCGGCCGTGCCCGAGGTCTGCGCCGAGACCCGGATGGCCACCGCCCGCCGTCCGGCGGCCACCGAGGACAGCAGGTAGGGCGTACGGGCCCCGCCGCCGACACCCCCGGCAGCGGAAGCGATCGTTTCCCAGCTGCCCCCCGGCAGCTCGATGGCGACCGTGACCGCCTTTACCGGTGCCGTGCTCCTCACCAGTCCCACGCTGACCTGGACCAAGCTGACCGGGGCCGGCCACGTCCACTGGAAGTCCGCCTGGCCCGCCTGGGCCGGTGCCCGGTAGGCGACGGCGCCGTTGTCGCCCTGGCCGTCGGGTGCCAGCCCCACCGTCTGCGAAGGCGAGGTCGGAGCCGTAGCAGTGTGGTCGGACAAGCCCGGCTGGGACGTGCCCGGGCCCACGAACTCGAAGACCGACGTCTGGTCAAGGCTCATCGAAAGCAGGCGCACGGCGCCGATCGCGGGCGCCGGGCCGGTGGCCAGGTGCAGCAGGCAGGGGCTGTCCACCTCCCAGGGGAGGTTGAAGTCACCGATCGTGAGGAACCTGGCGTCGTCGCCGGCCAGGGCGCTCTTCACCGCCGGCAGCGAACACCTGTCGTTGGCGCCAAAGGGGCCGAAAGGCGTGGTGGCGGTGAACGCCGTCCACGCCGTGCGATGACCGGTGAAGTAGGCCACGCTGCCCCGGTAGTCCGTCTCCACGACCGAGCTCGGCGTCCCCAGCGCCTTCAGCAGCGCCATCGCCGGCGAATGGGCGAACTCGGAGCTCTGCCGGCCTTCCCCGTAGAGGTAGTCCTGGGTGAAGCCGAACGCCGTGGGCACACCGGCGGCCAGCACGGCGACGACCACCGAGAGGGCCACCGCCGCCCGGCCGACGCCGCGACCTCCTAGCGCCAGCAACGCCCGGCCGGTAGCGCACGCCCCGACGACATACCACAGCACCACGACCGGCAGGACCAGGATCACCCGGCGCTGGTTGGTGAATGTGTAGGCGAGGGTCTCGGCGAAGTAGGCCCAGACCATCCACGAATCGCCCCGGGGATGGCGCCGGTACCAGGCCACGGCGCCCACCACGCACAGGACGGGCACAGTCCAGCCCACCAACGTCAGCAGGACGTGGACCGGGCCAGTCGAGGGCAAGGGCCGCCCCGTCGGCAGCACGGACTGGCGCAGGACGCTGCTGAGGTAAGCCCATGTGGCCGACGTCGCCACGTGCGGCAGGTGGGCGAGACCACCATTGCCCGCGTCGGAGATCTCGCCCGCGTACCGGGCGCCCACCGCCGCCGACCCCGTCATCAGCCGGGCGACCAGCCCGGGCAACAGCAGGGCGCCGACCCCGCCGCCCACCACCACCGCCCGGCGCCACCGCCGCCGCCACAGTTCGTACAAGACCAGTCCGACGGCGAGGCCGATACCGGCCTCTTTCAACCAGACGAGAAAGGCCAACAGGACGATCTCGACGGTGGCCCAGCGCCAGCCCGGCCGGCGTTCCCATTGGTCCAGGGCCAGCAGGGCGAGCAGGAGCACCAAGACGAAGGGGGCCTCGGCCATCACCATGGTCGAATAAGTGGCGAGGACGGTATTGATCGCCAGTAGGAACAGGACGGCCGTCCGCGAGCCCGGCTTTACCCCCCGGCGGCCCGTCCAGGCCCAGAGCAACGGGTACAGGGCGCACGTGCACAGGGTCGAGAACAACCGGAGCGGGCCCAGGGCCGAACCCCAGGCCCAGATGATCGGGACGAGCAACAGTGGGTACCCGGGGAGATAATTGGCCACGACGGTCGCCCCGCTCGGCATCAGGGACGTAAGCCCTCCACCCGAAGCCAGGACGTGCGCCGCCATGAGGTAGTTGCCGTCGTCGTCGAAGGAGCCCACGTGGTAGGTGGGGGCGACAGCCACGGTATGGACGACCTGGACGACGAGGGGCAACAACCAGCCGAGCGCCCACCATCCCGACGCCGGCGCCAAGCTCCGCCGGCCTCCGTCGATCTCCGCGCTGGCCATGGATGAAGTCGCCGCCTCGGGGCCGCGCCTATCCTTTACACGTGAAGCCAACGAGCGCGACTAACCTTTCCTTATCGCTCGAGTCAGTCCTTTCATGACGCCCGCCCCGTCTGCGTTCGAAGCTGGGGACAATGTGTCTGCTTCCGTGGACATCGACCAGTCGGGCACGCCGAAGGATCCTAGCCAGGCTTCGCCCGAAGAGCGCGAGGCACCAGTCCACGTGGACCGGCCCCGCACCCCCTTGCACTGGTTGGTCGACGGTCATTGGCTAGGCCGCTGGCGCACACCGTTGCTGCTGAAGGTGTGGCGCTACGGCGCCGGGTCGATCCTCGCCTTCGTGACGAGCGGGGTGACCTATTACATCTGCATCGCCTGGATCGGCCTGGGCGCCATCACGTGCTCGGTCATCGCCTTCTTCGCCGGGGCCATACCCAACTGGATCCTCAACCGGCGCTGGGCCTGGCAGAAGCGGGGCCGCGAAGGCATCAGCCGGGAGACGACCCTGTACGTGGTCGTGTCGCTGATCAGCCTGGTCGCTTCGTCCGCCGTCACCAAACTGACGGCCATGGCTGCAAACCACTCCGCCCATACGACCAGGGACGTCCTGGTGACGCTGAGCTACCTGTTTTCGGTGGTCGTGCTGTCGGGCCTCAAGTACCTGGCCTACGACCGCTTCGTCTTCGTCGACCGGCGTCGCTCGCGCGACCAGGTGCCGATCACGACGGAGCAAAACCTCGCCCCATAGAGCAGGTTCCCGCCCTTCTTGGTCTTTCCGTGCCGCCGGGCCTTCATGGCAATAGGTACTTCCTTGTAGCGGTAGCCCGCCATGACGGTGCCGATAAGTAGCTCCGACGCCTGGTACTGAGGCTGGTCCAGCACCACTTGCGCGGTCACGTCGGCTTTCATGGCCCGGATCCCGCACGACGGGTCGGTGACCTTCTGGCCCACCAGCACGCTGATCAGCCCGGCGAAGAGCACGACACCAAGGTTGCGCACGGAGTCGTTGCTCGTGGTGGAACCGAGCCGCCGTGAACCCGAGACGAAGTCCGCCTCGTCGTTTACGAGGGGCGACAACACTCGCTCCATGTCGTCGCTCAGGTACTGGCCGTCGGCGTCGCTGGTGAGGATAAAGCGGGCCCCGCGCTGGCGCGCCAGCAGGTACCCAAGCCGCAGGGCGGCACCCTGGCCCCGGTTGGTGGGGACGTCGCACACGAGGGCGCCGGCGGCCGACGCCATCTGCGCCGTCTTGTCCGACGACCCGTCGACCACCACAATGGCCTCGGTGGGCAGGCCGCACAGCTGCGCCGGGACCGCCCCCACCACCGTGCCCACGCTGCTCTCCTCGTTGTAGGCGGCGATGACCACGGCCACCGGGGCCGGGGCACGGTCGGCGTACAGCGAGCCGAAAGCGTCCGCCTGTTGCCGGTCCAGAGCGCTCAGAGAGGCAAGGCCACGCGGCTCAGGACCGGGGCCCACTGCCGCCAGCGACGAGCCGGCCACCGACGATTCGGCCACCGACGAGCCGGCCAGCGGCGCGCCAGAACTTCCCTCAGCTCCCGTAGACATCGCACCAACCTATACCTATACGTCATGGCCTAATAAGTTTGGGGAGCTGCCCCGCCCCTTGCCGGAGCAACGGCCTAGGTGGCCGACTATCCTGACCGCCATGCCCACCCCTTCGGCCCGAGGCGCCACCCGGGCCCGCACCCCGGTGGCCGAGAGCCCCCGCTCGCCACTGGCGACCGCCGTCCGGACCGGCCGGCGCCCGGGGCTGCCCAGGACCCTCTCGTTCGACATCGGGGGGACCGGCCTCAAGGCCTCGGTGCTGTCCAGCCATGGCGAACTGCTCCATGAGCCTGTACGTACACCCACGCCCTACCCGTTGCGGCCCGAGCAGCTCGTCGCCACCCTGGCCGGGCTGACCACGGGACTGCCGACCTTCCAGCGCATATCGGCCGGGTTCCCGGGCATGATGCGCGCCGGCCGCATCCTGTCGGCGCCCCACTTCATCTCCCCCACCGGTCCCGAGGGCAAGCCGTCCGCCGACCTGGTGGAGGCGTGGAAGGACTTCGACCTTCAGTCCGCCCTCGCCGCCGCCCTGGGCAAGCCGTGCCGGGCCGCCAACGACGCCGACGTCCAGGGTGCCGCCCTGGTCAAGGGCCAGGGCCTCGAGCTCGTGATCACGCTGGGCACCGGGGTGGGCACGGCGCTGTTCTGGGAGGGCAAACTGGCGCCGCACCTGGAGCTGGCCCAGCACCCCCTCGGCAAAGACGCCCGCACCTACAACGAGGTCCTGGGCGAGGCTGTGCGCGAGAAGGTGGGCAACAAGAAGTGGAACGCCCGTGTCGCCCACACCCTGGCCATCTTGAAAGCCCTCGTCTTCTACGACCACTGCTACATCGGCGGGGGCAACTCCAAGCGCGTCACGATAGACCTGCCGCCTGACGTGAGCCTGGCCGACAACACGGCCGGCATCCTCGGCGGTATCAAGCTCTGGGAACGGACCTAAGGCTCCGACCGGTCAGGCCATCACGTCCCGCGACGTCATGCGCGCCCAGGCCGCCGAACCGAAGACCACTACATAGCCGGCCTGCAGCACCAGGTCTTTCCAAATTGCGTGCCACCTCACCGGGGCGCGCGCCAGGTCGGTGAACGCCGTCCAGTAGTTCGTCAGCATCCACGGGTGCAGGAACGACACCTCCGACACCCCGTCCACAATGGCCGAGACGATCACGACGGCGACGGTGACGGCCATGGCGGCGATGGGCGCGTCGGTCAACGTCGAAATGAACAGCCCTACCGATGCCAGCCCGAACATGGACGCACCGACCACGGCGGCGGCGAGCAGGCTCCGGCCCACGCCGTCCACCAGCGGCACCGTCGTGCCCGACAGGGTGACGACCGCCCCGTGGGGGAACAGGGCAAAGCCGATCGCCAGGCCCGCCACCACCACGACTAGCGCCGCCACCACGCAGAAGAGGGCGACGACGATGCCCTTGGCCAGGAGCAACCGTGCCCGTCCGGCCGGGCGGACCAGCAGGTAGCGCAGCGTCCCGAGGCTGGCTTCGCCGGCGATGGCGTCGCCCGCCACCACGGCCACCGACAGCGGGATGAAAAACGGCATGGTCACCGCCAGCCCGGCCAGCGCTGTGAACACCCCATTGTGCGATGCACGGTCCAGGAACGCCGGACCGTTGCCCGCCCCCGGTCCGCCCGAAAGGTAGACCGCCACCGCCAGCAGGATGGGCACGGCGGCCAGGGCCCCCAGCAGTACCCTCACCCGGGCCCGCCCGAAAACGGTGCGCGCCTCAACCAGCCACATTGAAACCTTCACCCGTCAATGCCACGAATGCGTCCTCCAGCGAACGCTGCTCCCGGATGAGCATGCGCACGCCGATGCCGGCCTCGACCAGGTGGCGGCAACAGTCTTCCGGCGCCAGCCCGTTGAGCGAGCCCACCACCTGGTTGCCCTCCCGGGCGACATCGGCCATCCCCAAGCGGGCGAGCAGCTCCCCGGCCCGGGCGGGGTCGTCGACCTCGACCCGGAGCTTGGGCACCGCGCTGGCCCGGAGCTCCTCGAGCATCCCCTGCATCAACAACTTGCCGCGGTGCATGACACCGACGTGGCTGCACACCTGCTCGATCTCGGACAAAAGGTGCGATGAAACGAAGACCGTCGAACCCTCCTCGCCCAGCTGGCGGATGAGGTGGCGTATCTCGCGGGTCCCCTGCGGGTCCATCCCGTTGGTTGGCTCGTCCAGGACCAGCAGCTGGCGGGGCCGCAACAGCGCCGACGCCAGGCCCAGGCGCTGGCGCATGCCCAGCGAATAGGCCTTGTACTTCTTCTTGGCGGCGGCGCCAAGGCCGACCCGGGCCAGAGCCTCGCCGATCCTGGCCTCCCGGGTAGAGGACTGGCCGTCCGGGCCCATGGCGTCGATGCGGGCGAGGTTGTCGTGCCCGGAGAGCCACGGGTAGAAGGCAGGGCCCTCGACCAGAGCTCCGACCCGGGGCAGGGTAGCCATGCCCCGCTCCGGCATCGCCTCGCCCAACAGTGCCCAGCTCCCGGCGGTGGGGCTCAAAAGGCCGAGCAGGACCCGGATCGTCGTCGTCTTGCCCGAACCGTTGGGGCCGAGGAAGCCATAAGTGGCGCCGACCGGTACCGCCAGGTCGATGCCGTCGACCGCCGGCACGCCGCCAAAGAGCTTGGACAGGCCCCGGGTCTCTATGGCCAGCGCGGGGGTGGGGAGGACCACTTCGCCCGGGGTGCTGGGACGGCTCAGGAGGTGGTGGAGGAGGCGGCTGCCTCCAGGACTGCCGGGGTCACCAGGCCGGCGAAGAACTGGCCGTCGGGCATTAGGAGCACGTTGAGCAGGTCGGTGCTGAACAGGCGGCCGTCCCGGCCGCCGAACTGCACCGCCGTCGTACCCTCCGAGAGCAACCCCTGTTGGGCCTGGTCTACGAGCTCGCTCGAAGACCCGGTGACGACCGTGGCCCACCCCGTCCCCGTCTTGTGGAGGTCGCTCACCTCTCCGGTCGCGCCCGGCTGGCCGGAGAACCAGCCGCCACCGTTGGCCGTCAAGGTGTGGGTGACGACCTTCGCCCCGGGGGGTGGGGTGAAGTTGAGCTCGGCCGCGGGAGGCGTCCCCAGGTGCAGTGCCCCGGTGAAGCCCAGCTGGAGCGCGGCGGCCACCTGGCCCTGGGCGTAGATGGCCACTTGCAGCGGCACGCCGAGAAGGGCGCCCGACGCCCCGACGTCGATCTCGATGTGGTCGACCGTGCTACCGGGAGCCGACTTCGGCGCCACGATCAACTGGTATGCGGGTTGGCCGGCGACGTACAGCGCGTCGCCCGTCGTGACAGAGGTGTTGGCGCTCACGTGGCTGAGAAAGCGGGAGGCCAGCTGCTGGGGCGTCAACGCCGGGCCGGCCGGCGCCGAAGGCGGGGCGGTGGGCGCGGCCCCGGCGGCCTGCGCTCCCACGAGGTGGGTCGCAGTGTTGGTAGAACTGTCCCAGAGCCAGGCCTCGGCGCCGTTGCGGACCAGGTCGACCTCCTCGGCTGAGGGCAGGTCCAGGGCCAGGTGCTCGGCCTTGGCCCCGTCGAGCCACACGTCGATCTCATAGCTGCCCGACAGCAGCGTCAACGGGTCGAACCCGCTGGTCCCCGGGCCGCTCCCGCCCGTGGACTGGCCGGCGGCGCCCTCGAGCGTGGACAGGTCGGACAAGCCCAGGTTCGCCGTCCAGGTGAGGCTGCCGCTCAGTTGGGGAGGTTGCGCCTCGGCTATTTCCGCCAACAACTGCGCCGCCGATTGGGAGGCCACGTCCGGGGGGGCGGACGCCCCGCTCAAAGTCGGCACCAACGCCGCCGCTCCCACCGCCAAGACCGCCACTGCGGGCACGCCGTACCGGGCGCGCCTTGCTATGTGCTTCATTAACTCCAAGGTACTGCGCTCAGTGACTACCGAACATAAGAGCGGCCTAAACCCGGCCGCTAGCGCCGGTCCAGCACCAGGGGGCCATTCGGCCCGATGGCGTCCCTCACCTCGGCGTGGAAAGTCCGCACCTCGGCCAGCGCCGGCCGGTGCACCACCTCGCCGGCGTCTATGGCCCTCACCTCCAACGGGCGCGCCCCGGCCTCGGGAGACTGCGGGGAGGTCGTGACGATGTCGGCCCAAACGGGCCCGTCAGCCGACGGGGCGCCGGGGCCGAGCCGGCGGGGGCATTCGTCCAACAGGGCCCTCCAGGCCCATTTGCGCCCACCGAAGGAGGCCTTGCCGGCCGAGCGTTTGGCCACCGGGCGCTGAGGCGTGCCGGGCGCGTCGCCGGGGTCGCCTATGGCGACCAGCTTGTAGACGAACCCAGCCGTCGGCGCCCCCATCCCGGTCACCACGTTGGCCCCGACCCCGTAGCTATCTACAGGAGCGCCGCCCAGGGCGGCGATGGTGTGAGCGTCCAGGTCCCCGGTTACGACCAGCCTCGTCCGGGTGGCACCGAGCTCGTCGAGCAAGGCCCGGGCGCGGGCCGCCTCCCGGCCCAGATCCCCCGAGTCGATGCGGACACCGCCCAGCTCCGGCCCCGCCACTTCGACGGCATTGCGGATCCCCTGGGCTATGTCAAAGGTGTCGACCAGCAGCGTCGTGCCCGGTCCCCAGGCGGCGACCTGCGCCGCGAAGGCCTCCTTTTCGCTCGGGTAAGCGAGCACGAAGGCGTGCGAGGCGGTGCCGGCCGTGGGCACGCCGTAGCGCCGCCCGGCTTCCAGGTTGGAGGTACTGGCGAACCCGGCCAGGTAAGCGGCCCGGGCCGCGGCCACGGCCGCCATGGGCTCGGCCCGCCGGCTGCCCATTTCGATCACGGGCCGGTCGCCCGCGGCGCAGGAGATCAGGCTGGCGGCGGCGGCCACGGCGGAGTCGAAGTTCAAGATGCTGAGGGCGATCGTCTCCAGCACGACCGCCTCGGCGAAAGTTCCCTCGACCGTGAGCACGGGCGACCCGGCGGCGTAAAGCTCCCCTTCCCGGTAAGCGTCAACCTGGCCGCCGAAGCGGTAGGTGGAGAGCCAGTCCAGAGTTCTGTCGCTCACGACGTCGTTGTCGCTGAGCCAGTCCAGCTCCGCCGGCCCGAAACGGAAGTCCTCGATCGCCTCGGTCAGGCGGCTCAGGCCGGCGAATACGCCCCACGGGCGGCGGTCGGGGAGGCGGCGGGTGAACAGCTCGAAGGTGGCGGGGCACGACGCCCGCCCGCTGCGCAAAGCCGCCTCCACCATGGTCAGTTCGTAGCGGTCGGTCAGGAACGCCGTAGCCATCCGGCCAGCCCTTCCCCACCGTGCCACTTCCCACCGTGCGCTTTCCCGCTGTGCGCCTTCCCACTGTGCCTAGTCCCACTGTGCCTAGTCCCACTGTGGTCGTCGCGGTTGCGCTCGCCGAAGGACCGGGCCGCCCGTTCGGCGTGGAGGGCGTCCGGCTCGGAGTCCTCGAGCGGGGCGAGCGGGCCGACCACCCAGGACAGGAGAAGGTCGGCCAGGCGGGGGTTACGGGCCAGCACCGGCCCGTGCAGGTAAGTGGCCCAGATGCGGCCCGCCACCGCGCCCTCAACAGTGCCGTCCTTGTTGCCGGTGCCCAGCCTGACCTCGCCCACGGGACGCGCGCCAGGGCCGAGCTCGGTGACCGCACCGTGGTTTTCGAAGCCGGTGAGCACGCCCAGGCCACGGCCCTGCCATTCCCGAGAGGGCTCGACGAGCACCTCGCCGATGGCCCGGGGGGCAGATGTCGATGCCGTCACGCAGTCCAGCAACCCGAGCCCCTCGCCCGCCCGGCCGTCCGGGCCCACGAACCTCTCGCCCATGATCTGGAACCCAGCGCATACGGCCAGGACCACGGCACCATTGTCCACGGCCCTGTGCAGGGCCCGGCTCTCGTTCAACTTGGCCGCCGCCAGGCCCTGGGGCAGGTCCTCGCCTCCTCCGATCACGTAAATGTCGCAGCTGGCGGGGACGCTGTCGGCGGCCGAGACGGTGACGAGCTCGGTGTCATGGCCCCGCCAGCGCAGGCGCTGAGACAGGATGGTGGCGTTGCCACTGTCGCCGTAGGTCCCCAGCAGTTCCGGGTAGACGAGGGCGATCAGGACGCTCAAAGTCCGACCCCCCGGCCGGCCGTCGGCGCTCCCGGCGTCGCCGCCTCCCCCGCCCTCGCCGCCTCCCCCGCCCTCGCCGCTCCCGGCGTTCCCGGCGCCCGGCCCAGCCGGGCCAGCAGCTGGTGGAACGACGTGTAATTGGCCACCACGTCGACCTGGACGTGGCCGGTGCCAGTGCCGGTGCCGGTGCCCTCCGCGCGACCACGCTTGCCCGCAGCCTGGACGGCTTCGACCAGGTCCGGGACCAGCTCGTGGTCGACCTGGGCGTAGTGGAGCCTCACCGCCAGGTCGAGGCCCCTCTCCCCGGTGGCTATGGCCGGGCGCCCCCGTAGGGCCTCGAAGGGCACGTCCCACAGCCAGGAAGGGTCATGCCCGTCGGCCGTGCGGGCATTGATGGCGATGACGACCGGCGTAGGGGCGGGTGCCAGCATGTCGAAGACCTCCGCCCAACCGGCCGGGTTTTTGGCCAGCAGGAGCCGGGCCCTCACCCCGACCAGGTCGAAGGTGGCGTAGCGGCCGGCCACCTCTGCCACTGCGGCCATGGCGGCGAGAGCGGGACCTGGCGTTCCTCCCGCGCCCAGGACGCCGGCCATGGCCATGACGGCGTTGGCCTGGTTGCAACGACCGGGCAAGCGGAGCTGCAGCGGGTGGCTCTCACCGGCGGCGAACTCGGCCCGGGCCCCGGCGGTGCCCGTGGCCAACCAGATATCGGGCTGGGGGCGGGAAAAGCCGCATTTCTGGCAGCTCCAGTCATCGGTGCCTTCACTGAAAAGGACCGTCCCGCCGCAGTCGGGGCACCCGGTGGCATCGTTGCGCCAGCGCAGGCCGGCGCCGACCCATATGACTCTTGCCGCCTTGCCCGCCGCCCATGCCACCAGGGGGTCGTCGGAGTTGGCCACGACCACAGCCCCAGTGGCCTCCAGGCACGCCTGGCGCCAACGCTGGGCGACGTGGCGGACCTCGTTGTTGCGGTCGAGCTGGTCGCGGCTCAGGTTGAGCAACACGAGCACCGACGGCCGGACCTGCGCCGCCACCCGGCCCAACCACGCCTCGTCCACCTCCAGTACGGCGGGTGCCCCGGCCGGCCCGGCGGCCAATGCAGCAGCCAGGCCCGCGGGCATGTTGGCGCCCAGCAGGTTGGTGACCACCGGGCGACGCCCGCCATCGGGTGCGGCCAGGCCCGCGGCCAGGAGCTTGGTAGTGGTCGTCTTGCCATTGGTGCCCGAGACCAGCACGACCTGGCGGCCGCCGGCCAACACGCCAAGCGCGGCGGGGTCGATGGCGAGGATGGCGTGCCCGCCGATGACCGAACCCGACCCGCGCCCAGCGGCCCGGGAAAGAGCGCCGGCGCCGCGGCCCACCACCACCGCCAGGCGAGACCGGAGGTGTAGCGAAGACGAGGCTTGCTCAGGCGGGGCCGGGGACGGCGAGGGTCGATCTACGCCCCCGAAACTACCGCAGGCTCCGCCGCGGGCCGCGTCGCAACACCGGTGTGAGGTCACCAACCGCTGTCAGAGCGGGCGGAACCGTTGCATGTCCGTCTCCACTCGCTCGATAACGTCATCGCCCAACTCTGCGGCAACAGCCCAGTCGTGCCACTTATCAACCGCGTCACGCACCTCGCGGACCACTTTCCTGTACCCCGCGATGTCGTTCCTTTCGCCCACAGCATGGAGATCTGCAACGCCAATACCGTCGAACTTCCCATTGACGGCCATGAGATGGCGACGAGCCCAGGAACTGTTCGAGCTGAAGGCGTGGGTGACGTCGAAGGCCGGTGCCAATTCCCACCCGCCGCCCTGGCGTCGCAGGAAAGCGAAGTTCTTGGTGTGGTCTTCGTGGTTGACCGCCATGACATTGAACACCATTCGTCGGTACGCCTGCTGCAGGTCCTCGCCGCCCAGCCTGAGCGCTTTGACGCTTTGCAGGTACTGGTCATAGCTGTGGGCCCCGGTCATGTTGAAGTCGAGGTGCGCCAGTGCACAGAGAGAGATCACATGATGGCGTTCGCCGGCCGGCCCGCGGTCAAACCGACGAGTCATGAAATGACGGCGTGGCCCTTCGGCGAGCAACAGACAGGGGGTCATCTCGATGCCGGCGGCGTGAGCCATGAGGCTGTAGGCGTACTCGGTCCGACCATAGGGGGCGCTCTCACCTAGGCCCTCACCGTGGCCGTCCATACCCGTGGCGCTCACGCCGTCGAGCTTGATCAACCACTGCTCAAAACCCGGCGTGGGTGGCTGATATGCGGAACGCATTCCCGGCCTAGTGCAACCCGGGGGGCCCAAGGGCTGTGGGACGCCCCGCCCTTCTCACCCCTACTGGCCCAGCGGTGCTCGCGGGTCGCGTCCCATGAAGGCGGCGAGGCGTTCCCAGTCGTCGGCGCCCGGGGGAGGTGGCACCTCCTCTCCGAACGGAGATCCTGGTTCCACCATGTCGCGGTATTCGGGTTTGATCATGGCCCGTGCCCCCTCTAGTGCCGTTACGGCGACGGAGGGGTCCAACTCGTCGATCTGTCCGGTGGCCCGGGCCAGATCCCATGCGTGGGCGGCCAGCTCTGCTAGGTACATGTCGACCAGGGTGGCCCCCGTGTACTCCTCACCCCACGGCATGGTGAACTTCGATGACAACCTGGAGTCGTCGTCCCATGCCTGCGCCGCGTCCTCGGCAGCGTGGCGTAGCTGACCGGGCGCGTCGGACAGCTCCACGTGGGGGGAACCGTCTCCGGGTGGGGGTGCCTGGCCCCGGCCAAGAGCGGCCGCCCGGTGGCCCGCTTCGACGATGTGGTCGACCAGACCAGCCACGTCATACTTGCGGCATGGTGTCGGCTGGCCGAGGTCCCCAGCATCTATTCCCGACACGATCACCGCGGCGTTCTCGTAGGAATCCAACAACTTGCTTCGTCGGTCATGGTTGACCATGCGGTTACTCCTGGCTGCGACACGGTAACTACGACGCCAGTATCGCTCAGCAACTCCGCCAGCGAGACATCTCGGCTCGGCGACGGTACCTGCAGACGAGCCACGACCAAGCGTCTCCGCGACGAAGCTAACCGACCAAGGCCACGAACGGACCGGCGAACAGCCCCGGCAACCGCCCACTCCCAGTCACCGCGACGCCGACGTAGCTCTTCCTTCTGCTGTTCCGGTCTACCAGGCCCAGCAGACTTCTCGCCTGGTAGCCTGGCTACAAGGCGATGGAGCTCGCCAAGACCGCCCTAGCCAGGGACGATGGCTCCTACCTAGTGCGTCAGCATGGTAGGAGGTGCCCGATGGAGAACGACCTGGACAAGCTAGCGAGGGCGGCGGGCGACCTTGCGACAGTGGCGGCCAACCGGCAGGAGCTGGGAGTTCGCGCCGAGCGTTTGGCAGAGCGCCTTGCCCGGCGCCGCTTCAACGTCTCGGTGCTGGGCGAGTTCAAGCGCGGGAAGTCCACGCTCATCAACGCCATGCTCGGCCTCGAACTGATGCCCACGGGCGTCCTGCCCCTCACGGCCGTCGCGACCGAGGTTGGCTACGGGACGCCGGGGGCCACCGTCGTGCGCCTGGACGGCAGCACTCAGGAAATCGGGCTAGAAGACCTGGCCGATTACGTCACGGAGTCCCGTAACCCTGCCAACGAGCGCCAGGTGGCCCGGGTCGAGGTGCGGGCGCCCGTCGAGCTGTTGCGCCCTGGCGTGGTGCTCGTGGATACCCCCGGCATCGGCTCGGTGTTCCGCCACGACGAGGCGGCGGCGCGCGCCTTCCTGGAGGCCGACGGGGCCATCCTCGTGCTGTCAGCGGACGCCCCTCTCTCTGAAGAAGAGCACAAGCTCCTAGCCGCGCTCTCCGAGCGCCAAGCGCCCACGTTCTTCGTCCTCAACCGAGTGGACCACCTGACGGCTTCGGAGCGTGACGAGGTGGCCCGCTTCGTGACAAATGCAGTGGCGGCCGAGCTGGGCCATAAGGAGAGGCTCTGGTGCGTGAGCGCCCGAGCGGCCCTCGGGGCGCGCCTGGCCGGACAAGTCCCCGATGAAAACGAGGGCGGGGATTTCGCCGCCTTTTCGGAGGAGTTCGCCCGGTTCGTCGAGCTCGACCTGGTCCAAGCCCGTCTCCAGACGGCACGCGCCGAGCTGGGCCGTCTCGCCCACGAGCTTGATGATTCGCTGGCGATAGAAGCTGCTATCGCCGAGCTCGACGCCGCCTCGCTCGCCGAGCGGGTGGCAAGGTTGCGGGAGGCAGCGGCCGACCAGCACCAGGCCTTCGAGGACGAACGCACCCTGTTGCAGCGCGACGTCGCCACCCTGGCCGCCACGATCGAAAAGATGCTGGCCGAGTTCGCCGCCCAAGAACCTGCCAAGTGTGACCGCCAGCTCGTCGAGGTGGCCCGCGCCACCCCGGTCTCCCAGCTGGAAGACGTGTTGCGCCGGACCGTGGAGAGCGCCGTGCGCGGCAGCTTCGAGCAGTTCCGCCAGGCTGAAGCCGAGCACGCTGAGGAGTCGTGGAGGCGGCTGGCCGAGCGGTTCCGGGACCGCACCCAGGAGCGTGTCAACGCGGTGCGAGCCGCGGCTGCCGACATCTTCCAGGTGGAGCTGCCGCAACTAGCGGTGCCCCGGGTGGCCGAGGAGCGCGAGCGCTACTTCTACCTCTTCTTGCACGTGGGCTCGTCCACCGAGAGCATGGACCGGCTTTTGCGCCGGCTGTTGCCGCCCGCCATAGTGCGCCGCCGCCTCCTCCAGCGGGCCCGGCGGGACCTGGTAGCCGAGTTCGACAAGCACGCGGGCCGGGCCCGCTGGGACCTCACCCAACGCCTCGACGCCGTGCGCCAGCGGTTCGAGGTGGCTATGGCGGCCGAACTGGAGCGCTCTGTCGAGACCATCCTGGCCGCCACCACTCGGGCCGAGGAGCTGCGCTCGATGGCTGAAGTCGAACGCCGGGGACGCCTACGAGCGGACACGGACGCTCGCCAAGCCGCCACCGCCGCTCTCGGCCTGATCGGCGAGCGCTGATAGAAAGGGCCCGAGGGGTGTGAGACGTGGCCAGTGAGCATCCGGGCGAACGGGGCGACATGGCGTCGTCGGTCGAGGCTCTAGCGAAGATCGTCGTTTTCCTGCGCCACATCGACGATGAACTTGCCGCCGCTCGGCATGAGAATCGTCCTGACCGCCTCCTCGCCATCGTCGAAGAGGTCCCGGACCTGGACCGGATCCTCGGCCCGATCGAGAACGCCCTGGCTGGGGCTGTGCACGGCCTCGGTGTCCAGCCTGAAACCATAGACGTGCGCCGGCGCCTGCTGGCCCCGTTGCACATGCTCTGGGCGGACTTGATCGATATGTCTGCCGAACAGCTTCGCAAGCACTACGGCGCTCTCGACGTCCCCGGGCCCTGGCCCGAGCTGCAACGTGAGATCCTCACGGCAGTAGAAAATGCGATCGCTGAACTGGGCGACCGCCCCGGGCCGCCTCCTCCTACCGGGCGGCGATGAAGTAGGCGGCGATGACCACGACCAATATGTTGAGCAGGTACCAGTTGACGTCGCCGGACTGGATGGGCTGCAGCAGGCGGGCCAGGACGCGGCGGTCGCCGTCGCATCCGCCAACTGAGGACACTGGGCCGCCCGACTGCGCGCTCAACCTGTACCTCACCCGGAACTACGCAGGCACAGCAACGGGCCGCATAGCAGCGTCGGTGTCCGCCAGGACCAGCTCCTCCTGCCCGAGCTGGTGCTCGACCAGGAAAGAGCTCTGGCCTACCCGCCACAACGCCACTCCCCGGGGAAGCTGGCTCAAAAGCGCCTGCTCCGTGCGGGTCAGGCCGAGCAGGTCGCCGGCCCGCTCGGCCTCGGCTGGCGCCTGGCCGAACAGGACACGCGTCTCGGCGTCGGCCAGGAGCCCTTCGGCCAGGCGTTGCTGTTCGGAACCCTCATAACCGGCGGCGCTCAGGTCGGACAAGCGGTGGAGAACGGCAATGTTGGCGACTCCGAAGGACCGGGACAGCTTGAACGTCGCCTGCAGCCAGCGGGCGGTGGCGAGGTGGTTGAGCACGGCCCAGGCCTCGTCCAGGACGACCAGGCGCTTGGTGCCCTCTCCCCCGGCCGGAGCGCCCTGGAGCCACGACAGCGCGCACACCATCAGCAGACCGAGCGCGGGAGAGGCGTACAGGCGGGAGAGGTCCAGCACCACCATGCCGCCGGCCATGTCGATGCCGGGCGACGTCTCCCCGTCGAACATGCCGGCCAGGTCGCCCACGACCAGGCGCCGCAACTCGAGCGCGACCTGGCGGCCATCGTGGCGTAGTCCTTCGAGGTCGGTGCCCAGCGCGGCGGCTTGGCCGGGCTCGGGGGCCAGGAGCGCCTCGGCCACAGCACCCAAGGTAGGCACCGCCATGCGCCGCTCCACTGCGCTCAAAGAGACGTCGGCCGCCGCCCTCTCCTCGGGCTGTAGGGACCGCCCGAGCGAGCTGGAAAGCAATGCGCCCAGTAGTTCGGACCGGCGCTGGTGGGCTGGCGCCCAGCCTGTCTCTGCACCTGGCCCGACGATTTCGGTGGGCCTGCCGTCCAGCGGCCCGACATCGAGCGGCCCNNTCGAGCGGCCCGACATCGAGCGGGTTGAGACGGAGGCCGAGCCCCGGGCCTAGCCGCAAGGGAGCCACGCCGCACGCCCGGGCCAAGCCGCCGTACTCGCCCTTGGGGTCGAGCACCCAGCACTGGCGGCCGAAGCAAAGCTGCCGCCACAGGAACGACTTCACGAAAGCCGATTTCCCCCGCCCTATCTGGCCGAACACGACAATGTTGGGACTGGTCAGCTTGCCCTTGGCGTAGCACTCCCACGGGTCGAAACAGAACAACCCGCCGGACGCTTCGCGACCGATGTAGCAGCCGTCGACGCCGAGCTCGTCGGGCACCACGAAGGGGTACAGCGTGCGCAACTCGACCGTGGTCCCCCGGTGCGCCGGTGGGAGCCCTCTGTGCCTCAAATCCGCTTTCCTCTCTTGAATAGTGTGATTAGCACATTTGATGTAGTTTCATATAATCCTAGCACACCGCCCGGCGTAGTGCTGAGTTCCCCGATGCCGGCGGCAACGCGCTGTGGCGGCGGGACGGGTTGGCGCTTCCCGCGCCATCCACCATCGCTTCGGAGTGAGCCAGGGGTTCGAGCCAGGGTTTGATAGGAAAATACTCCAGATATGCTATCTCATATGACTGCTTCCTGCTATACTTCTGGAGTGGCTATTGCGGCAAGACGCAAGACTTCGTTCGAGGTCGACTTCGGCAAGGTGGAATCGGTCAAAGAGATTCTGGGCACCCGGACACTCACCGACACGGTGGACGCGGCCCTAGACGAGGTGATCAAGCTCCAGCAGCGTCGACGCCTCGTAGAGATGCTGTTCACGCCGGGACGGCTCCAGCTCGACGACCCTGACGTGATGGCCGGCGCCTGGCGCTAAGAGATATGGCGACTTACCTGGCGGACAAGAGCGCGCTCACACGAAGCGGTACTCGTCCGCAAGTACGGGAAGTTATCGAACCGCTCCTGCTTGGTGGGCGCATTGCCACCTGCGGGATCGTCGACCTCGAGCTTCTTTACAGCGCACCTAGTCCGGCGACCTACCACGAACTGGCCGAAGTCCTGCGGGCCATGCCGCGCGTACCGGTGACCGACACCACCGTAGACCGGGCGTCGGAGGTACAATCGCTGCTGGCCGACCGAGCGCAGCATCGGACCGTCCCCCTGCCAGATCTGCTGATCGCCGCCTGCGCCGAAGCTGCCGGGCTCACCGTTCTACATTACGACGCCGACTACGAGCGCATTGCGAAGCTGACGGGCCAACCGGTGCAATGGGTGGTCCCTCGCGGCAGCGTCGCCTAGCTGCAAGGTCGTGCTCCTCGTCGTCCCACCCGCTGACCGGCACCGGGTGCGGGTCACTTTCTCCTGGCGCCGTCCGGTTCGAAGTTATGGCGCGCACACACACAGTCCGACAACGGAGCGTCGCCCCTGCTCGGGACCGAGGTAGCAGAAGAGCCACGCCCGTGCCGCCCGCGGTAACGTGACCGTGTGCTCTCCTCCAAGGTGACCACCGGGCCCGGAAAGGTAGGTCGCCGGCAAGCGACCAAGACCGCCCGCCACCGCTCCCATTGGCCAAATGCAGCCGCCACTGGCACAGTTGTCGCCCTGGCCTTGGCGGCCCTCGCCGTCCCGGGGGCCGGGCTGGTCGAGCCCGCGGCAGCAGCCGCGACGGCGGTACAGGCCGGGGCCGGTACGGCGGTCCAGGACGTGCAGGTACCCGTGGCTGACCTGGAGAGCGTGGGCATCCCAGGCGGGGTATCAAGCCCTGTCCTCCTGCCCCGTCAGCCCGCCCTCACGGCCGAAGGCAAGGTCGAGGTGGCCTATGTCGGAGGAGGCTGGTGCCCGTTCTGCGCCCTTGGCAACTGGCCCCTCCAGGTTGCACTGTCCCAGTTCGGCACGTTCACCCAGCTCGGCCGCCCTCTGTCGTCGTCCCCGACCGACGTTTACCCTGGCCTCAAGAGCTGGAGCTTCACCGGGTCCCGCTATGTGAGCAAGTACTTCAAACTGGACGCCTTCGAGACGTCCCAGAACGGGTCAGCGCAATACCCGGCGGACCTGAACGCGCTCGTGAAGAAGTACGACCGGTCCCCTTATACGCAGTACACAGGAGCGGTCCCCTTTACCGACCTTGGCGGCGACTTCCTGGTCATCGGCTCTCCCTCCAACGTCGCACCTCTCATGCACCTGAGCCAGGCACAGGTGGCGGCCGACTTGCGCCACCCTGACAGCGCCGTAGCCCGCAGTGTCGACGGGGCCGCCAATTACCTTGTGGCGGCCATGTGCCTGAGCCCCGGAGCGTCCTCCGCCCCAATATGCGCTTCCAAGTTTGCCCAGCGCCTGGACGCCAAGTGGGCGCTGAGCTTCCCCACGACGAGCACTACGACCACGAGCAC
>PMWT01000191.1 GCA_003166025.1 Acidimicrobiaceae bacterium | reverse complement strand
GACGACGATGCGGTCGGCCAGGTGCAGGGTGGAAAGGCGGTGGGCTATGAGCAGGGTGGTGCGGTCCGCCATGACGACGCGCAGGGCTTCGTGGACGCGGTCCTCGACCCGGGCGTCCACGGCGCTGGTGGCGTCGTCGAGGATGAGGATGCGGGGGTTGTACAGGATGGCCCGGGCCAGCGCCACCCGCTGGCGTTGCCCGCCCGAAAGAGTCAGGCCTCGCTCGCCCACGACGGTGCCGTAGCCGTCCGGGAGGCGCTCGATGAACTCATGGGCCTGAGCCGCCCTGGCGGCCGCCTCCACCTCCTCGTCGGTGGCGTCGGTGCGCCCGTAGGCGATATTGGCCCGCACCGTGTCGGAGAACAGGAAGCTCTCCTCGAACACGACACCGACCTGGTGGCGCAGTGACCGCAGTGCCACGTCCCGGACGTCGTGGCCGTCGACCCGGACGGTACCCCGGTCGGGGTCGTAAAAGCGCGATACGAGCATTGCCACCGTGGACTTCCCGCTGCCGCTGGGGCCCACGATGGCCACCCGTTCGCCCGGGGCTATGTGCAGGTCGAGGCCCTGGAGCACCGGGTGGTCGGGGCTGTAGCCGAAGTGCACGTCGGAGAAGACCACCTCGCCCTGCAGCGGGGGGAGCTCGAAGGCCCCGGGAGGGTCGGCGATGGCGGGCTTTAGGTCCAGGAGCTGGAAGATACGTTCCATGCCGGCCCGGGCCTGCTGGCCGATGGTGAGGACGCCGGCGAGCTGGCGCGCCGGCGCCAGCAACTGGCCGACGTAGGTCGAAAAGGCCAGGAACGTCCCGAGGGTGATCTCGTGGTGGATGGCCAGCCAGCCGCCCAGGGCGAGGATGGTCACCTGCCCGAGGGCGGGGATGGCTTCCAGGAGGGGCTGGTAACGGGACTGGAGGCGCACCGCTCGCATCTGGGAGCCGTAGAGCTTGGCCGAGGCGCGGGCCAGACGTTCGAGCTCGGCCCGTTCCTGGCCGAACGCCTTGACCACCCGAACCCCGTTGACGTCCTCGTCCACGATCTGGGCCACGTCGCCCTCACGCTGCTGGCCGTCCCAGGTGGCGGGGAAAATGCGCCAGCGCATGCGGTAGGAAACGAAAAGCAGGGCCGGGGCCACGGTCAGGCTCACCACTGCCAGCAAGGGGGACAGGTAGACCATCACGCCCAGGGAGACCAGCATCAACAGCACGTTGCCGCTCATGATGGGGAAGAAGCTGAGGAGCCCCTGCACCAGGGTCGAGTCGGAATTGGCCCGGGCGACGAGCTGGCCGGTCGGCATCCGGTTGAGGTTGTCGAAGTCCATCGCTTGGAGATGGTCGTGCATGTCGTTGCGTAGGTCGTACTGCACGGCCAGGGCGACCCGGCCACCGCGGTAGCGCCGTATGTAGGCGAAGCCGAAGCCGGCCAGGGCCAGTCCGATCAGGAGCACCAGCCACGGCCACAAGGCAGTGTTGTGGTCGATGATCACGCCGTCGATGATCTCGCGTTCGATCAGCGGTACGACGGTCTGGCAGGTGCTCCCGAGCACGGCGGCGCCCAGCGAAAGCACCACGTCGCGACGGTGCCGGAGCATGTAGCCCCACAACCGCCTCACCCATCCCGGCGTTGCCGCCACGGAACCGGAAGGAGAGGGTCGCACTGCTACCTGTTCAGGATAACGACGCCCGTCCTCCAAACCGGCCTGTGCCGCCTATACGCCCCTGACCACCACGTCGGCCCGAGCGCGCCCTTTCGCCACCCGGTCCGCGTTGGGCTGGTCGACCACAAGGGCCCATTGGCGGGCTTGGTCGGGGCTCCTCCCGAAGGCGATATGGCGGGCCACGAGCCGGGAGATGCGGACCTCGTCATCGAGCTCGACGTACCAGGCCTCGTCGAGGCGCGCCCGCAACCGGTCCCACGGGGGAGTGGCGTCCAGCAGGTAATTGCCCTCCGTTACGACCAGCTGCACGCCTGGCTGTACTGGGATGGCGCCGGCAAGGGGCTCCTCGAGATCCCGGGGGAAGGCCGGGGCGTACACGGTCTCAACCAGCTCGGTGTGCAACCGGTCCAAGAGAGCGATATAGCCATGGACGTCGAAGGTGTCGGGCGCCCCCTTCCTTGAAGCGCGCCCGAGCCGTTGGAGCTCGACCTGGGCGAGATGGAAGCCGTCCATCGGCACCAGCGCCGCCACCGGCCCGAACTGGTCGATGATCCGCTCGACGAGCAGGCCGGCGAGGGTCGATTTACCGGCGCCGGGGGCCCCGGCGATGCCGAGCACCGCTCGCCGGCCCGGCCCACAAAGAGCGCGTGCCCGCGCCGTCAGGACTGACAGGTCCCAGGCGGCGCCGTGGCCTTCGCCCGCGCCCGGGCCGCCTTCTGGTTGAGATCCTTGACTGGTGACGCCGCCCACATTAATTGACGCGCCGGTGGGCGGGCCTACGCTCGGTGGACCGTGACCTCGACCGCCGACCTCGCCCTGCTGGTGGGGGCGGGGGTACTGGCCGGGACCGTGGGCACGGCCGGAGGGATCACGTCGCTGGTCTCGTACCCAGCCCTGCTGGCCGTCGGTGTGCCGGCGCTGCCGGCCAACGTGACGAACATCGTGGCGCTCGTGGTCTGCGGGCCCGGGTCGGCGTTGGCCTCCCGGCCGGAACTGGCAGGCAAGGGGCCATGGCTCAGGCACTGGGCGCCCGTGGCCGTCGTCGGCGCATTGGTGGGCTCGGGCCTGCTGCTGGCGACACCGTCGGCGGCGTTCCGCCGGATCGTGCCGTTCTTGCTCGTCTTCGCCGCTGCCAGCCTGCTCCTCCAGCCCCGGCTGTCGGCGCGCCAGGCGCGCCACCCGGTCGGCCGGGACCGGTCCTGGTGGCCGTACGGGCTTTTTTTGCTCTCCGCCTACAACGGGTACTTCGGTGCCGGGTCGGGCGTAATGCTCCTCGCCTTGCTGCTGTTGAGCGTGGACCAGCACATCGCCACGGCCAACGCCCTGAAAAACATGGTCCTCGGCCTGGCCACGGCCGTCTCCGCCATCGTGTTCGTCGTGTTGGGCGACGTCTACTGGGCGGCGGCCGCCGCCCTGGCCGTAGGGGCCTTTGTGGGCAGCATGGCCGGGCCTCCGGTGGCACGGCGGATCCCGGCCAATCTGCTGCGCGCCCTTGTCGCCCTCACCGGGACCGGCTTGGCCATCCGGCTCTGGGCCGTTCCCGGCTAGGGCCCCGCCTGGGCCTCGGTGGCGGTGGCGTGACCCGAAGGCAGCGCGGCGGTGGCGTGACCCGAAGGCAGCGCGGTCAGGGCGAGCAGGCTGCCCCCGATGGCGACGGCGGCGCCCACTCCCAGTGCCACGCCGGCGCCGCTCATAAAGGCCGAGCGCGCCGTCAGCGCCAGTAACGCCCCGGTCGCCCCTCCGACGTGGGCGGCCACGGCCAAGGCGGCACCGACGGAGCCGAGGATGGTCCGGGTCGCTGCGGCAGGCACGTGGTAGGCGGCCAGGGCCGAGGTCATACGGTGCTGGTAGCGGGTCGACAGCAGGCTCCCGATGACGGCCACGCCCAGTGCCCCGCCGACCTGGAGGGAAACCGAATTGGTGGCCGAACCGACGCCGGCGTCCCCCCGGGGGACCGAGCCGAGCACCGAGTTCGTGGCCGTGGGGAGAAGGAGCCCGGCACCCAGGCCGATGAGCAGCAGGCCGGGTAGGACGTCCAGGTAAGTCGTGGTGACCGAGGGGTGGAGCGACACCTGCCACAGGCCACCGGCGACGGCGGCCAGACCGGCGAAAACGGTGAACCGGGGCCGGGTCGCCCGTGTGACCAGAGGCGACAGCGCCGCGCTCAGGGCGAGAGTGGCGGCGATAGGCAGGATGCGCAGGCCGGCCCCGAGTGGCGAGTAGCCGAGGTCGAACTGCAGGAACTGGGTGGACACGAACAGACCCCCGAGCAGGCCGAACAAGCCCAGCAACTCGGCGGCCAGGGCCACCGAGAACCGGCGGTCGGAGAAGAAGCCCAGTTTCAGCATCGGGTGAGAGCTACGGCTCTCCCAGCCGACGAACGCGGCCAGCACGACCAGGCTGGCCACGCCGGCGCCCACCACTGCACCCGACGCCCATCCCCGGACCGGGGCCTCGATGATCGCCCACAGGAGCAGGCCCAGGCCGCCGATCGACAACAACGCCCCGACCGGGTCGGGCCGGTCGGCCGCCGGGTTTTTGGAGTCGGGCACCAGCGCCAGGGCGCCGGCGAAGGCGGCCACGGCGATGGGGACGTTCACGAGGAAGATGGAGCCCCACCAGAACCTGGACAGCAGCAGGCCGCCGGCGATAGGGCCGATGGCGATCCCGAGCCCTATGGTCCCGCCCCAGGTGCCGATGGCCCTGGCCCGGGCGACGGGGTCGCGGAAGATGTCGTTGACAATCGAAAGAGTGGCCGGGATGGTGAGGGCCCCGCCCGCCCCCATGACCCCGCGGCACGCGATCAGCAGGTCCACCGAACCGGAAAAGGCGGCACCGACCGACCCCAGGGCAAAAACGGTCAGCCCGATGAGAAAGAACCGCTTGCGCCCGAACCTGTCGGCCAGGCTGCCGCCCACGAACAACAGCCCGGCAAATACCATGGCGTAGCTGTCGACGATCCACTGGAGCTCGCTCGAGGTGGCGTCCAGTTCCCGCACCAGGGTGGGCAGGGCCACATTGAGGATCGTGTTGTCCACGTTGATGATAAGGACAGAGGCGCACAGCACCGCCAGCGCCGCGCCCGGGTGCACGCGTCTCCCGGACCGTCCCATCGGTCCACTAAATCGCAGGGCCGTGCTTGGGGGCCAGAGCCCAAGGGCACTTGTTCCGGTTCGGCCGTCCGGGCCGGTGACCGACGCAGGCACCATAAGCTGCTGGGATTGTCTTAGCGCGACCCGTGAGGGCCCGCGTCCACCTAACGCGGCGAGAGCCGGTTCATAAAGGAGCTCGATGACGGACAGCACGCTTTCCAACCGCCCCGGTCGCCCGGCGCCGCGCTTCTTCGGGCCGCGGGCCTTGCTTTTCGCCGGCACGGTCGCCCTGGGCCTCGTAGCTGTCCCGTCTGTCGCCCAGGCTTCGGCCTTCCAGCCGGCCTCCCCGTTGCCGTCGCCATGCAGCCAGATAAGCGCGGTACTGGTTGGGAGGTTCGTTCATCACAGCGTGCCCGCGGGGACGTACTACGCCAACAGCGTGAAGGCGACCAAGCAGAACGACGAAATTGCCGCTTCCGTCAAGTCATGTATCTTCGGCTCCCAGACCAGCCTGAAGGCGTTGGCCAAGGACGTCATCCTCTCGTACGAGGTGACGTCGAAGCCCCTTACGGGGTCGGAACTGCAGCACGCGTTGACGCAAGCGGAGGCGCTCAAGTTTAAGTTCACCCCGTATTCGGGCCTCGGCATGACCGCGTACTACTACACCTTCACCGTTGGCGGTACCCCCGTGCAGGGGATGGCGGCGATAGACGGCACGAAGATCTACTCGGCCGGCATCTACGTCAAGGCCCCGGCCGCCCACGAGCTGGCCGCACTGGTCCAACTGGCCGAGAAACTTTGACGTCCGGCGCCCGTCGGCGGTCCCTTCCGGCCGCCGCTCTGATCGGGGTGGTCCGCGCCGCCATTGTCGAGGCCACCCTCGTCGCGGTGGGCATCGTCGCGGTCGGCATCGTCGCGGTCGGCATCGTCCCGGTCGACCTGGGCGGGGCCGCGCTGGCATCGGCGGCCGGGACCTCCGGCTCGTGGTCGACCATGTTCGTGGCCAACCTCGGCTCGCACAGCCTGACGCCCATCGACCTCGCCACCGGTACGGCGGCGCCGTCGATAAGCCTGGGCGAGCTCCCCGACGCCCTGGCCGTCGCTCCGGGGGCCAAGACCGTCTATGTGGTCGAGGTGGGCAGTGACGGGGACGGGTCGCCCGGCCGCGTCGTCCCCCTCGCCACCAACAACTACACGCTGGGCAAGGCCATAGCGGTGGGCACCGACCCGCAGGCCATCGCCATTGCGCCCGATGGCCGCATGGCTTATGTCCTCAACGGCTACGACGCCGCCACCACGCCGGCGACGCTGCCGGTGACGATCACGCCCATCGACCTGGTGACCCGGACCGCTCTGCGCCCCGTCCCGGTCGGCACGCTCCCGCTGTCCATGACGATGTCGCCCAACGGCAAGCTGATATACGTCGTCGACTCCAGCGTCAGCCATCAGGGCGAGCCCAGCGGGATCACCCCGTTCAACACTTCGACGGGCAAGGCCGGGCCCGAGATAAGGCTCCCCCAGGCGGCGTACCCGCCCTTCCCGGTGAGCGGGCTCGTCTTCGCCCCTGACAGCGCCACCGCCTACGCCATCACGCCCTCAGGGGTCGTCCCCGTCAACACGGCGACAGGCAGGCCGGGCAAGCTGATCGGTCTGCGCACCTCCATGCCGGTGGCCCTGGCCGTGAGCCCCGACGGCTCGACGCTGGCCGAGGTCGGTACACCGGTCACCGCCCTCGAGCAGGGCTCGCCCTACGCCAACAACGTGACCCTGGCCCTTTTGAGCACGGCGACCGGGGGCGTGCGCAAAGTCGCCACCCTCGGCGACGAGCCTGGCGCCGTGTCCTGGCAGGTAGCCATGGCGCCCGATGGGTCGACGGCCTATGTCCTCACCATCGCCCAGAGCCCGAGCCTTAGCTCGCTCGTCTCCAGCCAGAGCACCCTTGTCCCCGTCGACGTGGCCACGGGCAAAGCGGGCAAGGCCCTCGACGTGGGCCAGAGCGCGCAGGCCCTGGCCATCGGGCCGGGCGGCACCACCGTCTATGTACTGGCCATCGGTGCTTACCGGAGCCGGTCGCCCCACTACGGGCCGGGCCACGTCCTACCCGTGGCCGCCGCCTCGGGCCTACCGGGCCGGGCCGTGCCCGTGGGCGAGCTGCCCCAGGCCTTCGCCATCGCCCAACCACCGCTGGACCACGTCCAGGACGTTGTGGCCACCGCCAGCGTCAAGAGCCAGCTGGTGGCGGCGTTCGTGGCCGGCTGGCGCCTGAAGCCGGACCAGGTGGCAGGTATGGCGCCCGGGTCGCTCTACTACGCCTACGACCAGACCACGCGCACCTACTGGGCCGAGGCGGCGTTCTTCCCCGCCAAGGGCGACCCTCCGGCCATGATGCAGGACGCCGGCGGTTACGGGGTGTTCTCGCGTGCCGGCGCTGGAGCGTGGAAGTTCCTCGGGTCAGCGCTGCCGATCTTTTGCCGCGAACTGTCCGTGGTCCCGCCGGCCGTCCTCGCTTTGTGGGGGGTGGCGCCCACGGATGCCGCCTACTGCCGAGGCTGACGGCTCGTCGGCGCTTGAGGCGCAGCATGACTGCGCACCAGGGGCCAAAGCCCAAGCCCTGACGGACCAGGGCCTTCGCGGCCATAGGGAGTTCGCGTCTCTGCCTCCTGGCACGCTGGTGACCAAACTCGGTACATCTACGGACAGGGGCTTATCTTCATGGGCATGGCAGGGACGAAAGAGGCCCTCACGTTCAAGAAGGCCCGGAGCGCCACCCTCGGCACCGAGTACGCCAACGAGCTCCAGCGGCACTTCCGCTGATGGCCCGGATCCCCGATGTTGTCACGCGCAGGGGCGACCAGGTCGACGACCATCACGGCGAGGTAGTGGCCGACCCCTACCGGTGGCTCGAGGACACCGACAGCCCCGAGACCCGGGCCTGGATCCAGGCCCAAAACGACAGGACCGAGGTCTTCCTGGCCGCCGTCCCGGGACGCGACGCGGTGCGCGCCCGGCTGAGCGAGTTGTGGGACTACCCCCGGTCCGAGGTCCCGTTCCGGGCCGGCAGGGCCTGGTTCCAGCGCCGGAACTCGGGCCTCCAGGACCAGTCCGTGCTCTTCGTGATGACGGCGCCCGATGATAAGGGGCGCGTTCTTCTGGACCCCAACCTGCTGTCCGGCGACGGCACGGTCGCCGTCACGAGCGTGGCGGTCACCGACGACGGGTCATTGTTGGCTTACGCCACCAGCACGGCCGGCTCCGACTGGGCGACCTGGCACGTGCGCGAGGTGGCCAGCGGGACCGACCGGGCCGACCTGGTCGAGTGGAGCCGCTACGGCCGGGCGGCGTGGCGGGACGCCTCGGGCTTTTACTACAGCGCCACCGACCGGCCCGAGCCGGGGGCCGAGCTGACGGGGCAGGTGGGGCTGTTGCGCATCTTCTTCCACGTCCTGGGCACCCCACAAGCCCAGGACAGGCTCATTTTCGAGGCCCCGGGGGAGCCCGAGTGGCTGCCGCACGCGAGCGTGACCGAGGACGGGCGGTTCCTGGTCATCTCCATATCCCGGGGCACCAACCCCGAGTCACAGCTCCTTGTCCTCGACCACGCCCGGCCCGGGCTCGGGCTCCGGCCCCTCGTCGCCGGCTTTTCGTGCAAGGCGGCGGTGGCGGCCAACATCGCCACCACGTTCCTCGTGGTCACCGACGACGAGGCCGAACGCCAGCGGCTCGTGGCCATCGACCTCGACCACCCGGAGAGGGCAAGTTGGACAGAGGTCGTCCCCCAACGGTCGGCCATGCTCATGGGAGCCAGGAACTGCGGGGGCCGGCTCGTCTGCCACTACCTTCAGGACGCCCGCTCACGCCTGTCTGTCCTCGAGCTCGACGGGGCCCAGGTACGGGAGCTGCCCCTGCCTCCCATCGTTTCCCTGCGCACGGGCGAGGACGGTATGGGTATCGAGGGCCGTGCGGACAGCTCTTTGGTGCACTTCGGCCTGTGCTCGTTCATCGATTCGGGCTCGCTGTGGTCCCACGACGTGAGCACGGGTGAGACGCGGCTGCTGGAGGGCCCGGCGGCGCCGGTCGACGCCGACGCTCTGGTTAGCGAGCAGGTCTTTGTGACCGCCGACGATGGCACCGCGGTACCGCTGTTCCTGACCCGCCGGCGCGATGTCGCCCCTACGGGGGACGCTCCGGCCCTGCTCGTCGGGTACGGAGGCTTCGACATCGCCATGACGCCCTCGTTCATGAGGAGCGACGCCCTGTTCGTGGAGCGGGGCGGGATCCTGGCTGTGGCCGTGCTGAGGGGCGGCGGTGAGTACGGGCGGTCGTGGCACGACGCCGGCCGGTTGGCGAACAAGCAGAGGGCCTTCGACGATTTCTGCGACTGCGCCCGCTGGTTGGCTTCGTCGGGCTGGTCCCGGGCCGAGCGCATCGCCATCAACGGCGGTTCCAACGGTGGCCTGCTGGTGGGGGCGTGCTTGGCCCAGCACCCCGAACTGTTCGGGGCCGCCGTGCCCGAGGTGGGCGTGCTGGACATGTTGCGGTTCCACAAGTTCACCATCGGCTGGGCCTGGAAGAGCGACTTCGGCGACCCCGACGACCCCGAGCAGTACCGCTGGGTACGTGCGTACTCGCCTTTGCACAACATCAAGCCCGGCGTGCGCTACCCCCCGACCCTGATCACTACGGGCGATCATGACGACCGGGTCGTCCCCGGCCATTCGTTCAAGTTCGCCGCCACTCTGCAGGCGGCCCAAGATCCGGCCACGGACGCCCCGGTGCTCATCAGGGTCGAGACCTCCGCCGGCCACGGGCTGGGTAAGCCCACGTCCAAGGCCATGGCCGAGAGCGCCGACGCCCTCACCTTTCTCGGCGCCGTCCTCGGCGCTTAATCCCCGTGGAGGCGCGCCAGCACCTGGAGGCGCTGCTGGCCGGCCAGCCCGTTGCGGTCAAAGGGCGTGGCCAGCACGATGGCCGCGGCACCCCGGGCCCAGCTCGACTCGTCCCATGGGTCGACTTCGACCGGGGTGCCGCGCATCCAGCCCGGCAGGCGCCGGGTCAGGCTGGAGCGGAAGGCCGTGTCCCAGTGCGGCCAGGAAGCTGTACCTTCGCCCGCCACGAGCAGGACTTCGGGGTCGAGAGCGGCGATTACGGGAGCGATACCGTAAGCCAGGCGCTGCCCCGCCCGGGCGAAAACCTGCCGGGCCCCGGGGTCGCCCCGGTCGGCCAGCCCGGTCAAGCGGTCGAGCCCCTGCCCCGCCTTTAGGAGCCCGGCCTCCCGGGCGGCGGCGACCAGCCCGTCCGACCCGATGTAGGCCTCCAGGCAACCGCGTTGGCCGCAAGCGCACTGCGGGCCGTTGTTGGACACCACGACGTGGCCGACCTCGCCGGCCCCACCGTGGGAGCCCCGTTCGAGCACGCCGTTGTTGACGCAGGCGAAACCGACGCCGCGGCCCACGGTGACCACCACGAAACTTCGGCGGCTGCGGCCCCGGCCGTACAGGCGCTCGGCTACGGCCAGGGCTTTGACGTCGTTTTCGATCAGCACGGGCACTCCGATCGCCTGGCGCAGCTCCCGGCCGAGCGGCATTCGCGACCAGCCGAGCACCTCGGCGTCGACATCGCCGACGTCAGGGTGTTCGACCACGCCCGGTACGCACACCCCGACACCGAGAAGACGGGTGGCGTTGGTCCCCACGAATGCGCCTAGGCTCGCCAGCAGGCGGGGAATGGCATCGGCGGCCAAAGCATCGAAATTTTCCGTCGTGGTGTCCAAGACGTGGCCGTCGAGGCGGACATCGACCAGGATCAGGTGGTCGGCGGCCAGTTTTACCCCGACGGCGTGGCCGGCATCGGCCACCAAGCCGAGAAGTTGGCCCGGGCGACCGCCCTCTGAGGGCGCGAAGTAGAGCGGTTCGACCACCCCCTGGTGGATCAGCCGTCTGGTCACTTGGCTGACGGTCGCCGGGCTCAAGTCGAGATCCCTGGCAATGGTGGCACGCGACGCCGGCCCGTCGCGTCCCAGCAGGTCGAGGATGGCCATGCGGGTGAAGTCGCTGCCCCCGACATCTTCGTCGTTCATCGCGCCTCTTAGGTTAGTCACTGTAGAAAGCCCAGTAGAAATTGGCCGCGCCGGGGCACACGGCCGGGACAGTAAAGCTCCATAATTCAGACCTGATGGTGCCTTGACAACCGTAGCGTCGTGACTTACTTTACATGCTGCATGAAGAAACTCGACGAGGATGGGCGTCCCGCCATAGAGGGCGACCTCGCCCGTCTCGTCGCCCCGTCGGTAGCCAAGATGCTGAGCAACCAGGGCCCGAGGGGAGCGTTCATCGCCTCGCCGGACTTCGCCGAGTACCGCTATTGCTGGCTGCGAGACGGGTCTTTCACCGCCTATGCCCTGGACTGCGCAGGCGAGCACGGATCCTCCCGGGCGTTCCACGAGTGGTCGGCGGCCGCCATCGAAGGGATCGCCCCCGTCATCGCCCGCGCCCTGGACAGGCGGGCCGCGGGTGAGCCGATCGACCCGGCCCGCATGCCACCGGCCCGGTTCGACCTGAGCGGCCGACCGGTGGGGGACGATTGGCCCAACTTCCAGGTCGATGGCTACGGCACCTGGCTATGGTCGCTGCAACAGCACCTCGAAAGAAGCGGTGAGAAGGCTCTCCCGTCCCGACTGGCGCGCTCCGTCGACAGCGTCGGCCGCTACCTGGTCGAGTTCGGCACGTCACCCTGTTACGACGTATGGGAAGAGTCGGGTGACTCGGTCCACACGGCCACGCTCGGGTGCGTGGCCGCCGGTTTGCGCGCCGCCGCCTCCATGCTCGGCGCCCCCGAGCTGGCCGAGCGGGCGGCATCTCTTCAGGCCTTCGTCCTTGACCAGGGCCGACGGGTGGGCCGCTTCGCCAAGTCCGACCACAGCCAGCAAGTCGACGCCGCTCTGTTGTGGTTGTGCGAACCGTTCCACCTTGTGCCTCCCGACGAGCCGGCGTTCGTCGAGACGGTGCGCGCCATCGCCGCCGAGCTGGACCTTGAGGGGGGTACCCGCCGGTACCCGACGGACACTTACTACGGGGGTGGCGCCTGGCCCGTGCTGACCGCGTCGCTTGGTTTGTACTACGCCCGCGCCGGTGACATCACGGCGGCCGAGCGGTGCCTGGACTGGGTGGCCGAGCGGGTGGACGACCACGGGCGCCTGGCCGAGCAGTTTGGCGGAGAGGGACGCGACCCTGAGCATTACCGGGAGTGGCTTGCCCGTTGGGGCCCTCCCGCCGCCGACCTTGTTTGGTCACATGCCATGTACGTCGTTCTGGCGACCGAGCTCGGACCGCCCCCAGCCGCACCGGATGTCACCACTAAAACCGAGCCGATCGGCTCCCAACAATGAAGCCCAACCAACGAACCGCAGGAAAGGAAACACGAAATGACGAGGCAAGGAACGTTGCATACCGATAACAACAACCGAGGTAGGAAGCGGTCCCTGGGAGCCGGCGTCGCCTGTACAACTCTTGCCGCCGCCGCTGCGTTCATGGGCCTGTCGCCGACCATGGCCTCGGCGTCGTCACCCGTCGTCACACTCCAATTTTGGAACACCTACAATGCAGTAGGAAAGCCCTCAGAATTCAGCACCATGCAGGGGATCCTCAGCAGGTTCGAAAAGGAGAACCCCGGGATCAAGGTCATCTCCGTCAAGGTCCCGTACGCGGACCTCCTGGCGAAGTTCATTGCCGCTGCGGCCGCCGGGAACCCGCCCGCCGTGCTTCGCTCCGACATTGCCTGGGTGCCCACCTTGGCAGCCGATGGGGTACTGCTCGACATGTCGCGCCAGAAGTGGGCGCAGCCGATATTGAAGGGCGCCCTGCCTGGCCCGCTTTCGACCAACTACTACGAAGGCAGCTATTACGGGATCCCCGATGACACGAACACCCAGGCGATGTTCTGGAACAAGACGGAGTTCGCCGCCGCCGGCTTGTCCGGCCCTCCCACCACCCTTGCGCAGCTGTGGGCGGACGCCGCCACCCTGACAAATTCAGCCAAGGGCCGGTTCGGCCTGAGCGTGGGCGGCACCGACCTCTGGAACGTCGCCCCGTTCATCTGGAGCGATGGGGGAGCGCTCACCAATTCGAGCCTCACCAGCGCCACCGGCTACATGAACAGTACCGCCACCGAGTCGGCCATCAGCGAGCTCGTCAGCCTGGACAAAGCGGGAGACATCGGCTCGGACTTCGTAGGAGGTTCAGGAGCGGTGTCGGACGAGACCGGCTTCTCAAAGGGTGAGTACGCCATCGAGGTCGACGGCCCGTGGGCCGTGCCGACCTTCAACGGGGTAAGCGGCCTCAATTACGGAGTCGCTACGTTCCCCTCAGGCCCCGGCGGCTCCATCTCGACCGTCGGTGGTGAGGATCTCGTCATCGCCCGGGACGCTCCCAATATCGCTGACGCAAAATTGCTGGCCGCGTACCTCGCCGAGCCGTACGCGCAGACCCAGATGGCCGCCCGAGGCGATATGGCCGGTTACACGGCCGACGCCGCACGCGAAGTCAAGGACAACCCGTACCTCGGCGTCTTCGCTCAACAGCTCCTCACGGCCAGGGCGCGGCCCGTTGCCCCCGGCTATCCCGAGCTTGATGCCGACTTCACGGCTGAACTGCAAGAGATCCAGGCCGGGAAGCTGGACGTATCGGACGCCATGAACACCGCGGCGCAGGAGGCCAACGCCGCCTTGGCCGCCGGCTGATCAGCGACAGTTGACGGCTACGACCACCCTGGAGCAGCGCCCGGCGTCCTTCTCGCCGGGCGCTGCCCCGCGCCGCTCCAGCCGCTCGCAACGAGCACGGCGCAAGGCCACGCCGTACCTCCTGCTGGCGCCGGCGGTGGTCGTCTACGCCGCTTTCACCATTTACCCCGTCTTCCGCCAGTTCGAGATCAGCTTTTTCAATTGGCACATCTTCCCGGGCGCGTCCAACCCCTTCGTGGGCTGGGCCAACTACACCCAGGTCTTCCACGACCCCATCGTGCGCACCGCGGCGCTCAACTCGTTCCTGTTCGTCGTGGTGACTGTTCCCCTTCAGATCGCCGTGGGCCTGTTCGCCGCCGCCGTGCTCGTCGACCGCCTGCCGGGCTCGTTGTTGTGGCGAGCGGCGGTCTATATCCCGGTGGTCACTTCGTGGGTCGTGGTGAGCTGGGTGTTCAGCTCGATCTTCAGCTCCCAAGGTGGTATCGCCAATGCCATTGCCGGCATCTTCGCCGGCCACACGGTGAGCATCGACTGGACGGCGAAGACCTGGACGGCGAACGGGATCATTTGGCTCCTCAGCATCTGGAAGGGCGTCGGCTGGTCTTTCATCATTTACCTGGCTGCCCTGGACGGGGTCCCCCGCCAACTCTTGGAGGCGGCCCGGATAGACGGCGCCACGGAGCCCAAGGTCTGGCGCTACGTGGTCCTGCCGTCGTTGCGTACCGCCACTACCTTTATCACCGTGCTGCTCGTCATCGGGGGGGCCCAGGTGTTTACCCAGGTCTTCGAGGTGACCGCTGGTGCCCCCTACAACTCCACCCAGACCTTCATGACCTATTTACACCAGCTGGCCTTCGTCGATTTCCAGTTCGGCTACGCCGCCGCCTTGGGCTCGTTGCTGGCCCTCGTCCTTTTCGCCTTCAGTTGGGTCGAGATCAGCGTGCGGCGCCAGCAGGAGACGTGAGGAAAAGTCCATGGCATTGAGAGGAACACAAAAAAGGCAGCCCGCCCCCGTCGGCCCGCCCGGCCTGTTCGGGATCCGGCGTTGGGACCGGACGCGCCTTGTCATCGCCGTGGTGCTGGCCCTGGTCTCCATGGGGCCTCTTTTGTACATGTTGTCGCTGTCGTTCCAGTCCAACAACGACATCCAGGGCAACACGGTGCTCGTCCCCACCCACCCGACGACCAGCAACTACGTACAGGCGTGGACCGAGAACAGCTTTGGCCATTACTTCCTGAACAGCCTGCTGCTCACCGTGGCGACGGTGGTCATCACCGTCTGCTTGGCCTCACTGGCCGCCTTTGCCTTCGCCCGCTATAAGTTCCGGTTCCGCGAGTTCATCTTTTACTCCTTTTTGGCCAGCCTGGCCATCCCCAGCGTCCTGCTGCTCATCCCCCAGTACCTGCTCATGGACCGGCTCCACCTACTGGACTCGCTCGTGGGCCTGGTCTTCTTGTACGTGAGCGCCAACCTGCCCTTTTCGGTTTTCTTCCTGCGCGGCTTCTTCGCCGGCATCCCCCGCGAGTACGAAGAGGCGTTCCGCCTGGACGGGGCGAGCACGCTCGAGGTGGTCGTGCGGCTCATCGCCCCGTTGTCGGTACCGGCGCTGGCAGTGGTGTCCATGTTCACTTTCAGCTTCGCCTGGGACGAGTTCCCCCTCGCTCTCACGATGCTGTCCACACCGTCGCATTTCACTTTGCCGATCGGCCTGGCCGACTTCATCGGTGCGCACACCACGGCGTGGGGGCCGTTCTTCGCCGGCTCGGTGATCGCCACCGTCCCGGTCGTGATCGTCGTCCTGGTGTCCCAGCGCTGGGCCCGCAGCGGGATCTCGCTCGGGGGCCTACGCTGAGCCGGCTCGCCGAGCTGCGGGCCTTTTACCGCTCGGGCCAGGAGATCGTGCTGGACCAGTTGCCGGAAGGCACCGGGAGCGTCGTCGCTCGCCGGGCGCGGGGCGATGTCATCGACGCCGAGTACGACGGGGCCGCCCGTTTCGGCGGCCTGCCGGGCGGCACGTATTCGGTCGAGGCCTTGGGCGACAACGGGGCCGTGCTGGCCGAGGAGCTGACGACCGTCGGGGCTCATCCCGGCGAGCGGCCCGTGCACGGCTTCGCCACCTCGTTCCAAGACGGCGACGTACCCGCGATCTTGGAGTGGCTGATCGCCCTGCGTTGCACCGTCGTGCAGATCTACGACTGGATGGCGGAGTACGCGGCACCATTAGGACCGGAGGAAGGGTGGAAGGACCCTTCCGGCCGCCCGGTGTCGTACACCGCCCTGCGGTCGTTGGCGGCCGGCATCCGGGAGGGGGGCGCGGTGGCGCACGCCTACGCCCCCGTCTACGCCGTCGACCTAGCTTTCGGGGCCGCTCACCCCGAGCTTCTCATGGTCCGCAACGACGGCGGCAAGCAGCGCTTCTTGGACATGATCGAGCTCGCCGACCCGGCGAACGTGGACTGGCAGCGCCATTTTGCGGCCTCGTACGGTGCCGCCGCCGACAGCATCGGCTTCGACGGTTTCCATGTCGACACGTACGGCTACCCGAGGGTGGCGGGCAATGCCCGGGGCGAGGCCCTGGACATGAGGGCGGCGTACGAGTCTTTCCTCACGTTCCTCCGCGCCGCCCGGCCCGAAGACCAGATCAGCTTCAACCAGGTCAACGGCGTCCCCTCGGCGGTCGGGCTGCCCCTTGGGCCCGGTTTTCGGTACTGCGAGGTGTGGCCCCCGAACGACCAGTGGCGTCACCTCGAAGCCCTGATGGACCGGACCTCGGGCCGGGCTGGGCTCGTGGCCCCGCCGGCCACCGGGGGCGAGCTGGTCCGGGGCAGCATCGCCTGCTACCCGCCCGTGTGGGGTAGGGGCGATAAGGAGAGCCCGGTCCTGGGCGCGGCCCGGGAGGCCGCATTGCGTACGGTGCTGTGCACCGAGGCTGTGGCCACTTGTCTCGGCGCCAGTGCGTTGCTCTATGGCGACGTCAATGCCGTGCTGTGCGACCCGTACTACCCCAAGCACGAGCGTCTGGCGGTGGGGGAGGCGGGGACCGCCATCGCCTGGCACCGCTTTGCCCTGCGGTGCCGCGACCTGTTCCTGGAAGGCGAAGACACCAGCTGGTACGACATAGCCGACGAAAACGGCGCCGTCGCGCTGGAGTGGGACGGCCCGGTGCGGCCCGAACCGGTGGGCGGCACCGTCTTCGCCCGGGTCGTCCGCTCGGACGACTGCGTCGCCGTCAGCGTCCTCGACCTGACGGGCAGCGCCCAAGGTTCGTGGTCGGAGCCAACCCAGTCAGGACGGTGCCGTTCGGTCCGGGCCCGCCTCCTTGTCCCGGCCCCGGACAGCTGGCGTGCCGCGGTGGCCACGCTCGGCCGGCATGGGGACCGGTTCGTGGCGGCCACGTTGACGCCGGCCCGCCACCGGGAAGGGCGCGCTGTTGAGGTCGAGGTGCCCGTCGAGTCGGGCTGGTCGGTACTGCGGCTGACAAGGGCCTAGAGCCCGGGGGCGACGACCGGGCGCACCTTCTGAGCGACGAAGGGGGTGAAAGCTAAGCGGCCGGCACTGGCAGCTGGGGCAGGAAGACGACGCCGAGCCTGGTCACCACCGGAATCTTCGCGCAACTAGTGGATAGCTCTTGAAGAGGCCGGGGGCCCTTGTGTTACTGTGACGGCTGAGGGTAACACACCACAAGGTTGGAAGCTGTCCCCTCCGGCTCGGAAGAGCCAGGCCTTCACCCCTTGACCCCGGGTGAAATTAGGCCAGGAAAGGAGGGGATCGCTATGGCAACTGGCACTGTGAAGTGGTTCAACGGTGAGAAGGGTTTCGGCTTCATCTCCCAGGACGCTGGCGGCGCTGACGTCTTCGTGCATTTCAGCGCGATTGCCGGCGAAGGGTACCGCAACCTGGAGGAAGGCCAAAAGGTCGACTACGAGACGAGCCAAGGCCCGAAAGGGCTGCAAGCCGTCAATGTTCGTGTAGTGCACTGAGAATTACAGGACTTCCTCAGCCGGATTGACTGCACGTGCCTTAGCCAAGGCAGCAGCGGCTTTCAGGCACGGGCACCGGCTTCTGCCGGTGCCCGGAGGTAACGATCTTTTAGGCGCGGCCCGAGCATCACTGTCCGCCGGGCTGGGTAGGCCCATGGCCGGCTGCCCGCGTCCCCGGGGGGGGCCCAGCTGGCGCCCGCTTGGTCTTGGACTTAGCCCGTGGCCTGGCCCCTCTTCGTGGCGCCGTCCAACGCGGCCAGCAATGCCCGGGGCCGGTTGGTGATTAGGCCGGCCGCACCGAGGGCGGCCAGCCCCACGGCGCGGCCCGGCTCGTCGACGGTCCAGGGGACGACGGCCAGGCCCCGCGAAGAGGCGGCGGCGAACAGCTCGGGCACGACCATGGCGTCTTCGGGGTTGACGCCGGCCAAGCCCTCGGCCCGGTCGAGGTGATAGCGCCAGTCGTCGCCTTCCTCCAGCAGCAAGGCAGTGGCGGTCCCGGGCGCGTGGCGGCGGAACTCGTCAAGGGAGGCGGGCTCGAAGGAGGAGACGGTGATGTCAATGGGACCGGCCGCGAGGCCGGTGTCGAGGAGCTCGGCGACACGCACGGCCAGGACATGACGGCCGTCCCAGCCCGGTTCGCCGGGAAGGTCCTTCAGCTCGATGTTGAGCAGGAAAGGACCGTGCCGGCCGCCGGCACCAGGTTGCCCGCCCGGCTCGGGCGGCGTGGCCAGCAGTTCGGCCAGCCTGCTCAGCAGTTCGGCCAGGGTGGCCAGGTGGCTGAGAGCGGGGTCGCCCAGGGCGAACACCGGGGCACCCTCCGGCGCGTGGCACCCGGCCCCTACGTCGGCGGGCCCTATCTCGGCGTCGTGGTGCAGCACCACGGTGCCGTCGGCGGAGAGCCGGGCGTCGACCTCGGCGCCGTCGGCCCCGGCGTCCAGGGCGGAGAGCACGGCACGGACGCTGTTTTGGGCGCCCGGGTGGTCACCCTCGAGCCAGTCGCCCCGATGGGCGATCACGAGCGGCCTGGTGGAGGAGGTGGGGCCGGTGGGCGAGGCGGGGACGGTCAACGCCGGTACGCCTCGGCCCGGAAGCCCTGAGCCTGCAGGGACGGGACGACCTGGTCGCGCTGCGACGGGCCCCGGGTTTCGAGGGTCAGGATCACCTCTACCTCGCTGACGCCCACGGGCGCCCCCGACCGGCGGTGCTCCACGGTCAGCAAGTTGAGCCCGAGGCGGCCCAACGCGGTTGTCAGAACCGCCAGCGCTCCGGGCTTGTCGGCCAGGACGACCCGCACCATGAGGTAGCGACCGGCGGCCGTGAGGCCGTGCTCGACCAGGCGGGTCAGCAGCAGGGGGTCGACGTTACCCCCGGAAAGGACCAGCACCACGGGCTCGTCGCCGTCGACGGCGCCCGCCATCAACGCCGCCAGCCCAACTGCTCCCGCCGGCTCCACCACCCACTTGCAGCGTTCGAGAAGGAGCAGGACGGCCCGGCTTATCTCCTCCTCGGTGACAGTCACCACCCGGTCGACGAAGGCCTGCGCATGCTCGAAGGTCAGTTGCGAGACGCACTTTACGGCGATGCCGTCGGCCATGGTCTCGACCCCGGGTAGCTCCACCGGCTTGCCGGCAGAAATGGCGGCTCCCATCGTGGCCGCCCCCGCCGCCTCCACTCCGATGACCCGGGCCTTGGAGGCACACCCGTGCAAGGCGGCGCCTATACCGGCCACCAGGCCCCCGCCCCCGACGGGCACGAGCACCGAACCGCTGACAGCCACCTCCTCGACCAGCTCCAGGCCTATGGTCCCCTGCCCGGCGATCACATAAGGGTCGTCGAAAGGAGGTACGTAGTAGGCGCCCCGCTCGGACGCATAGCCTCGGGCGGCGGCGATGGCATCGTCCACATTTCCCGGTTCGAAGCGGACGTCGGCCCCGTAAGCCCGGGTGGCCTCCACCTTGGGCAGGGAGGCGCCCTGGGGCATGAAGACAGTGGACCGCAGCCGGCACAACGAGGCCGCCAGAGCGACGCCCTGGGCATGGTTGCCGGCCGAGGCGGCGACGATTTCTTCCGCCCTACCTTCAGCGGCCAGGACGGAAATACGGTTGTAAGCACCTCGGATTTTGAACGACCCCGTGCGCTGAAAATGCTCGGGCTTTACAAAAACAGGCCGGTGCGCCAGTTTCGAAAGGGCGCTCGAGTACAGAGCTGGTGTCGGCCGTATGACCCCCTTCAGGCGTCGCGCCGCGTCCTCGATCGAGCCCAAGCGGACGAGGGAGCTCATGGTGGCCACGAGCCCAGCTTGGTCGGGTGGGCGGGCCCGGTCAAGAACGCCCGGTCGTTGAGTACTCTGCACGTGAGATGTCGACGACCGAGGAAGCCGTGACCTGTGACGACGGGCTCAAGCGGTGCCCCTGGGCGGTGGCGCCGCCCGAGAACCGGCGCTACCACGACGACGAATGGGGGCGCCCCACCGGCGATGACAGGCGGATCTTCGAGAAGCTGTGCCTCGAAGGGTTCCAAAGCGGCTTGTCCTGGCTCACGATCCTGCGCAAGCGAGAAGGTTTCCGCATGGCGTTCGCATCGTTCGACCCTGTCGCCGTCGCCGGGTTCGGCGAGCAAGACGTGGAACGGTTGCTGTCCGATATTTCCATTGTGCGCCATCGAGGCAAAATAGAGGCGACGATCGCAAATGCGCGCGCCCTGGTCGCTTTGTGGGCCGCGGGGGAGTCATTGGCCGCCCTGCTCTGGTCCTACGAAGCACCGGCGTCTTCACCGGCCGCGACGGCGGATGTGCCCGCGTCCACGGGCCAGTCGCAGGGCCTGTCGGCCTCTCTTCGCCGCCACGGCTTCCTCTTCGTCGGCCCGACGACCGTCTATGCGGCGATGCAGTCACTCGGCGTCGTCAACGACCACCTGTCCGCTTGTCATTTCCGGTCCATCGCCGAGGCGGAGCGCTCCCGTTTCGTACGGCCGGTTTGACCCTGGGCCGGGTTTGACCATGGGGGCCGATAACTGGTCGGCGCCCGGCCCGTTCGACATCATCGGGGATGTCCACGGGTGCTACGAGGAACTGGCGGAGCTGCTGGGCGGCCTGGGCTATGTCGCCGCCGCTGGCGGCGGGCCTCGCCACCCGGGCGGGCGGCGGGCCGTTTTCGTGGGGGACCTGGTCAACCGAGGCCCGGCAACGCCAGACGTGCTGCGCCTGGCCATGAGCATGGTGGCGTCGGGAAATGCCGCCTGCGTGCAGGGCAACCATGATCTCACGCTGCTCGAGGCCCTGAGGGCCCGAGGCGCTCTCGCGCCCGGGGCCACGTCCCGGCCCTTGCCGGCCCCGGGCACCGTCGAGGAGGCGCTGTCCCACGGCTTGGCCGAGTCCCTGGAACAGCTGGAGGGTGAGCCCGCCGGGTTCCTGGCCCGGGTGGCCGGCTTCCTCGAGGGGCTGGCCAGCCACCTGGTGTTGGACGGGGGGGACCTGGTCGTGGCTCACGACGGTGCCCCGCCCGAGCTGGGAGGGCCTGTACCGGCGGGCACGGTGGTCGTCTACGGGCACACCCCGGTGGCTAGCGCGGCGTGGGCGGGCGGGACCATTTGCATAGACACCGGCTGCGTGTACGGGGGGAGGTTGACGGCCTTGCGGTACCCGGAGCGAGAACTGGTCAGCGTGGCCGCCCGCAAAATTTATTGGGTGCCAGCTCACCTTCGCGGCCCCCGCCTGTGATATAACCGGCGGAACCGAGATTGCTAGTCGAAGGAGGCAGGGCCTATGACTGAGGTGATTTCGAGCGCCAGACCGGCGGGCGCGCCAGGGCCGGGTGGCGAGGGGGCGGCAATGGGCGGCCTGGCCGGGGCGGCGCCGCCTCTTCAGATCGTCCCGCTGGCCGGCATACCCCTGGTGGGGGCGGCGCTGGTCGGGCTGGTGGTCGCTCTAGCCGTCAACGACCTTTGGCCGCTGGAGTTCTTCCATGTGGTCGGTGGAGGCCTGTGGACCGGCATCGACCTGTTCCTCGGCTTTATCATCGGGCCCGTGCTGGGCCGGATGAGCATCCCGGCCCGGGTCGAGTTCTCCAAGCGTTTCATGCCGAAAATGGTCTTGCTCATGCCGACCCTGGTGATAATCACCCTCACCGGCGGCTGGCAACTGGCGAGGCACGTCGGCAACCTGGCGTCTTCCAGCCCGAACCACGCATGGATAATCGCCAGCTTTGTCGTGGTGGGCGTCATGGCCATAGTGGCGTTGGGCATCCTGGAGCCGGCCAATCTGGCCGTGCTGTTCGAGCTCAGAAAGCCCGTACCCAATGGCGCCCTCATCGGCAAATTGATGAAGCGCTTTATTTATACAGCCGGCATCACCGGTGCCATGCAGGTGGCCACATTGTTGATAATGACGCATTTGGCGTCGTCGTGAGCGCCCCGTCAGTACACGGAGCGGGCCCGATGGAGGCGCCCCCGGCCCGCGCCCTGCCGCCCGTGGCCCACATAGCGGTATTGTCCATGGCCCTGGTAATAGCGGGTGGGATCTACATGGGCTCCCACTTGCCGGCCAAGGCGTCCCTCGGCGTCCCCATCGGGTTGCTCGTGGCCTCGGGCGTGCTCGTCCTGGTCAACGTGGCCCAGTTGGCCCGCCTGCGGGAGTTTTCCTGGTCCACCTTCCGCCTGGTCGGTAAGTGGGCGCTGGTGGCCTACCTCGTCATCACGGGCCTGCTCGAGTACGTCTTCGTGCTCGACGGCACCCGGGGTTCCGCACTCGTCGTTTTGACGGTCAGTCTCGCCATCTTCGCCGTCGACGTACCGGTGCTGCTCGCTTTTTCCGTAGCCCGCTACCAGCCGGTAGAGCAGAGGCGCTAGGTCGTCTTGGCGCCGTGGGGGCCGGGGCTCCCGCGGCCGGAGGGTGCCCCGGGGGCTTGGCCCTCGACCAGGAGCCCGTCGCGCAGGACAAGGCTGTTGGTGCGCACCGCCGGCACCCGTTTGCCCCGCAGGACCACCCCGGAAAGGTTGAGCGGGTCGGCCGCCGACAGGCGCACGACCTCGTCCTTGCGTTCGCTGCGCCGCACATGTCGGAGCAAGTCCAGCGCCTCGGGCAGGGCGTACTGTTCGCCGGCGAAGCCGTTTACGAACCGGCCGCCTCTGACCAGGCCCCTGGCCTCGAACCGGCGCAGGCTCCAGAGGATCTCCCTCCAGGGGACCGCTAGGTCCTCCTGAGAGACCAGGTCCCAGAAGACCACGCCCCAGCGGGCCAGCAACTGACCGGCCATTTGTTCGGCCAAGTCGTCCACGGCCATCGTCAGCTGGCCGGTGTGGGCGGCCGCGGCCAGCAAAGCCCACCTGCCCTCGCCGGGCTGGCGGATAGAGCGGGGCGTGCCGGGACCGGACCGTAGCCCCAGCCGGCGGCGTTCGGGAAGGTGCCGACGGGACCAGGCCTCCCGGTGGGAGAACAGGGCTCTCACGGCGGCGAACCCGTCCGCCGTCACGATGCCCCGCGCCACCAGGTCCCACAGCCCCTCCTGCACCTCGACCGGGAGCCTGCCGGTGGCCCCGGGCAGGTCCGAGGAGAACATGGCGCCGTTGGCCCGCAAAGCGTCGAGCACGTCTCGGGCCGCCCCGTGCACCGGTTCTTCGGGCGACGCTTCGCCGCGCGCCGCCAGGGTGAGCCAGGGCAGCTCGGAGCGCAGGGTAAAGGTGACTGGCGTGGCGCGCGAAGGGGTGGAGGCACCCCGCCGGGGTTGGCCGTCCACCTCGGGCGCCCGCAACGAGAGCCGGCCCCAGCTCACCTCGCCGGACAGGCACAGGTCCTCCAGCCAGCGGCGCTGGTAGTTGTCGACCCGGGCCGGGAAGACGGCCTCCTCCCAGGCCCCGGCGGCGACCTCGAAGCCTTGGAGCTGCTCGATGACGGCCAGCAGGCCGGCCCGGCCCTGCAGGCGCGTGCCCGGGGCCACATGCTGCCAGCGCAGGAGGAACCGCATGAAGTCCTGCGGGCTGAGGGGCTCGACCTCCCGCCGCTGCCGGCCCTGGGTGTAGCCGTGGATGCGGGCCAGCAGGTGGCGGGCGCACCATTGCTCGGCCTCGCCCAGCTGCGGGTCGAAGCGGCCCCTCATGGCAAAGCCCTCCCCCTCGAGGCGGGCCAGGCCGACCTGCGCCCGGCTGAGCGGTAGGGCGCAACGGGCAGCCAGACTGCTTACGGTTATCGGGCCCGTGAGCTGCAGGTGGCCGCGAACGGCCAGGGCGGCGGCGACATCTGCGTCAGGCGGGGCGTCGTCCTGGCCCCGGTTGTCCACCCGACGCGACGGCTCCAGGCGGTAGTCGGGCTGGAAGCGCGCACCTGGGAAGAGCGCCTCGGCCCACGGCCGCCGCTCGGTCGCACACCACAGCGAGGCCCGGTCGCCGTCCCCGTCCCCCTCGTCCGGCGCCGCCAAGAGCACCTCCATGGCCCGCCCGGTGCCCACCAATTGGTCGAACCACTCCAGCCAGTCCGCCTGAGGGCGATGGACCAGGGTCGACAGCAACAGGTCGTGAAGCTCGTCCGGGCCACGCAGGCTCGGCGCCACCTCGGCCCGCACTTTTTCCAATGCGGCGGGGTCAAGGCGCGACAGATCCCTCGCCTCAACGGGCAGGCCCCGGCGCAGTTGCACCTGGCGGGAGCGCCTCTCCTCCAGCGGGGCGTCGTCGAGGTACGTGTACGGTTGCCCGTTGACTATTTCGTGCGAGAGCACGGAGGGCTCCACCGAGTCCACGAAATGGGACCTGACGGCGCCCGAGTGCAGGCGGGCGACGAGGTCCTTCAGCCCGTCTACGTCCATGGCCTCGTGGAGGCAATCGTCGAGCACTTGGCGAACTATCACGTGGTCCGGCAACTCTATGGGGCCGGGGGGCGTGTTCTCCTGGCAGGCGGCCAGAGCTGGGAATATCGCCGCCATGAGGTCGTCCGCCTCCATGCGCTGGATGGGCAAGGGATTTTTCTTGCCTCCCCGGAAGCGCAGGATGGCCAGTGAGCGGCTCAGGTCCCAACGCCAGCGCGAGGCGAACATCGGCGACGCCAGCACCGCTTGTTCGAGCGTGGCCTCGACGGTGTTGGGGTGCAGGAGCCGCACTGCCGACGAGAGCGGGAAACTGTGCTGCGGGCCCAGCGACAATATGACGGCGTTGTCACTGGCCGCAGCCTGAAGCTCGAAATCGAACGTAACGCAGAACCGTTTGCGCAGGGCGAGCCCGAAGGCCCGGTTCACCCGGCCCCCGAAGGGCGAGTGGACGACCAGTTGCATGCCGCCGCCGTCGTCGAAGAAACGCTCGAACACCACGTCTTGTACGGTCGGCAAGACTCCCAATTGCTCGAGCCCCGTTGACAGGTAGGCGACTATTTGGTCCGCCGCCCGCCCGGGGTCGTCCCCGAGGCCGCAGGTCTCGCGGACGTAAGAGACGGCGGCGCCGGCGCCCTCCTGCTTCAGGTGCGACTCGACGCCGGCTCTTAGAGCGGAAACCTCCTCCGAGAGCTCGGCCGTGCGGGCCGGGGCCTCGCCCACCCAGAACGGGATGGTGGGCCGGGCGCCCTGCGCGTCGGTGACCCTCACCTCGCCCGGGGTGACACGGCGGATGCGCCAGGAATGGGTGCCGAGGAGAAAGACGTCCCCGGCCATCGACTCGATGGCGAAGTCCTCGTTGACGGTGCCGACCACGCTCTCCTCGGGCTCGACCACGACCCGGTAATCGCCGACTTCGGGAATGGCCCCCCCGCTGGTCAGTGCGGCCAGGCGAGCACCACGGCGCGCCCTCAGGACCGAGTTGACCTGGTCGCGGTGGAGGTAGGCCATGCGCGGCCCCCTGCCGGTGGGGATGCCCTCGGCTGCCAGTTCGACCACGGCGTCGAAGTCCTCCCGGGACAGGTGCTCGTACGGGGCGGCCCGGTGTACCAGCTCGTAGAGCTCGTCCTCTTTCCACTCCTCCGCCGCCGCCACCTCGGCGATGACCTGCTGGGCCAGTATGTCGAGAGGGGCGAGGGGGGGCAGGACGGCGTCGAGACGGCCTTTGCGCACGGACGCCAACAAAGCGGCGCATTCGACCAGTTCGTCCCGTGTTGTCGGGAAGATAATGCCCTCGGGCACGCCGTGGCGGGAGTGGTTCGAGCGCCCCACGCGTTGCAGGAAAGTCGAGATGGCTCGCGGGGAACCCACTTGGCAGGCCAGCTCGACCGGCCCGATGTCGATGCCGAGCTCAAGGGACGCCGTCGCGACCAAGGCACGCAGGTCGCCCGCCCGCAGGCGGGACTCGGTCCTCTTGCGCCTGTCGGCCGAAAGGCTGCCGTGGTGGGCCGCGACCTGGTCCGGGCCCAGGATCTCGCCCAGGAGGTGGGCCAGGCGTTCGGAAAGCCGGCGGGTGTTCACGAACACCAGGGTTGTGCGGTGGCCCTTCACGTGGGCGGCGATGCGTTGGACTATCTCGCCGAGTTGCTCTTGGGATAGGACGGCAGCCAGCTCTTCGTCCGGCAGCTCCATGCTCACCCGTAGGTCGCGGCGGTGGCCGCAGTCGACTATTTCGACGTGGCGACCTGCGGGCGAGACGAAAGGCCCGGGGACCGTGGGAGGGCTGGACGGGAGAGCGGGGACAGCAGGGGCGGGGACNNCGGGGACGGCAAGGGCGGGGACGACCGGAGCGGAGGGGGCCACGACGCGAGTGGTGGCACCGGCTCCACTGAGGATGCGGGCCGTAACCTCTATGGGCCTCTGGGTAGCGGACAGCCCGACCCGCTGGGGCCGGCGTCCCTGCTGGACGTGCTCTAGGCGTTCAAGGCTGAGGGTGAGGTGCGAGCCGCGTTTGTCACGGGCGAGGGCGTGGATCTCGTCCACGATGACGGTACGGACCGCGGTCAGGGTCGCCCGGCTGCGTTCGGCCGTCAGGTAGAGGTAGAGGCTCTCCGGCGTAGTTACGAGGATGGTCGGTGGGTCCTTGACCATGGCCGAGCGGGCGCCCGAAGGAGTATCGCCGGTACGGACTGCCACCGTGACCGGCGCGGGCGTGAGGTTTAGCCTTTTGGCCATCTCGGCTATCTCCGCCAGGGGGCGCTCCAGGTTCTGGTGCACGTCGACGGCCAGCGCTTTGAGGGGGGAAACGTACACCACCCTGGTGCGCCCTCCTAGCTGGACGCCCGACTCGTGCGCCCGGTAGGCGTCGTCGATGGCCATGAGGAAACCGGCCAGTGTTTTGCCCGAGCCGGTCGGCGCGGCGATGAGCACGTCGGAGCCTCCCTGGACCAGCGGCCACCCCCGGGCCTGGGGCTCGGTCGGGCCTTCGGGGAACCGGTCGTTGAACCAAGCGGCCACGGCCGGGTGCAGGTCGAGGTCGGCCGGCAATGTAGGCATCTCCCCATTGAACACGCGGGGAGTGACCATTACGGCGCTCGACTACGCTGGCCTGGAGTGAGCCGGCTGGGTGGTCGCGGTCAGGCGTGGCCCGGGGAACCGGGACGCGACCTGGTCGAGGAAGGTCGGGACTCCGTAGGGCAGGGTGCTGGCTAACGGCCAGTCGGGGCGACCCGCAGGAAAGTGCCACAGAAATCAAACCGCCGATGGGCAACGGTCCCCGTTGCCACAGGTAAGGGTGAAACGGTGCGGTAAGAGCGCACCAGCGTCCGGGGCGACCCGGCGGCTTGGTAAACCCCACTCGGAGCAAGGTCAAACGTGGGACGGCCGGCCCGGCCGATGTCCCCAGGTAGACCGCTTAGATGGATGACCGCCCATCCGGGCCGGAGACGGCACGGGGGACAGAATCCCGCCTACAGGCCGGCTCACTCCCTTTACCCCTGCTGAGCAGGTCTTTCGCGCCGCTTAGGCCTCGGATGTCCGCGGTATGTCCGCGACGTGCGGTCTCAGCACATCGTCTACGGCGCGCCGGGTGCGGTCTTCGCTGTCCGGCCAGAGGTGGCTGTAGGTGTCCAGGGTCTCGCTGGCGCTGGCATGACCGAGCCGGGCCTACTTCTTCGCCTTCTCACGCATCTGGCGGCGCCGCTCTTGGCGTGAGAGGCGCTCTTGTTGCTGCTCGGCTCGCTGGGTGACAGTATCGCCCGACGGGGGTTTGCCGGAGTTGCCCGAGAGCAACGCGATCTGAAAGATCC
>PMWT01000186.1 GCA_003166025.1 Acidimicrobiaceae bacterium | reverse complement strand
ATCCTGCACCTGCAGACCGAGGGTTACCTCGGCCGTCCGTCCCACTCCAACAGGCCGTAACATTGGCGCCGGTGACTAGTCAACGACAGGCAACCTTGGCGGCAGCACTAGGTGCCGGCCTTGACTGAACCGAGTAGCACACCGAAGCTAAAGCTGAGCCGGCGGGCGCTGCTCGTGGGTTTGGCCAAAGGTTCGTTGGGCGTCGGCACGACGGCCGTCCTTGGTGGCCTGGACGCCCCGGCCTGGGCGGCTCGCTCACCACAGGCGAGCGCTGCCCCGAGCAGCGCTCCGTCACTGCCCCAACTGGCGGCGGTCCGCAGCGCTCCCAAACACGGGGCGCAGTACGCCTTCCGGTCGCGGCCCGACCTCAAAGCCCCGGTGATCACGATCGACAAGCAGGCGAGTGGCTTGGCGCCAGGCTTTATCGTCACCGACAGCCACGCCGGGCCGGCGGACCAAGGGCCCATGATCTTGGACAGCAACGGCGACCTGGTGTGGTTCCTGGACTTGTCGGCGGGGACCAACACCGCCTTGCGGGCCTTCAACGTCCAGGTCCAGGCCCTGGGCGGCCAGCCTGTCCTTACCTGGTTCCAAGGATCTGTCGTCGAGGCCCACGGTGAGGGTTATTACGAAGTGTGGGGCCCCGGCTACACCCAGGTGGCGCAAGTGAAGGCACAAAATGGGTACCAGGGCGACCTTCACGACTTCGTGCTAACCGACAAGGGTACGGCGCTGTTTACCTGCTACGGGCAAGCTTCGGCCAACCTTGCCAAGTTCGGCGGGAAGGCTGACGGCCTCTACTCCTACGGGGTGGTACAAGAAGTCGATATCAATACGGGCAAGCTGGTGTTCGAGTGGCGCAGCGACAAGCACGTCCCCCTCGCCCAGTCGTACCTCAAGCTCACGAGCCCCGCTATCGCGTGGGACTATTTCCACCTCAACTCCGTCGGCGTCGACCCGAGCGATGGCAACCTCATAATCTCGGGCCGCAACACGTGGGCGGTCTACAAGCTTGACCGCTCCAGTGGCAAGGTCATATGGCAACTGGGGGGCAAGTCGGGCGACTTCAAGCTCGGCCCGGGGGCCAATTTCGCTTTCCAGCATGACGTAAGACGCGGCGCCGACGGCTCGCTCAGCCTGTTCGACAACGAGGGCGGGCCGCCTAACGAAGCGAGCCAGTCGCGCGGGCTGTTCTTGTCGGTGGACGAGGCGCACCGCACCGCTAATTTGCTCCACCAGTACGACCATTCCCCTCCAGTGCTGACCCAGGCGCTGGGGAGCGTCCAAAAACTTGCCGACGGGCACGTGTTCATCGGTTGGGGCGAGTCAAGCTATTTCACCGAGTACGGGGCCAACGGCGAAGTGGTATTGGACGGCCGTCTCGCCGGGGACACTGAGTGCTACCGGACGTTCAAGCAGGTTTGGGCCGGCCAACCCACCCACGAGGTGCCCGCCATGGCCGTGGCCCGTGGGACCGCTGCGGCCACTATTTACGCCAGTTACAACGGCTGTACCGACGTGGCCTCGTGGCTTGTCCTCGGTGGGCCCGCGGCCGGCAAGCTCAGCCCGGTGGGCCAGGCCGGCCGCCTCGGCTTCGAGACGGCGATCACCGTCCACGCCCCGCCTGCCTACCTTGCCGTAGAAGCGATCAGCAGCACCGGCAAGGTCCTGGCTCGCTCAGTGGCCCAGCCCGCTCACTGACCAGCCCTAGGAAACCTCACCGGGCGGCCCCGCTCGTCGGGCTCGGCGCCGTAGTCAATGCCGGTCTCAACCTGGCTGTTCGGCCACCTCGGCCAGAGCCTTGAAAACGGGACCGACGACGTCCGGCCGGCAGATGACAAGGTCGGGCAACCATGGGTTGGGCTGGTTGTAGACCAGCGCCGAGCCATCGAGGCGCGAGGTGTGCAACCCGGCGCTATGGGCCACGGCAACCGGTGCGGCCGAGTCCCACTCGTACTGGCCCCCGGAGTGAATGTACACGTCGGCCTGGCCGGACACGACGGCCATCGCCTTGGCCCCGGCTGAGCCCATGGGGACAAGTTCTGCGCCCAAGAACTTGGCAATACGCTCGACGGCGGCCGGTGGCCGGGTCCGGCTGACCACCAGACGGAGCGGGCCCGGGGCGCGAACGCCTAAGCGGGGTGGCTCGGCGGTGGACAGGACCGTGCCCAACGCGGGCAGCGCCACCGCTCCCGCCACGGCCTGGCCGCCGACGGAAAGGCAGACGTGGACGGCCCAGTCCGAGCGCCCCGGTTCCCCGAACTCCCGGGTGCCATCGAGGGGGTCAACGACCCAGACGCGCTGGTGGCCCAGCCGCTCGGGGCTGTCGGCGCCCTCCTCGGAGAGCAGCCCGTCCTCGGGGTAGAGCTCAGCGATGGCTCTGGCCAGGAACTGGTGGGATCTCTGGTCGCCCTCATGGCGCGCCTCGTCTGGGGACAGCCCGGCATTTATGCCCGTGCGCAACTCGACCAGGAGCCGTCCTGCTTCGCCGGCCAGGCGAGCGGCCTGGAGGTGGTCCGCCGGCGCGACACTGGCACTCAGATCCGGTTCCTCCTCTGGCACTCGGGGCCCCATCTCGTTCAGTAACCGCTTCTTGCGGTCGTCGTAGTGGTGGCATGGCTGGTGCCGCTCGACCCGCACGCCGCCGGGATAATAGCCAGAGCGGCAAAGGCCACTAAGACGGCTAAGCGCCGGGCGCCTTTTCTGTACATGAACTTTCGTCTCATCGCTTCTTCCTGTTTGGTCTGGTCTAGGGTTACAACTGGCCTACTGCTGCTTAGCGGAAAACGACTTTGACGTCGCAATAACCTGGCCTTTCGAATTGACAGCCTGGACCTCGAAGACGCTGGAGTTACCCTTTACGTTCAGCTGGGTCTCGAAGCCGGTCTTGGGCTCAGCGGCCGCCACGGTCATGTTCTTTTTGCTGGTCCCGGCCAGGACCTTCCACGACATGACCTGCGTGGCCCCGTTCCAGCTGGCATAGACGGTCGTGCCCTCGGCGCCAAGGCGCGCCGCGCCACTTGGCAGGTAGTCGGGAAGACCGGTCCAGGTCCCCACCGTGGCCCGGTAACTGAGGTCAGGCCCGGGGAAGGTCGCGTCCAGGAGCAGCTTGCCTGATTTGGTGTACTCGGAGAAGTTGGGTTGCGAGCCCCAGCCCACGAACACGTTGCCGTTGGCCAAGAGCTGAGTGTCGCCCATATAAGCCGAGCCCGGGCCCTTGCCTTGGCTGTACTGGGCCAGCAGGTCCGCCGTGCGGGCCCTCATGTCGAGGCGCAGCTCCAGGCCCCGGGTCGGGCCGTTGGGGGCTAGGTAGGTCTGGGTGCCGGTGATCTCGCAGCAGGCGTCATCGAACATCGTGACCACGCCGTCGGGCTCTAACCGGACGTCGTGCTGCCACTGGAATGCGGCGCTGGGGGCGATCTCGAAGCTCGAATGCTTACCACCGAGCGCCCATTCGATGGCGCCGGTCTTGACGTCGACCATGTAGGCGGCCCAGGTGTTGCGCATGGACACCAAGAAGGTCCCGTCGGCGCTGAGGCTGATCGAATTGACGTGGTAGGCGTCCCAGGGGAACCCGTTGGGGGGCAGGGGTGTCTCAGAGTCAGTAAGGGGGATATGGCCAAGGGCGTCCCAGGTGTAGAGGAGCTTGCCGGTGGCGATGTCGTACTCCTGCACGGCCGAGTCGTCCAGCACGCCGTCGGTTGACCCCCCGTAGCGGGAAAGGCTCATGGGGACGTTCTTGTTAGCCGTGACCCAGGCGTCCTCGCCGCTGATGATCATTTCGTGCAGGGTGAGGACCCAGCCGTCCTGGCCCTGCAGCGTGGCCACCGTTTGGTAGTGCTGGTCCACGATGACGTCCTCGCCGCTCTGGGTGGCGCCCGTGGTGGACACGACCCCTTGCCACCAGGTGAGCACAGGCTGGCCTTTGTAGGTCTGTACGGCCAGGTTGGAGGCGACCACGTAGGTGGGCAGGGGCGCGAACCACACCGGCTGGAGGTTGTCGTCGAGGATGAGGGGACCACTTTGGCCGTCCATGGGACCGCTGCCCAGGTCGTAGAAATTGGCCACCATGATGTAACCGGGAGCGAGCTGACCGGTGGCGGTGGGCACGTCCGTGCTCAGCTTGGGGGGGTGCAACCCGGGGGCGGAGACGAAGCTATAGGCGCCGTTGGTCGTGTAGGCCCCTAAGGGCGAGCCCCCGGTGCCGGCCGCCCCAAAGTCCGCCCCCGCGAACAAAGCGACGATGAGCACTACGGCCGCAGCCATCCGGGAACGTGGGGCGGCGGGGACGGGGCTGGAGTTGCGCCCAAAGACGAAGGTGACGGCAGCGGCGGCGATGACGAACCCGGCACCGATGACGTAGGCGAGGCGGAAGCCGTCGGTGAGCGCCACGGGCACCGCCGCGTTAGTGCCGATGGCTTTGCTCGTGTACTCGGTGGCCAGCGAGATCAGCAATGCCAACCCCAGGCCCCCTCCGGCCTGGCGCGAGGTGTTGACGAGCCCTGAAGCCAGGCCCGACTGAGCCGGTCCAGCCCCCTGAGTGGCGAAGATGGTCGAGGTGACGACCGAGAGCCCGATGCCCAGGCCGGTGAGCAGGCCGGGCAGCATCACGTAGCCCAGGGCGCTGCCGCTGACCCCGATGCGGGCGAACAGCAGTAGCCCGGCGGCCAACATCACCAAGCCGCTGCCGAGTACGGCCCGCACGCCGAACCGGTTGACGAGCTTGCCCGCCTGGGAGGCGCCTACCACGATGGCCAACGCCATGGGAAGGAAGGTGAGACCGGTGGCCAGCGGTGACAAGCCGAGCACCTGCTGGAGGTAAAGGGAGCTCACGTACCACATGGGGAACAGCGAGGCGCTGAAGAGCAGCACGGTCAGGTTGGCGACTTTGAGCGGCCGGGTTAGCTGTTTGAACGGGAGCAACGGGGAGGAGGACCGGGCCTCGATCGCCGGCAGCGCGGCCAGGACCACGATGCCCACGAATATGGGTACCAGGGCGTCGAGCGACAACCAACCGTCAACGGCGGCGGTCACGATGCCGTAGACGAGCACGAGCTGGCCCACGGTCAAGGCGAGCGCGCCGGCCAAGTCGAAACTGCGCCGCTCCGTCTCCTTGCGGCGCTCGGCCACCACCCGGTAACCGACCACGGCGGCGGCAATGCCTATCGGGGGGTTGATGAGCAGGATCCAACGCCAGCTGAGCTCCTGGGTCAGGGCACCGCCGAGCAGGGTGCCCGCCGCCCCACCGACGCCGTTCATGGCCCCCCACAGGGCGATGGCCCGATGCCGGGCGGGGCCTTCGGCGAACGACGTGGTGATGATGGCCAGCGAGGCGGCGGCCATGAGCGCGCCACTCAGGCCCTGCAGGGCACGGGCCACGATCAGCATCTGGTGGTCGACCGACGCCCCACCAGCCAGGGAGGTCAAGGCGAACATCACCAGGGCGGTGACAAAGGTGCGCCGCTGGCCGAAGTAGTCGGTGGCCCGGCCCCCGAGCATCAAGAAGCCGGCGAAAAAGATGGCGTAGGCGTCTACGACCCACTGCAGTTGAGTACTGGAGAAATTGAGGCTGGTCTGGATGGACGGCAACGCCACGTTGACGATCGAGAGGTCCAAGATGACCATGAACTGGGCCACGCAGCACACAACCAGCAGCCACCGGAGGCGATGGTCGTGCGCCGCCAGGTCGCTCCGGGGTGCCGGCGTGACCGGTAGATCGGGCCCCACCTCAACTACGCGCACCGTATTACGCCACCAGTGCCTCTTGTTGGCGCCAGTCGTTCAACGCCCCCAGGGCCAGGTCGACGATCTTGTCCCCGAAACCCTTGGTGTCGTTGACATGCGGCAGCGGGGCGTCGGGGACAGGGACCTCCAAGAACTCGCACAACGGGGCCCACCCATCGGCCGGCGACCACACCAAGAGGCGCTCGGCCGGGACGCTGCACTTGACCTCCTCGTTGTAGCGCTCCATGGCCTTGGCCATCTGGCCCGTGCCGGTACCCTCGAACTCACCGGCCAGCAGCCCGCTCTTTTCCCACATTGACTTGCACAATGTGATGTAGTTCGCCCAGCGCGGGTCCACCCGGCCCCAGGCCTCCGACAGGTCGTGGATGATCATGTCCCCGTAGAACAGCCCCCAGATGGTGTCGCCCATGCTGCGCTCCCACGACTCGCCGCCGCGCACACTAAGCAAGACCTTGGCGTCGGGGTACGCCTCCATCAGGTCCTTGTAGAAGAAAGCGCCGGGCCAGTCGACGGTGGCCTGGTAGTCACCGAAAATATCGTCCCAATCGCTGTTGCCGAGGAAAGCCTCAAGCCACCGTGGGACGTTGTCGAGGCCGCCCATGACATTGGCCATGTGGTAGCACGGAGCTAAGCCCAGCATCTCCAGCGCTATTTTCTGTGTCATCGTGGCCGTGCGAGGCAGGCCGGCGCCGATTAGTTTCATTTCCTGTCTCCTCTGTGTCAAGCGGGCTACTTTGAAGTTACTTTGCCAAGGCGCCAAGGGAAGCGATCTCATTGGCAATTTCGCTGCCTCATAACTTCGCTTAATCTTGGCAAGTTATTTACAGGCTTGCCTAAGAGAAGAACTTCGTCTACCTAACTTGTGCTCCGCGTTGCTTGTCGCCCATCGGCCCGACCAAGGGGTGCTGGTACATGACGAGCCACCCTTGTTCACGAAAGCGACCGACGCCGACTGCGCACGTAGGACCGATCCTCTACCGCGAACTACCCAACCAAAGCACCAGAAATTCTGGGAACGAAAGGGTGCCACCCCAATTGTGCGCCGTTGCTTACCGTGCTTCGTGGATCCGCCATCTCGTGGACCCTCGCCTACGCCCTCCCTTGGTGAAGTGGTCACCAGGGACTGGGGTGACGTCGTCGGATTACCGAGCCCTACCCCGTCCCGAGGGTGCGTGGAGGGCTTGTAGCCATCCATCTTACCGGCGATCGGTGACGAAACCCCAAAATCTTCCCGTCCCCCTTTTAGCCCATACCCAGAATGCGTGGCCTCGCTCGGCCGTAGGCTGCACGGGAATACAGGGCCGAGGATCGACGTGAAATTTATCACAAAGTCGCAATTTCGGTCGACAAGCGCCATCGCTTCAATCTGCTACCAATAAAGTGGGAACAGTTCGCCCATGGGCCTGATGGGACAACTGGCGGTTGCCGCCACTACGACGCCACCGCCTTCGCATGCATCGACCTGGTTGCTCGCCCTGTCCGGTTTCTTGGGCGGGATAGCCGTCGGCGTAGCCGGCATGGGGGGCGGGGCACTGATGACACCCGTACTGGTTCTCCTCTTCAAGGTCGACCCCCGGGTCGCCATCGCCAGCGACCTCGTCAACTCGCTCGCCATGAAGCCGGTCGGAGCGGCGGTCCATGTGGCCCACGGCAGTGTCAACTGGCACCTAGTGCGCCTTCTCGTAGTTGGGGGCGTACCGATGGCCTTTTTCGGGGCTTGGCTTCTCAACCAGCTCGGTGACAGTACCGCTTCGCAAGCGCACCTAAAGACCCTGCTCGGCTGGGCCCTGGTGGTGGCGTGCGCGAGCCTGGTGACAAAGGCGGCACTGGGCGCCAGGTTGCGCCAGCGCGGCCGGAGCCGGGAAAACCGGGCCCCTTACCGGGTGAAGACGTTACCGACGGTACTGGTAGGAGTGTTCGGTGGCTTCATGGTCGGGATGACCTCAGTCGGATCGGGATCCATCGTGATCGTCCTGCTGATGCTCCTGTACCCACGCCTGTCCACAAACGTCCAGGTCGGCACCAACCTCGTCCAGGCCGTGCCGCTGGTGGCCATGGCCGCCTTCGGCCAAGCGCTGTTCGGCCATATCGACCTTCAGGTTGCCGGCAGCCTCATTATCGGCAGTGTGCCAGGCACGTTCATCGGTGCGATGGTATCTAGCCGAGCGCCCGATGCCATCGTGCGTCCTGTGCTGGTCGCCCTGCTGGTCTCATCGGCGCTGGCGTTGCTCATCACCAGCTATACGGGCCTGGCCTGGGCACTTGGGATAGTGGCGCTGGTCGGCCTGGCGCTGTGGGGAGCCGTGGACGCAACTCTTCATCCCACCGACGCCTGGTTGACGGCCGGCCACGACCGGACAAAATGGGTGGCCCTCATGGGTATCGGTGCGCCACTGGGGATCGGGCTGGTCGCCGGCGCCTTCTACGCGCTGAGGGTCAGGCCCGCGGTAGTGGCCGCCGGCGCCGTGGAGCCTCTGGCCGGCGCCGAGGTGACCACGACGCCGGGAGCGTAAGGTCGCTCCTGGTTACACGAGGCGACCTGCAGCCCCTCCCGTTTCCTATGTGGTTCCCAGCTTCGCCCGAAGTGAGGTTCAGGCCAGGAGCCGATAGTCGTGTTATGAACCGTGCCGAAGGCGGCGCACCAACGTGGCCGTTTTCGAAATGCATCTCGACGGCGTGCCGGTCTTGGCCACCCAGACCGGCGAGGTCTTGATCAGGTACTCGTCCAGGTCCCAGCCCGGGCCCGAGGAGTCGGCGCGGTGCACCGGCACTATAGCCAGGTTGGGCAGCCTCTTGTCACCCGTCACCGCCGCGATCACCGGGCTGTCCCAGTTAGTGATGGTCCCATCGAAGATCCTGGCCAGGGTGGGGCCGTCGAGCTTGAGGCCCTTGGGGGCACCGGCAACGTTATAGCTGATGGCTACGCCACCCAGGTCGACTGGGATCTGTAACACCGTTCCCTTCGCCTTGGCCAGGTCCTTAGCCGACATAGGGATCTCGGTGTCGCCGAAGTTGACGGTGCCCTGCTGGATGTCGGTCACGCCTACGCTGCTGCCGGCCGGCGAGTAGTTCATGCTCACTGTGGGGTGAGCGGCGTGGTAGTCGTAAGAAGGCCGTCGCGAAGAACGGGTCGATCGAGTTGGCCCCGGCACCGTCCAGGCTGACCGCCTTAGACGATTCCAGGACTCCCGGGATANNCTTAGACGATTCGTAAGCGCTCGGCACCTTACCGGCGCCGGTGCCTAGAGGGCTGGCGCTTGCACTGCTCGCCCCGGCGGCGCCGAGAGCGAGGGGCGCAACAAGTGCCAGCGCGATAGCGGTGCCATGTCTTGTCATCATCTTCCTCCTGGCTAGTTGGCCGCACTGGGCGAGGCGAGAGCACAGGCGTGACGACCGAGCACACTGATAACCCTTCCGATCGATAGCGTTCTCCACGAGACCTTCGGTTGAGTCCCTGCTCTCGGGCTCGCGGGTTCCGACGGGCCCAGGCTAATTGCAGGTATTCAAAAGACATTGGACCAAAGGCCCTAAGCGATAGGGCCCCAAGTAGCAACTTGTCTTTCATGTACACTTCGTCGACCGGCCGTCCTTCTCGAGCCGGGACCATGGTGGACCTCCTTTCTCAGCCCTTTCTCACCCGTCTCACATGTTGGATTTATAACTGGCACCTATCGCTGCTTCGTTAAGCTCTCGCCCGGTCCAGCGGGAAAAAGCGGGTGGTCTTCGAGTTCTCGGGAATTCGTTTTTATGAGCTTAAAGGGGATGAGCGCGCTCATCCGTGCGGTACGTCGTGTTCATGAGGCAGGCGGCGCGTCGCAATCTGTACGGCGGCGCCCCGTGTGAAAGTATGGCTTCAGATAATCGGCCAGCCTTGAGCCGTGAACGTTTTCGACAGCGTTAGCACAGCCCCAGAACAACCACAAAGGCCGCAGGACATGAAGCGAACAGGACTACCAGTACATCAACCCCGTACCCAAGAGGAGGCATGAGTGCGTAGCGCCACCGGGCGGTCGACGCGGGCGGAACTGGGCTCGGACGCCCCGGCGAACCCACCGGCACCGGCACCGGCACCGGCACCGGCACCGGGGAAGTCATGCGGTATATGCGTGCGACGACCGGCACTTCGGTGAGCCGCCGGGCCTTGCTCCACTGGCTGGCGGGGGGAGCTGTCGGTGCCGGTGCCGGAGCTTGGCTGGGTGGCAGTGGGCAGTGGGCGCTCGCCCTCACGCCTCCCCGTAAGGCACGGGCGTCCGGAGAGCCAGTCGCGGCGAGGGAGGCCAACGTCCCGACATCTCCCGGAGCCGGCACCGTGCCCCAACTGGCGGCGGCAGCGACGGCGACAAGCCGGTCGGGCACCCAGGTCTTCAGGTCCCGACCGGACCTGCACCCTCCGACGGTCACGATCGACATCCCCCAGGACGCCACTGCGGCACCGGGGGTTGTCCTGACCGACTCGAGCGCGGGCCCGAGCCAGCAAGGGGCGCTCTTGATCGACGGCCACGGCGAACTGGTCTGGTTCTTCCCGGCGCCGGCCGCCAGCAACGTCCGGGCACAGTTGTACCGGGGCAAGCCTGTGCTTACGTGGTTCGAGGGAGCGATCGTAAGCGGCCACGGCGAGGGCCATTACGAGCTTTTCGACTCGAGCTACCAAGAGGTGGCGCAAGTACACGCCAACGGCGCCTACCAGGGCGACCTGCACGAGTTCCTGCTCACCGACGCGGGGACCGCCTTGTTCACCTGCTACGGCCAAGCAACGGGCGCCCTGGGCGCAGGAGAAGCGAGTGACGGTGCTTACTACTACGGGGTCGTCCAGGAGGTCGACGTCGCCACGGGCCGGTTACTTTTTGAATGGCGCAGCGACGAGCACGTCAGCTTTGACGAGTCCTACGTGCCTCGGCCCGCAAGCCCGGACGTCCCTTGGGACTACTTCCACATCAACTCGATCGACGTCGACCCCATCGACGGCAACCTGATCATCTCCAGCCGCAACGCCTGGGCCGCGTACAAGCTCGACCGCAGCAGCGGTGAGGTCCTTTGGCGCCTAGGGGGGAAGCTCAGCGACTTCGCCATGGGGACCGGGGCGTGCTTCGCCTTCCAACACGACGTGCGCCGTCACCCCGACGGGACGCTCACCCTCTTTGACGACCAGGCGGGCCCGCCCGACGAAGCCTCCCAGTCGCGGGGCCTGGTACTCCGGTTGGACGAAAGCTCACGCACGGCGACAGTTCTCGACCAGTACCACCATTCACCGGCACTTCTCTCACGGGCGCTCGGCAGCATGCAAGACCTCGGCCAGGGCCACCGCTTTGTCGGCTGGGGCATTTCCAGCTACTTCACCGAGTACGACAGCTCCGGGCGGGCTGTCTTCGACGGGCACCTCGTGGCCGGCACTTCGTCGTACCGGGCCTTCAAGCAGCCCTGGGAAGGGCAACCGGCAGGGGGCCCAGCCATCGCCATCTCCGCCGGGCAGGGGACGGCGACGGTCTACGCAAGCTGGAACGGAGCGACCGAAGTCGAGCAGTGGTCGGTCCTCGGCGGCGCGGACGCGCAAGAGCTTTCGGTCCTCGGTGTAGGCCGCCGCGCCGGTTTCGAAACCGCCATCACTGTGCCCGACCCACCTGCCTACCTGGCCGTCGAAGCGCTCGACAACACTGGCGCGGTGCTCGGGCGCTCCAGCATCCTACGGTCCCCGTAGTGGTGCCATATCAAGTACCCGTCCCTGACCTGGGCCCGCCAAGTGGTGGCGGTGCTGTTGCTCGACCTGGACATCGCTTCCAGCTGGCGGTGCGAGAAGGGTCGTGGTACCTGAAGCGGCACCTGGCCTAACCAAGCTCGATATTTGGGTCAAAGGGGGCCCCAGGGGCTCGTCCAAAGCGGGCTGCACCCAAACCCGGCCCTGACGAGCGCACCAAAGATGTGAGGCGAAATTATCTCGCTCTCACCGAGCTCAAACGAGCAAGGCGCACGATGAAGGTGCCCCCACCAAGTGGGCCCAGAACGAGAAAGGGCCAAGAAAATGCGCACCAGTTCAGTAAATGACGAAGAACGTTCTCAAACGACCCGGTCGACCGCCGCCACCACCATGGCTCTCACCGGGACCGAACGTCCCGCGGGCCCGCGACCCTTGTCCCAGCCCCTAACGACCGGTGCGGCCGTGCCAGCACCCAGCACGAGTTCGGGCGGGCGTCCCAGCAGCCCCAAGGAGACTGGTACTGCTGTTCAGCAAATGCGCTACGAGGTCCCGTGGCAGCTGCTACCGGACGACCCTGAGCGCGGGAACGAGGCGGATGGGCCTGGAAAGGCCCCCTCGGGCTCGGACCGCGGCCCTCAATCGCTGGCTCGCTTTGCCGGTCTACTGACCAGGGCGGACCTCAGCGCCGTCGTCGCCTGTCGTGAAGGCGAGATGACCGTGGAAACAACGTCCCCCTTGGTACCCGGGCTGTTGCCGGGCGCGGTGTTGCCTTTCGAAGACCACCTTGGGCCGGCGGCCAAAGCTGCAATTGGGTCGCTCCTGGCCGGGCGCTCGGCGTGGGCCGACTGTCTCCCACCACCGGGTTTTCGGAGCACAGTTCTGATCGCCGTGCCGTCCCTAGCGGCTTCCAAACGATTGGTGCTCGTTGCGTCCGTCCATAGCCGTTTCGAAATGCGAGACCTCGGGTTCGCCGCAGACTATCTGGCCCGAGCCCGCCAAGTCGTCAAGCAACCTCTAGACCTGCAGGAGGTCGCTGCTTAGACGGGGGCGGGGCCGAGCAGGCGCAGTACAGGCGGTGGCGGCCCCTTGCGGCCGTACGCGGGCGAGCCCAAGTAGTAGCGGCCGAAGCGGTACCCGGTACTGCCGATCTTCAAAAGCACCGGAGGGACCAGCGCCCGTGCCGATCAGTACGTGGACCGACATCAGGCTACGTAGGCAGAATAGTAAGGCCTTCGGCGACCTAAAGAGGCACCCGGGCACTCAGCGGACTTGCCAAGGCCCGAACTGGCAGCCCAGGACCGCTCGGCGACCCCGTCGTCGCGCTGTTTGTCTAGTTCGGGGGCCAACTAGTGCAAACTCGTCGGCGCTGGCCTTGCCAGTCTCTTGGATCTTCAACGTACTCGGCATTACGCCCACCAGAGCCCAGGGGCCCGGCGGGCCCAAGATGTGAGAGGCAATTACCTCGTTCTCACCGAGGTCAAACGAGGAGGGCGCAGGATGGAGATATCCCAAAGGGGACTTGGAACCCAAAAGAAAGGACCAAGAAGATGCGTACCACCTCAGTAGGTTACGGGCAACATCCTCGTCGGACGGCGGCGTTGGTCGCCCTCGTCGTCGCCAGCCTGACCGCCACCACCACCGGGACCGGGCTTGTCCTGGCCGGGCCGGCCTCCGCCCAGCCGCCGACGGCCGCGGGCGCGCCGGTACCAGCACACCGCACGAGCCCGGTCGGACCTTCCGCTGCCGCCCGCTATGAAAACCCGGGCGCGATGGCCCAAGGTGTCCCGCGGACAGCTGGTCTTGGCCCCGCCTGCGCCGTGGCCAGATCGGCGCCCGGTGCCTCCTCGCCCGGGCCAGGTCCCTAGCACCATCCCAGCCGGCCTGGTCCCCGCGCCCACCTAGTCTCGTGCCATGCGCGTTCTGGTCGTCGAGGACGAGATCCGGATGGCGGACATCCTAAAGCGGGCCCTCGGCGAGGAAGGTCACGCCGTCGACGTCGTCCACGATGGCCCCGGCGGCGTCCGCATGGCCTCTGAAAACCCCTACGGCGCCATCGTGTTGGACGTGATGCTCCCCGGGTTCGACGGGTTCGAGGTGTGCCGGCGGCTGAGGGCAGCCGGCATCCTGTCGCCAGTGCTCATGTTGACTGCGCGCGACGACATCGGTGACCGAGTCCGCGGCCTCGACGTCGGTGCCGATGGCTACCTGGTCAAGCCGTTCAGCCTGTTGGAGCTGGCAGCGCGCCTCCGCGCCCTGGCCCGGCGCGATGATCGCGCTCGTCCTGTGGCCCTCGTTGAGGGCGACCTAAAGCTCGAGCCGGTATCAAAGCGGGTCTGGCGAGGAACGGCCGAGATCGAACTGTCGGCCAAGGAGTTCTGTCTCCTCGAGTTGTTCTTGCGCCACCCGGGCGCCGTTCTCACGCGGTCCCAGATCCTCGAAGCCGCTTGGGACATCGCCTACGACGGCACCTCGAACGTCGTCGACCAGTACGTCAACTACCTCCGGCGCAAGATCGACACACCTTTCGGGCGCCATGACCTGGAAACCGTGCGCGGCTCGGGCTACCGCCTCCGCCACCGCGAAATGCCCTAGGCGGTTATGCGCATACCGCTCCGACTGCGCCTGGCGGTGCTGTTCAGCATCGCCTCCGCCGCCGTGTTCTCTCTCGGCGGCTGGCTGTTAGTAACCAATCTTTCCGCCGGCCTGCTCTCCAGCGTCGACACCCAGCTCGGGACCGTCCTTTCTCAGGCGGGCGCATATCTCCCCAGCTCGGCCGGCGCCAGCGGGCCAGGACCGGCTCCTACGAGGGCGGGCCGCCTGCCGGGCGAGCTATTGGTCCAAGTGATCGGCGCGAACGGAGTGGTGCAAGGCGCAAGCCACAATGCCGGGACTACGCCTCTGCTCAACCCGGCGCAGCTGGGACTGGCCCGAAAGTCGCGGTTGACGTTCACATCCTCGAGCGGAGGCGACCGGGCCCGGCTGGCAGCCGAGCCGTACAGCGGTCACGCGGGGTGGGTGGCCGTCGCCAGCGCCTCGCTCGACACCTTCGACGACACTATGAGCGAGGTCTCCCGGGAGCTGTTGGTGGGCGGTCTCGTGTTCGTCGCCATCGCCGGGCTCGGCGCCTATTGGCTGGCCCGAGAGGCCCTTGGTCCCGTCGAGCGCCTTCGTCGCCAGGTGGCGGCCCGTTCCGAGCGCGACGAGCAGCCGGACCTCCAGGTACCGAACACGGGGGACGAGATCGCCGCGCTGGCCAGCACGATGAACGACTTGCTCGGGCGTCTTCACGGCGCCCTGGCCCGCCAGCGAGCTTTTGTAGCCGACGCCAGCCACGAGCTGCGCTCCCCGTTTGCCGTGTTGCGGGGTGAGCTCGAGCTGGCGGGACGGCCGGGCAGGACCATAGAGGACCTCCGGCTGGCCGTCGCCAGTGCGGCAGAAGAGGCGGCCAGGCTGAACCGGCTCACTGATGACCTACTGCTGCTCGCCCGCAGCGACAGCGACCGCATGGCGCTACGGCTCGGCCCCACTGACATTGGTGCCCTACTCGGAAAATGCGCGGCACACGCTCGCCTGCAGGCAGTGCCCGCCGGCGTTGCCTGCCTGGTCGACGTAGCCCCCGGGATAGTCGCCGAGGTCGACGCCGACCGTATTCGACAAGCTCTGGACAACCTGGTGGACAACGCTCTGCACTTTGCTCCCAGGGGGACCCAGGTGGTCATCTCGGCCCGGAGGGCCGATGACCGGGGAGGGGTCACGATCGAGGTCGCGGACGGCGGGCCGGGCTTCCCGGCGGACTTCCTGCCTCATGCCTTCGAACGCTTTCGGCGTCCCGACAGTGCGCGGGCCCGCAGCGATGGTGGGACCGGCCTTGGGCTGGCGATCGTGAGCGCGGTCGCCCGGGCCCACGGGGGACAGGCGATGGCCCGGAACCGAGACGATGGAGGTGCCATCGTCTCCATTACCGTGCCTGGCCCGGCAAGTCACCGCGGTGCCGGGGGTTCGCAACTGCTCCCCAAGCAGTGAGCCAACGCCGCCGTTAACACTTTCAACCGAGCCACGCAGAGCCTAAGTCGCACCAACGATTGAGGCACCGCCGGTCAGCCACTACTCCGGTGGCCCGAGATATGAGCCGCGTCCGCTACGGCAACGTGGAGCCAGCTTTTTCAAGCCTCGGTTGTGGCCGAGAGAAGTGCGTCCAGGGTGGCGAGGGCGGTAGCCCGGTAACCTTCGAGGTCGACCGTGGGGTCCCAACATTGCTGGAGCACGAAGCCCTGGAGAAGGGCGAGGACCACCCTGACGAACGGCTCGGCGTCAAGGCCTGGGGGAAAGGCGCCAGAGCGAACCGCGGCGCGGACGGCCCTTACCGACTGGTCAAGAGGGGCAAGGCCGGAGGTGACGACGCCAGCAAGGCGCGGATTGTGCAGGGCTTCGGCCCAGACATAGACGTTGACTCGTCGCCGGCGTTGTTCGTCGGGGTCGCCCAACCATACGAAGTAGCGCTCGAGGAACGACCGCAGCGATGCCCGAGGGTCGTCGCCGGCAAGGGCGTCGGCCAACAGCGAGCGCTCGTGGGCGTGGCGTTCTGCCGCTACCGCCTCGATGATGGCGTCCTTGCTGTCGAAGTACCGGTAGATGGCACCGGCACTGAGCCCGGCTTCGGCCACGATTTCATCCGTAGTGGTGGCGTGCAGCCCCCGGCGGTCGAAGCAGGCCACGGCGGCGTCAAGGATCTGGCGCCGACGGCGGTCTCGGTGCTCGTCAGTGACCTTGGGCATCAGGCAGTCCGGGCCACGGCGACGTGGTAGAGGGCGGAGCCGTGCTCGCGGCGGCCCATGGCGGCGAACCAGCGCTCACCCGCTTGCTTGGTCGAAACGTCGGAGACGAGCACGAAGCCACGGTCGCCCAGGAAACCACCAACATTGCTTGGGACCAGGCCGAAAGTCCACGGTTCGCCGGCCCGGCGAACGTTGGCCAACCACCGCCGGGCCTCGGAAAAAGAGACGCTGCCGTCGAGCACGCCGGCGTCGACGTAAGTAAACACGAGGACGCCGCCCGGCCCGGCTAGCCGGCCGATGCTGAGCAGGGTCTCATCGACAGCGCTGTCACTGAGGTAATTGGTCACGCCCTCCCAAATGAACAGGGTTGACATGCCCGTCCTCAGCCCGGCCGCACGCAGTTGTTGCTCCAGCGACTGGCGTTCGAAATCGACCGCCACGTAGGTCACCATGGCGCTGGACAGGCCGAGGCTCTCGACTACCGAGCGCTTGGCCGCCTGGGTGGCAGGGTGGTCGACCTCGAAGACGGGCACACCGGCCAGTGCGGGGAGGCGGTGGGCCCGGGTGTCAAAGCCGGCGCCAAGGATGACGACCTGGCTGACCGTGGGTGCGCCCTCGCTGGCGATGTCGTCGATCAGGCGCGTGCGGGCCACGGCGGACGGGCGCGGCCCCGGCCCGCCGATCAGATCGAACAACCTTGGGGCGAGCGGCCCGACGAGCGGCAGGCGTGACGCCCGGGCCAAGAACCTGAGAGGACCGGAAGTGAACGCCTCCGCATAGGGGTCGCAGAAGAGGCGGGACCCACTCGGCCGGTCCGACTCGAACGCGCGTTGGAGGGCCATGGTGGCGGCCGTGTAGCTCGGCTCCTGGCGCATAGTGAGTGAGCGCTTATTTTATCTGCTACGAGCCTGGTCGCCAACTCAGGGCTCGCGGCGCGGCTCACGACTAAGCCGGCCACCATATGTTGGCCAGCCCAGACGGTCCCAGTTCGGTTGACTAAAACTCTCGGGAACTTGGCCGGCGCTTCGCTCGACTACCTAGATATGGACCAGAGAAGTTCTCGTGGCACGGTGCTCACCGTGTGTTCCCTGGCCTTGGGCCCCAACGCCTCGCCCAAGGGCCGGATCATCTGTGCCCCGGTCCAGTTCGGCTCCTCGTCGTGACCTCCGGTCGCTTCCGCGGAAAAGGTGTGGTCGTCCGGTGCGAGGACGCGCAAGAGGCGATCTCGGCTCGCCTGGACGGCGAGCGGCACCCCGTTCCCGGCGCTGCCCTCGAAATGCACCTTGGCAACTGTCAGGCGTGCCGGGACTTCGAAGCTGAGGTGCTGGACCTCGGTCGCCGAGCCGGCCTCCGATCGCCCCGAGCGGTCCCCGAAGATCTGTTGGCGATGCTCGTGCCAGTCCTCAAGCCCGCGTCTCCACCCCACTTCCCGTCCCTGCGACCGCGCCGCTGGGAGCAGGGCTATCGGCCCGGCCGGGCCCGTAAAGCTCAGTGGGCGGGGGCAATCGTGCCGGCGGTGCTTGTGTCTGTCGCACTCCCGTTGGGATTGGGCTCACAGCCACGATTGGTCCCGACCCGTCCGCCGTCATCGTGCACGATCGGCCTCATCGCACGGCACCTGTCGGGCGAGGGCTGAGGCTCGCGTTCTCACCACCACCGGCGCTGGCGGGGCGGCCCATGAGACAAATGTCACAAATTGCTTCGCCGTCCTACTACCTGTCCGGCCGCCCCCGGCGCGACGATGGAAGGCGTGATCTTCGACGGTATCTCCCACCAGCTGCCCGACATCGACCCGACCGAGACCGAAGAGTGGGTCGGGTCCTTCGACGCCGTGCTCGAGGTGCACGGTAAACAGCGGGCAAGTTTCCTGCTGATGAAGCTCCTCGAACGGGCCCAGGAAAACCAGGTCGGCTTCCCGGCCACCGTGTCGTCGCCCTACGTCAACACCATCCCGGCCAGCCGCGAGCCCTGGTTCCCCGGTGATTCCACTCTGGAGAAGTGGGTACGCCGTTACACCCGCTGGAACGCGGCGGCGATGGTGGTAAGGGCCAACCACCGGGCGGAGGGCATCGGCGGCCACCTGGCCACCTTCGCCTCGTCTGCGGCCCTCTACGGCGTGGGCTTCAACCATTTCTTCCGCGGCAAGGCGGGCGGGACCGCCGGTGACCAGGTCTTCTTCCAGGGCCACGCCGCGCCCGGGATCTACGCCCGGGCCTTCATCGAGGGCCGCCTGAGCGAGGAGCAGCTCGACCACTACCGCATGGAGCTGGCCGGGGAGCAAGCCGGTTGCGGGGGCCTGTCCTCCTACCCCCATCCCCGCCTGATGCCCGACTTCTGGGAGTTCCCCACCGTGTCCATGGGCATCGGCCCCCTCAATGCCATCTACCAGGCCCACTTCAACAAGTACCTGCACAACCGGGGCATAGTCGACACCAGCGGCTCGCGGGTGTGGTGCTTCGTGGGCGACGGCGAGTGCGACGAGCCCGAGACCCTGGGCGCCCTGTCCCTGGCCGGGCGCGAACAGCTCGACAACCTCATCTTCGTGGTCAACGCCAACCTCCAGCGCCTCGACGGCCCCGTGCGCGGCAACGGCAAGATCATCCAGGAGCTCGAGGCCGTCTTCCGCGGCGCGGGCTGGAACGTCATCAAGGTCATCTGGGGCACCCTCTGGGACGAGCTGCTCGCCCGGGACGTGGACGGCGTCTTGCTCAACAAGATGAACACGACGGTCGACGGCGAGTTCCAAAAGCTGGCCACCGAGGACGGCGCCTACATCCGGGAGCACTTCTTCGGGCCCGACCCCCGTCTGCGCAAGCTCGTCGAGCACCTGACCGACGAGGACCTGCGCCGCCTGCCCCGGGGCGGCCACGACGACCGCAAGCTCTACGCCGCCTACAAGGCGGCCACCGAGACCACGGGCCAGCCCACTGCCATCCTGGCCAAGACGATCAAGGGCTGGACGTTGGGCCCGACCATCGAGTCTCGCAATGCGACCCACCAGATAAAGAAAATGAACACGGCGGAGCTGAAAAGGCTGCGGGACCGCCTGCACCTCCAGGCCCATATCCCCGACGAAGCCCTTGAGGCCGGGGAACCGCCTTACTACCGGCCACCCCATGACAGCCCCGAGTACCAGTACATGATGCAGCGCCGGGAGCAACTGGGCGGCTCCCTCCCCCACCGCGTGGTCCACTACGAGCCCCTGCCCGCACCGGCCGAGGAGAGCTTCTCCGAGTTCGACAGCGGCTCGGCCGGCCGCCAGGTCTCGACCACCATGGCTTTCGCCGTCCTGCTGCGCCACCTGCTGCGGGACAAGTCGATAGGCAAACGGGTGGTGCCGATAATCCCCGACGAGGCCCGCACGTTCGGCATGGACGCGCTTTTCAAGGACTTCAAGATCTATTCGCCCCTGGGCCAGCTCTACGAGCCCGTCGACTCCAAACTGATGCTTACTTATTCAGAGGCAAAAGACGGTCAAATCCTGGAAGAAGGCATAGCCGAAGCCGGTGGCCTGGGAGATTTCACCGCCGCCGGGACCGCATATGCCACCTTCGGCCAGGCCATGGTGCCGTTTTATACGTTTTATTCCATGTTCGGGTACCAGCGGGTCGGGGACTTGATCTGGGCGGCGGCGGACATGCGCGCCCGCGGCTTTTTGATGGGGGCCACGGCCGGGCGGACGACACTGCTCGGAGAGGGGCTCCAGCACGACGACGGCCAGTCGCACCTGCTGTTCTCGGTCGTGCCCAACGTGCAGGCCTACGACCCGGCGTTCGCCTACGAGACCGCCACCATCGTGCGCGACGGCATCCGGCGCATGTACGGCGAGGGCGGCGGCGAGGACATTTTCTACTACATAACCCTCTATAACGAGAACTACGAGATGCCGCCCAAGCCCGAAGGGGTGGACGAGGGCATCTTGCGGGGGATCTACCGCTTCGCCACGGCGCCCGAAGGGCCGAGCCGGCGGGCGACGGTGCTTTTCTCCGGGCCGGCCAGCCAGGCCGCCCTGCAGGCTCGCCAGCTCCTGGCCGACCAGCACGACGTAGCCGCCGAGCTGTGGAGCGTGACGAGCTACAAGGCCCTGCGCGAGGAGGCCCTCGAGGTCGAGCGCTACAACCGCCTGCATCCTTCCGAGGCGCCCCGGGCCCCTTATGTGAGCGAAGCCCTGGCCAACGCCGAGGGGCCCATAGTGGCCGTCAGCGACTACATGAAGGCCGTCCCCGACCAGGTGGCCCGCTGGGCTCCCGGTCCGTTTATCACCCTGGGCACCGACGGCTTCGGCCGCAGCGACACCCGCCAAGCGCTGCGCCGCCACTTCGAGACCGACGCCGCCCATGTGGTGGTGGCCGTGCTCGACGGCTTGCGCCAGGCCGGTGAGGGCAAGGCTGAGGAAGTCGAAGACGCCATCCGCCGCTACGGGATCGACCCCGAGAGCCCCAACCCGGGGCGGGCGTGAGGCCTGACCTGAGCCTCCCTCAGCCAAGGGTGAGCCCATAGAGCCTGGTGGACCGCCCGGATAAGATTGCGCTGTGTTGCACCTTTCCGGCGACCCCGATGCTGACGAGCTCATCTCAAGGGACCCTTTGGCCCTCCTGGTGGGCTTTGTGCTGGACCAACAGATCCCACTGGAGAAAGCCTTCAGTTCTCCTCGGGATCTGCGGGACCGCCTCGGCGGGACGCTCGACGCCGCCGCCATCGCCGAAATGGAGCCAGACGCACTCGGGGTCATCTTCTCCAAGCAGCCCGCGCTCCACCGGTTCCCCGTCTCCAACTCCCAGCGCGTCCAGCAACTTTGCCGCCTGATCGTGGAGGACTACCAGGGCCAGCCCTCCCGCATATGGGGAACCGCGGCGTCTGGGCAAGAGCTACTGCGCCGGGTCCGGGCGTTGCCCGGGTTCGGTGAACAGAAGGCGAAGATCTTCGTCGCGTTCCTCGGCAAGCAGATGGGGGCGCGGCCAGAGGGGTGGGAGGACGTGAGCCGACCGTTCGGCGACCCTGGTACCCATTTGTCCGTGGCCGACATCACCGGCCCCGAGTCCCTGGTGCTCGTCCGGGCTCATAAGGCGGAGATGAAAGCGGCGGCGAAGGCGGCGAAGGCGGCGGTCTCGTAAGGAGCCTAAAGGCCTTACGGTTCGCTCCGAAAGGGTGGGCAGTGCCCTGACGGCTGGTCAGGGCTTAGTAGGGGTGATCCCCGATGGCGCGCCGGCCGCCCACCGGCGACGATGGGAACATGACCAGTTACGACACGCCGCCTCCCGGTCCCTCGACGTCCTCGCCCGCCTCAGGCCGGCGAGACCTGCACCGGAGTAGGTCGGACCGCATGGTCGCCGGGGTTGCCGCCGGCCTAGCCGAGCGCCTGGACCTGGACGTCACTGCCGTCCGCTTCGGTTTCGTGGCCGCTTCGTTGATATTGCTGGGCGGCATAGGCGGGCCTCTTCTGTACGCGGCCGCGTGGGCTCTTGTCCCCGAAGACGGCAGTGCCAACTCCATAGTTTCAGACACTTTAGAGGCCAAGCCCTGGGAGAACTGGGCCAAAGGCAACCCATGGAGTACAGCGACGCCCGGTGCTCCGCACGGGGCTACCGGAAGTTGAGGCGCTGCCCTCCTGTAAGTTAGCCGAGCCCTCCTACCAGTTGGGCTTTACCGTTCCCCCCGCAACCAGGCTGGCGGGCAACAGCTTTGCAGGTCCTCCTCGGGCCAATAGCTCGATGGCCGCGCTTGCCATTTCCAGCGCGGGGACGTTCACATGAGTTAGAGGTGGGACGATGTGCTTGGTAAGTTCGCTCCAGCCAATGACCACCACGGACAGATCGGTCGGCACTTCCTTTCCTCGTTGTTGGAGCTCCTGCATGAGCAGGTCGATCATTCCCTCGCCGTTGACAATCACGGCGCTCATCGCAGGTTCCTCTTCAAACAGGGTGTCGAGCGCCACCTGGGCGCCCTTTCTGCTGGTCTCCACGGGCAGGCCGTGGAAGGGCAAGCCCGCTTTGTTGAGGGTTGACTGGACGGAGTGCCAAATCCAGTGCGTATAAGCCAGGCCTTGTTCGAAAGTGCCGGGAGGGGAGGCGAGCAGCCCAATGTGGCGATGGCCGAGACCAACCAGGTGCTCAACGCACAGACGTCCGGCACCCTCGAAATCGAAGTCAACAAAGGGCACTGCGGTGGGCTCCAGGGGCATACCCATCGCGACAGCAGGCGTCGCCAATCGTTCGACCAGTTTCAGGCGCTCGTCGTTGGCTCGCACTTCCAACAGTACGACGCCGTCGACCATCTTGCTGCCGACGACTTTCTCCAGCGCAGCGCTCCCTAGTCCCGTGACGAGTACGACATTCCACCCATGGCGCCGAGCAGCGTCGACAACTCCATATACGTACGGCATGTGCCCCAATATGTGCGGTTTGTCAACGGCCCCTGAGGACCAGTCGTAAAGGGGGTCGGCGAGAGCGATGACGTCCGTCTTCCCGGCTCTGAGCGAACGGGCACCAGCGTGAGGCGCGTAGTTGAGCTCCCGGATCGCCTGCTCGACCCGGGCGCGGGTCGCCTCGGAGATGCTCCGGTTACCGCTCAAGACGTAGGAAACAGTGCTCGGGGAAACGCCTGCGCGCCGGGCAACCTCGCTGATCTTCGAGCTGGGCAAACCTCCCCCTCTCCGTGACTTCTCGAGCCCACTTGGGTGCCTGATGAGCGACAGGAACGGGCCCGGTTGCCGGTCGTGTACCCAGCCAACCGCAAGTCTAGGACCACCGAGTGCTGCCCTATGTCGCCCTTCAGCATGAAGGGCCATCGGGCGCAGTGCCCCGGCAGTGAGCCCAGGGCGGTCCGCCACGCCTATCGTGGACGGGCCCACGGGCCCTAGGCGGTACGAGCCGAGAGCCTGGTCGTTAGGCCGTCGAGTGTCTGCTGAGGTAACGATTACCGAAAAGGACGGGCCAGCCCCACGCCTCGGACCGGCGCTTGCTCAGGACGACTTGACACCACCCTAGTGGGTTAGTGCAGAATGTGAGAGAACGATTTCTGGGGGGAATGGGGTGATGGCCAAACATCGAATCGATTCGATACCTACCTCGAGTCCCTCGCCATGGCCTGGTCGGGCTATGGGCGTATGAGGTTTCACCGTGTGCACTGTGTGGAAAGGTGACCGCTGACCGTGAAGGAACGGCTCGGGCCAGAAGAAAGGGAGGTGATGCATCTCTGCCGCCGCAGGTCCTCACTTAGACCGGGGCCCCGGGCGTTGACGCTCTGGCGGTGCGCATTCCAGCAGCCCGAGCGCGCCCGTTGTTCGCTCACCCGCCGAACCTTTGCAAGAGCTCGGCCTATCCGGGCCCTGGGCCCGACGGCTGAGCCCCTCACCCAAGCAAGCCTTAGCAAACATACAAAAAGGGAGGACAATTGAGAGACAAATCAACCTCACAGACCCGTGCCCGATCGGGCCGGCAGCGCCGATTGTTGGGGGCCCTCACCGCAGTCGGCGTGACAATGTCGGTCATGGCGACCGGCGGCGGCGTCAGCTTTGCCGCCGTTCACTCCCAGGCAGGCCAATCGTCGACGATCACAGTGTGGGTCGACTCCGGCCGCTTGCCAATGGCGAAGGCGTGGGTAAAAGCCAATCCCAGCTACAAGCTTGACATCGTGACCTTCGACGGGGGCGCCAACGGCGACGGCAGCATAGAGGAAAAGGTCGCCCTGGCCAACCGGGTCGGCCACGGCTGGCCGGACATCGTCTTCTCCGAAGAGCAAAACGACGTCCAAAAGCTCGGCTACCCGCCGTTCAATTTCCCGGCCGTGCTCAACAACCTCGTCCCGAGCTCGGTCCTCAACAATTATGCGGCAGGTGCTCTGTCCCCGTGCATGGTGGGCAAGAAGCTCGAGTGCCTCCGCAACGACTTGGCTTTCGACGTGCTGTGGGTCAACGTGCCCCTGATGAAGCAGTTCGGCTACACGGTCCCGACGACCTGGCAGCAGTGGCAAACGATCGGCGAGAACGTGGCTGCGAACCACCCGGGCTATATCATCGGCGCGCTCGGTGACTCCTATTCCGACGCCGTCTACCTGCAGGCGGCCCAGTGCCACTTGAACGACGTAGTCGCCGCGTACAGCCTGCTCTCCAACCCGAACGACCCCAACTGCGTCAACATGGCCGACCTGCTCAACCCGTTGGAGAAAGACGGCTCAGTGCCGGCCAGCGCCAACGAGTTCGGGTCCACCTTCGCGAAGACGTACGACGGCAAGGTGCTCATGGACGTTGGCCCCGCCTGGTACTCGACCGCGATCTTCGAGGGGAAGGGTTCCGTCCTCAACGCTCCCGCGGGGACCTACGGGGCGTACCCACCGCTGACCTGGGCCGGGAGCAAGCAGGCCTGGACCGGCGACGTGGGCGGAGGCTTGTGGATCTTGTCGTCGCACCTGAAGGGCGCGCAGCTCCAAGCCGCCGCGAACGTGTTGGTCGGGCTGGCTACCTCGAAGGTGTCGCAAAACCTGTCGCAGGGCTACCCCGGTTACGTCCCCGCGGCCAAGAGCTGGATCGCCGAGCAAGACGCGAGCGGCCTTTTCGCCTCGCCACTGTCCTCGACCTTCGCCATAGCGGCTCCTGAAGTATGGCCCGGCTGGTCGCAGACCCCCTGGGACGTTTTCGGCCTTTGGGCTCAGAACGTCACGCCAAACTTGATAGCGGGCAGTTCCGTTTCGTCCCAGCTGTCCGTCATGGCCAGCGCTATCTTGAACAACGCGCAATCCGACGGCTTCCAGGTCACGAGCTAAGCGCCCATGTTGACGGAGACCATCAGCCTGCCTGTCCCGGAGCGAGCTGGGCGACGCGCCCGGCGCGGGCGGGCTGGTGGTCGCCACCGTGCCGGCTACGCCTTCGTATCGATATATGTAATGATGCTCCTGCTGTTCGGCGTCGTGCCTACGGCGTACGCCCTCTACCTGTCCTTCACCGAGGCGGGCAAGCCGTGGCACTGGGTGGGCCTCAGCAACTTCTTGAAAACGGGCCGGGACTTCCGGTTCCTGCCGGCGTTCGAGCACATCGCGATCTACCTTGTTTTCTGGCTCGTCATGCTGGTCGTAGTGGTCCTGTTCCTGGCGCTCATGCTGCACGGTGGGGTGCGCCGGGTGGTCCCGGCCTTCCGTTTCCTCTTCTACCTCCCGGGTGCGCTCGCCGGCTCAGCCAGCGTCGTGGTTTGGGCTTTCATGCTCGACCCGCAGCTCAGCCCGTGGCATTTTGCGCTCAGTTCTATTTTCCACTTTTCGGTGTTCGCCCAAGTGATCGCACCGGGGCACCTGCCGGTGGTCTTCGCCGTGATCGCGTTCTGGACCGGGGCGGGCGGATGGATCGTGGTGATGAACGGGGCGCTCAACAACATCTCGGACGAGATCATCGACTCCGCGAAGATCGACGGCGCCAACGCCATGCAGCTCGCGTTCCGAGTCAAGCTGCCGCTGATTAAGAAGTGGGTCGTCTACATGCTGATCCTCGCCTTTGCGGCCGGCACCCAGCTGATCGTCGAGCCCATCCTCATCGGTTCAGCCAGCCTGGGCATGGTCAGCCCCTTCTGGTCGCCCAACCAGCTGGCCTATTACCTCGCCACCTATGACGGCAACTTCAACTACGCGGCAGCGATCTCAGTTGACCTGCTCTTCGTCGGCCTTGTGGCCGCTGCGCTGCTCGTCTTCCGTGGCAAGCTGTTCGAGCTCGAGTAAGGGCGGAGCGTCGTATGTCCCAGGTCGTTGCCAAGCCGGCTGGTGGCCACACGGCCGCTCAGGCTCCCGTGGTGAGGGCACGCGGGTTGGGCCGGCAACCTCGCCCGGTAGCGAACCGCCGGGTGGTGACAAGGCTCGCATGGTTCGTCGTGATGCTTGCCTTCGCGGCCTTTTTCGTGGTCCCGTTGATCTGGTTGCTCATCGCCCCGACGAAGACGGACCATCAATTGGTGTTCGAGGGCTCCCTTACCTTTGGGTCCTTCCACTCCTTCCTTCATTCCTGGGACGCCCTCTACAGTTTTCAGGCTCATGAACTGTTGAGATGGCTCGAGAACTCTGCCGAGTACTCTGCCGGCGGCGTGCTCCTGGCGTTGGGCTGCGCGGTCCCTGCAGGCTACGGATTGGCGTTGACGGAGTTCGCCGGCCGCAAGGTGCTCCTCAGCGTCACCCTGCTCGTTATGATCATGCCGTTCAGCGCGTTGGTGCTACCGCTCTTCCTGGAAATGAACCTCGCCGGGCTGGACAACACGGCTTGGTCGGTCGTGCTCCCGTTCGGGTTCTTCCCCTTCGGGGTCTACCTGTGCTACATATTCTTCTCCTCGACGATCCCCAAGGAGCTGCTGGCCGCCGCCAGGGTTGACGGCGCCACTGAGTGGGACGTCTTCCGCTGGATCGCACTGCCGCTCGCCCGCCCCGTAGTGGCGCTCGTCGGCTTCTTCGCCTTCGTGTCCGATTGGACCAACTTCTTCCTGCCCTACGTGATGTTCGCCAACGACCGGCAGTACCCGCTCCCCGTCGGCCTGGAGTACCTTATATCTTCCGCCTCCGCCTTCAACCCGGTGGCGGGCGCCAACAGCCCGGTCCTCCGACCGGAGCTGGCGATGGCTGCACTCGTGGCGATCGCCCCGGTGTTCATCGTCTTCCTCTTTGCCCAACGCGCACTGGTCACCGGGATGTTGGCCGGGGCCACGAAGGAATGAGCCGTTGATGGCCCTGCGAGCGCGCCAGGGGACCGGCCATAACGGTCGAGGCGCCTCTCGAGCAGAGCCCCTTTTACTTCCGGGACGGAGCCCGCCTGCCCATAGCGCCGCCGATCAGCTGAAGCCTCGCCGGCCCAGCCCAGCCCGGCCGGCCCGGCTGGGCTGGGCTGGGCTGGGCCGGGCTGGGCCGGGCTGGGCTGGGCTGGGCTGAAAGTTAGAAATTATGACTTTCCGATGGTATGATCGACGGCGGTGGCACGTACAACATTGAGGGCCAAGGGCCAACTAACCCTTCCTGACGAGATCCGCAAGGCGGCCCATCTGGAGGAGGGCGACCTGCTCGAAGCCGAGCTCACCCCGGGCGGCATCCTTCTGCGCCCGCAGAAGCTCATCGATGCCACCCAAGCGTGGTTTTGGGCCCCGGAATGGCAAGCGGGTGAACGTCAGGCCGATGAGGACCGGACTGCCGGAAGGTCCGAGTCCTTCGGGTCTGGTGACGAGTTGGTCGAGGCTTTGCGCGGGCGGGCAAAGCCTCGGAACCGGCCGTCGGCATAGCGCACGTTGCCGACTTACGCTTGGTTGGCCAGGTTCGCCAACGACTTCGATTCCTTGTCGTCCGACCAGCAGCGGGCTTTCCTCGAGGCGGTCACTCAGTTCGTCGAGGACTTGAGAAGGGGCAAGCAGTTCCGGAAGGGGCTTCGTGTCAAGGGGGTCAAAGGCGCGGCTGGCATCTTCGAGATGACATGGGCGGACGACGGCCGAGCAACGTTCGAGTACGGCGACCAAATGCGAGAGGGCGACGTGCACATCCTTTGGCGCCGCGTTGGCACCCACTCAATCTTTATCGAGCCGTGAGGCTACGAGCGGGGCGCCCATAGCCCGACCGTGAGGAACCTGGAGAAGCTAGTCAAGGGCCTTAACGAACCGTTTGTGCTCGTGGTCTCCCCTTACCTGACCGCTGCCGATGCGGCGGCGCAGGTCAAGGCACTCCTAGGAGCTCAGGGCAGCTCGAGTTCGAGGGTGCGGCCCGTGGCGCCGGCAATTGCGGCGAGATCGGCCTGATCGGAGCTGATCACCAGGTCGTGGCGGCGCAGGGCGCCCTCGACGATGCAGGCGTCGACGATGTCGCGTGTCGAAGCGCGCCCTGGCTAAAGCCCCGACGGACCGGGCCTGGTCGTCGTCAAGGGCTTCGACCTCGCAGCCAGCCAGGAGACGGGACAACAGGGCTTGACGGCTACCGCCGCGCCAGGCCGGGGCGACCACGGGTGCAGGCACGGTCGGGACCTCCCTGGCGGTAAGCAATGCGCGGTGGCGGGCCCACATCCTGCGCTCACCCCGGTCGGCGGCGACGAGCGCCCTGGCGTCGTAGGTGACACCCATCAGGCACTGTGCTGCCGGCGCGCCCCGCTGCGCCGACCTCTATCGAGCGCATCGCTGGCCCATTCCTCGGCTTCGGCGATCTCGTCGGGGCTGAACGCACCGTGCGAGCGCTCGAAGCTGGCTACGGCATCCAAACCGGACCGGAGCACAAACTCTTTGCGCGCCGTAGCCGCCAGCCACGCGCTGTAGGTCATCCCCGCATCAGCGGCTGCTCTCTCGATCTGTGCGTCCAGGTCAGGCCCTCGCACTTCGAGCCGCGCCCGCTTTGGGCTCAGGCCACCGAGCCGAGGTGGCGGTCGAACCAGCCCAGCAGTAAGGCGATGGCCCGGGGGTCGTGCACCAGGCCGTGGCCGGCGCCGGCCAGGATGCGCAGTTCAGAGGACGCGTCGGCGGCGTCAGCGAGCTCCCGGGCGTCGGTGATGGGCACCACGTCGTCACCGGCCCCGTGCACTATCAGCAGAGGCCGGGGCGGGATGTTGGCGACGAGCAGCGACGGCCTGACCTCCTTGACGTCGCGCGCCCAGGTACCCGGCTCGGGCGGGTAGCCACGGGTGCGGGCGGCATCGGCGGCGGCTCTGGCCTGGGCCGAGGAGCGTCGGGTCTCCCCGCCTCGTTCGGCGAAGTCGGCTAACGGGGAAAACGCGGCTACACCGGCGATCGACAGGTCCTCGCCGGCGGCGCATATGGACAGCGTCCCGCCCGCGGCGAAGCCTACGAGCCACGTCCGCTCTATGCCCGGGACCGACCTTAGGGTGGCTATGGCCGCGCCCAGGTCGGCTTGCCACCCGCCCAGTGAGAACTCCCCGTCCGACAGGCCCGTGCCCCTGAAGTCGAACGTGACGACGACGGCGCCCGTTTCGGCCGCCAGGCGGACGGCCAGCTCGGGGAACCCGGAGCTGGGCGAACCCGCCCTGTGGCCGGCGCCGGGGAACCCGTGGGAGAGCACGATGCCGTTGCGGCCGGCACCCGAGGCGGCGGAGAAGTTGGGCCGGGCTAGGAACCCTTTGAGCTCAGGGCCACCGTCGCCGCTAAAGACCACCTCTTCGCCTGTAGCCCGGCCATTGCCCCAACCACCAGCGTTGTTGGCGGCCTTCCTGTCGGACCGGGCGCGTCTCTCCTCGGGCATGACGCCAGGTTAATGGCCGAAGTCGGCGGAGACAAAAAACAGGGGGACGCGCCGAGGCACGTCCCCCTGTACAAATAGCTGGAAAGGCACGGGTAAACCGTTTGGTATGCCAGGCGGGACCAGCTCCCGGCCGGTGTCACCCGGGTGTCTGGCTGGGATTTGACCAGGCGGTCCAGCGGGCCGTTAGCGGCCAGCCACCTCCGAGGTCCCAGGTTGACTACTACTACTCAGCTGGACCACCTCCTTTCTTCGGTGGGCCAATATTACCGCGACTTTTTCGTCGTGGGGGGATATTCAGGAGCGTCCCGCGCGGCCGCTGCTCCCGACGTTGTTTGGGTGCGCCGGGCCCTGGTCGGGGGCCCTGGGCTTGGCCCGGAAGCGCGGCCCAGCGGTGGCCGGGTGGAGCCGGCCCCGCCTCGAGGGAACAGGCGGCGGAGCTCATTTCCCCTACCGCCGTAGTGTTAATAGCCGGCATGGAATAGCATGGTCGCCGATGCCCGACCTCGTCCCTACCACCGCGCCCGGCACCCCGCCCGGACCGCCCCTTTTCGAGATCCGTGACCTCCACGTCTCCGTGCAGGGCACCGAGATCCTACGGGGGGTGGACCTGGTCGTACCCGCCGGCGAGCTCCACGCCCTCATGGGGCCCAACGGCAGCGGCAAGTCGACCCTGGCCAAGTCGTTGCTGGCCGCCCCGGGCTACGACGTCACCCAGGGCCAGATCTTCTTCCGGGGCGAGGACATAACCTCATGGCCGACCGAGACCCGGGGCAAGGCGGGTATTTTCCTGGCCTTCCAGTACCCCGAGGAGATCGCCGGGGTGCCCCTGACGCAGTTCCTCCGCCAAGCACTTTCGGTGCGCAAGGGCTTGGACCTGTCGGTGCTCGAGCTCCGCCTGACGATAATGGAATGGATGCGCAAGCTCGACATCGACGCGTCGCTGGGCGACCGCTATCTCAATGACGGCTTTTCCGGCGGGGAGAAAAAGCGCAACGAAGTCCTGCAAATGGCCGTGCTGGAGCCCGATTTCGCCGTACTGGACGAAACCGACTCCGGCCTCGATATCGACGCCTTGCGCGTAGTCGCCTCGGGGGTGCGCGAGGTCCGGGCCGCCCGGCCGCAGCTCGGAGTGCTCCTGATAACCCATTACCAACGCATCCTGGAATACCTAGAGCCTGACCGCGTGCACCTGCTCGTGAACGGGCGGGTGGTCGACAGTGGCGGCCCCGACCTGGCCCGCAGGCTGGAAAAAGAAGGCTACGAAGCATGGCGGTGAGCAATTTCGGCCCGGCCCTCGACGTGGCCCGGACCAAGAAGGATTTTCCCATCCTGGAGCGCACCGTCCACGGTAAGCGGCTAGTTTACCTGGACTCGGCGTCCTCGGCCCAAAAGCCTTGGCCGGTGCTCGAGGCGATGCAGCGTTATTACGAGACGACGCATGCCAATGTCCACCGCGGCGTTTACCAGATCGCCCAGGAGGCGACCAACCTTTATGAGGGGTCCCGGGCGAAGGTAGCCGCCTTCATAGGCGCCGCGTCGGCCGACGAGATCATCTTCACCAAGAACGCCACCGAGGCCATAAACCTCGTGGCCTACAGCTGGGGGCGGGCCAACCTCGGCCCCTCCGACGCCATGGTTACGACCGAAATAGAGCACCACGCCAATTTCGTGCCCTGGCTGCAATTGCGGGCGGAGAAGGGGACCGAGCTCCGCTTCGTGCGCCTGGGCCGGGACGGCGCCCTCGACCTGGACGACCTCGACCAGCTCCTCGACGGGGCCAAGTTGCTGGCGGTCACCGCCGCCTCCAACGTGCTCGGCACCCTGCCCCCGGTGCGGCTCCTGGCCGATGCCGCCCACGCCGCGGGAGCACTGGTGCTGGTGGACGGCGCCCAGTACGTCCCGCACCTGCCGACCGACGTCCAGGAGATGGGGGCCGACTTCGTCGCCTTCACCGGCCACAAGATGCTGGGGCCGACGGGCATCGGGGCGCTATGGGCGCGCCGGGACCTGCTCGAGGCCATGCCGGCGTTCCTGACCGGGGGCGAGATGATCCGGGACGTGCGCTTCGACGGGTTCAGCACCAACGACGTGCCCTGGAAGTTCGAGGCAGGCACGCCCCCCATAGCCGAGGCCGTCGGCCTGGGCGCCGCCGTCGACTACCTCCGGGGCCTGGGCATGAACGCGGTGCGGGCGCACGAGCAGGCGCTCACCTCCTACGCCATGGCAGCGCTAAGCGAGCGCTACGGTGACGACATCACCATCGACGGCCCCCCACCTGGCGCGGCCCGGGCGGGCATCGTCAGCTTCGCCTACCGAGATGTCCACGCCCACGACCTCTCGCAGGTCCTCGACCAGGCCGGCGTCTGCGTACGCGCCGGCCACCATTGCGCCAAGCCGTTGATGCGCCGCCTCGGGGTGACGGCGACGGCGCGGGCGTCTTTTTCCGTATACAACGATGAAGCCGATGTGGACGTCCTGGTGGACGCCATCGGCGAAGCCGACGCTTTGTTCGGCTGACCGATCCGGAGCTGCCATGCCAGGTCTCGAAGACCTTTACCGTGAAATCATCCTCGACCACTACCGCAACCCCCGCAACCGGGGCGAGCTCGAGTCGCCGCCGGCCCTACGGGCCGAGGGCTTCAACCCGTTGTGTGGCGACGAAGTGGTGATCTACCTGGCCATGGACGGTGGCGTCATCGCCGACCTCAAGGTCTCGGGCCAAGGCTGCTCGATCTCCCAGTCGTCCGCCTCCATGATGTCGACGGCGGTCAAGGGCAAGACATTGGCCCAGGCCCGCTCGACCATCAAGGCCTTCCGGGCCATGATGTCCCTGCACGGCCAGTCCCTCGACGGCCAAGGCGACGGGGCCGCCGGCAGCGCCGGGGCCGGGACGACGGGCCCGGACGACGACGAGCGCAGCGGCGTCGAGGTGGCGGCGGCCGAGGGCGTGGCCCTGGGCGACCTCGAGGCCCTGCAGGGAGTGGTCAAGTTCCCGGTGCGCATAAAGTGCGCCACCCTGTCCTGGCACACGCTGGCCCAAGCCCTGGACCAGGCCGACAAGGACGCCGCCAACCAGGTTTAAGAGCTCGGTACCGCCCAGCCCATCTGCTGGGCGATGTCCTTGCACGTCGGGCACAGGGGGTACTTCTTGGGGTCGCGCCCCGGCACCCAGACCTTGCCGCACAGCGCCCGTACCGGGGTGCCGTTGACGATGCCCTCCACCACGGTGGGGCCGGCACTTATGTACTCGCCGTCATCGGCCGAAACACCTTCTAGGACGATATGGGCCATTCGTTCGTGGTCGCCGTCGAGTGCCGGCTTAGGAGGGGCAACGGAGACCTCAGGCATCACGCTCACACTCAAAGGCTAGCGCGCACATCCGGAAGCCAAGGCCACTGCCCGCAGTCAGCGGCCCGCACGCTGCGTGAAATCCTCGCCGCTTTCTGCTTAGGCTATATGCCGCGGCAGATGAATTATGGCTGCTCGGCGGGCACAAGTAACCTGGGAATAGGACCCTGGCTAACTCGGAAGAAGGCATGGCTCAGCCACACGGAACGCTAAAAACCACCGCTCCCCCCGAGCGCCGCGGCGGTCACGAGCGACTTCACCGTTGGGGTTCCCTCATCGCCATTAGCCTGGCCACGCTCATGATGCTGATGGACTTCATGGGCGTCAGCGTCGCCCTGCCCGAGGTCCGGCGCGCCCTGGGCGGCTCGTTCTCCGAGATGCAGTGGGTACTGGAGGCGTTCGTCCTCACCCTGGCCGCCTTCGTCCTCACCGCCGGGTATGTGGCCGACCTCGCCGGCCGGCGCACCATCTTCCTGCTCGGCCTGGCCGTGCTGGCCCTCGGCTCGCTGCTTGGAGGGCTGGCGCCCAATGCCTACGTCCTCATCGGCGGCCGCGTGCTGCAGGGCATGGGCGGGGCGCTCCTGTTCTCTACGGGCTCGATCTTGATGAGCGAGACTTTCGGCTCCGGCCGCTGGCGTGCCGCGCTGGCGGTGTGGGGGACCGTGACCGGCCTGGCCGTGGCCTTTTCGCCCCTGGTGGGCGGGGCCATAACCGATTACCTGGGCTGGCGGTGGATCTTCCTGATCGACGTGCCCACCTCGGCGGTGGCGCTCGTGGTCGGCGCCTTCAGCATCCGGGACAAGGTCCCGACCGGGCCCGAGGACGCCACCGTGCTCCAGCCCGTGCACGGGCCGGACTGGAAAGGCCTGGCCCTTTTCACCGCCGCCATCGCCATCCTGGTCATAGGGCTGGTCCGGACCACCACCACCCTGTCGGGGTGGGCGGCCAACGGTGTCCTGGCCTGCTTCGGCTGCACCGCGCTGCTGCTGATCGCCTTCATCGCCGTCGAGGCTGTCTCCCCCGCGCCCATGCTCGACATCTCGCTGTTCCGCCAGCGCACCTTCACCGGTAGTTCGATCGCCGCTTTTGGCCTTTCGGCCGCCGTGCTGGGACCGTTCCTGTTCCTGGTCCTTTATCTCTCCTACGACCTCGGCTACTCGGTCATGAGCGTCGCCGTCCGGCTGTTGCTCTTGTCCGCCATGACCCTTCCCTTCCTGCCCCTGACCGGGGCGCTGGCCCGGCTCTTCCCCATCAAGGTGCTCATCTGCGGGGGCCTGGTCCTGGTGGCCGTGGGTTTCTGGCTCATGAGCCGCCTGACCGGGACGAGCACGGCGTCCCAGCTCATCCCCGGGCTCCTGGTCGCCGGCGTCGGCCTCGAGCTCGTAAACCCCCGCCTGGCTTCGGCCGCCGTCGGCGCCGTCAAGCCCCGCCTCGCCGCCGTCGCTTCCCGGACGAGCTCGACGTTCCGCCAGATCGGTACCGCCACCGGCGTGGCGGTTTTCGGCGCCGTGCTCGCCACCCGTCTCACCGACGACCTGAACAGCGCCCTATCCTCGTCGACCCGGCTGGCCGGCGAGGGGCCTCAGCTCACCAACCTCGTCCTCAACGGCCAGATCGGCCTGGCCGCGTCGACCCCTGGCGCCCCGGCGGGGCTGCTCGGGATCATCCATCACGCCTTCGCCGACTCCATGCACGAAGTGTTCCTGGTCGCTGCCATAGTGGCCCTGGCGTCGGCCGTTTTGGCCCTGTCGGTCCGGTCTCGCGACGTCCCCCGGGCGCCGGTCCGCGGTGCCCGGGCAACCTCGCGCCGACCGGCGCTACTGGCCGTGCCCGCCCCCGCGGCGGCCGTAGCCGAGCCTTCCTTACCGGTACCGGTCGTGCCCGAGCCAGCCCTGTCCGAGCCGGTCGTGCCCGAGCCAGCCCTGTCCGAGCCGGTCGTGCCCGAGCC
>PMWT01000093.1 GCA_003166025.1 Acidimicrobiaceae bacterium | reverse complement strand
CAGGTTTATCAACATGATCCGTTGTAGCGGTTCTACGACCAGGAGTACCCTGCGTGTGTGACAGGCAACCCCGTGCCTGTAGACGGCGCTCGCTGGGCCACCTTCGACTGTTATGGCACCCTCGTGGACTGGGATGTCGGCATTGGGGCTGACCTCGAGCGCCTGTTCGGCACTGAACAGAAGCACCGGCTGCTGGAGCGCTATCACGAGATCGAGCCTCGCGTGCAGCGGGCGAACCCGGCAGCCCCCTACCGGGACGTGATGGCTGGAGTCCTCGTTGAGCTCGCCAACGAGGCCGGCCGACAGTTGGCCCCAGACGACGAGCAGGCTCTCGCACGGTCCCTTCCTAAATGGCCGGTGTTCCCCGAGGTCCAAGAGCAGCTCGCGCAAGCCCACCAGCGAGGCTGGCAGCTGGTGATCCTCTCCAACACCGACCGGGACCTGGTCGATGCCTCGATCGAGGCAATAGGCGCGCCCTTCAACGGAGCGATAGTGGCCTCCGAGATCGGCTCCTACAAGCCGGCTCATGGGCACTGGCGAGCCTTCTACGAGTGCACGCGGGCGGATCCAAAGCGACATGTACATGTCGCCCAGAGCCACTTCCACGACATCGCGCCCGCGCACGAGCTCGGCATCCGCTCGGTTTGGGTCAATCGGTCAGGCGAGCATGCTGAACCGGCACCCACACGGGAAGTGCCGGACCTTTGCGGCCTCGCGGACGTGCTCGACGAGCTCAGCTTGTAGGCGCTTCGCCTACGCACTTCCGTGCAACGGTGAGCGGACACGGCGCCGGAGTTGTCCCGCTTTGACGGATGCAGTCGAAGACGACTTGCCCATCCCCCGGTTCGACATGTTCCCGGTCGATCACCGCCGACCGGGCACCGAAGACCCGATTATGCGTTCCCTCCCGACCGGCCGGCTCGCTCTCGCTCAACATGCAGTACGACGGACTTGGCGCTCGTCCCAACATTGGCCGCTGCATACATGAAGTTCAGCGCCGGTCCTTCGTCGGCTGCCTCCAGGCTGGTCATCACGTATGCGCGGCGAGTGACTACTTATTGCCGGCTGCGGGCCCCCGCCCAGGTCACCCCATTTATGCCTCAGTCCTCTGCTGCTCCCTTCGGCCAGTGCGGGCCGAGGTACGGCTCGGGGTCGTCCCGAGCCCAGTCGCCAAGGAGCGCCGTCACCTTGTTCGCCATCGACCCGCCACGGCCGAAGCGGCTCCGGTGCAGGAACACCACGGGAACGCACGGCTCCTGGTGCGAAAGGTGCTGGTCGAGCAGGACCGAGAAGTCACCGAAGTTCTCTGTCACGAGGACGCGTCCCTGGCTGATCGCAGCGGAGAACACCTCCTCGTCGCCATGGCCGACTAAGCCGATGTCGTGCACCGACAGGGCATCATGGCCGAGCTCGCAGAGCCGGCTGGCGCATTCGGGAGCGAGCATCTCGTCGAAGAGCCAGTTCAAGCGGACAGGAGCCTCTCGCGGCGTTCCACGACCTTGCGTACGCGCTCCGCCGCCTGTGCGTCCAGAGCAATCCGCTCGTCGACTTCGTCGGCGTGCTCTCCGTAGAAGTCGATCACGAGCCGGACCTGGGCCACGGGCAAGCCCCGTTCCTCGGCCACCGTACGCACCCGAACCTCCGCCCCGCCTGAAGCGGCCTTCAGCGCACGGATGACCTCCCATACGTCAGGGCCGCCCACGAGCCCTGCTCGTCGCCCGGTCGGGCCGTCGCGGTACACGACCCCAGGGAAATGGCGGGTCTTCAGCCCTTCGTCAAGGACCGAACTGACAAGGGAGCTGACGGAGGTCCCCCTCGATGAAGCCTCCTCGTCCAACCGGGCGAGCAGTTCGTCGGGAAGGCGGAACGATGTTGGGCGTGGCACGTGACCTCCGGTGTAGTGCGATTGACTACAATGTAGCACAGCTGCGAGGATGAACGGCGACCCAAAAAGGCGTGGCGGTGCCACTCAGAACTGTTTGACTCCCCGAAATCGTCATAGTCCGAGCGCCGGGTAACGCCTGGTGACTTCAAGCTTGTGGACACCCTCGGCCCCGTCAGTTGTGGGAGCGGTTGCCGACCTGACGCTGGCCGGACAGAGCGCGCACTGCCGGGCGCCCCTGACCGACCCGGGGTACCGACCGAGCCTCGACACGAAGTCGGTGCAGTCACCTTCCTGGGTTGTATACCCGTCATTCCCAGCCGTATAGACATTGTTGAACGCCCACAGCGCCGACGATGACTGGCTTCCCCGACCGTCGCGAGGCTGACCAGGGCGTCCCCTCGCGATAGCGCGCCGCGGCGGCTGCTGGCGGTACCATCGCCCATATGTCACGGCTGGACAGGATCACCACCGACCCTGCCATCTGCCACGGCCAGCCGACGGTGCGCGGGTTGCGCTACCCGGTCGAGAGCCTGTTGGAGCTGCTGGCATCGGGGATGAGCATCGACGAGGTTGTCGAGGACCATCCCGATCTCGAACGTGACGACCTGCTCGCCGCGCTCGAGTTCGGCGCGTTGGTTTCTGGCCAGCGCCGTGTGGTGCCCCTGGGCGCTGCGTGAAGTTCGTTGTCGATGCCCAGCTTCCGCTGACGCTGGCTCGGCAGCTCACCGCAGCGGGGCACGAGGCAGTCCACACCTCCGAGCTGGCCCAGGGTAACCGCACCCCCGACACAGTGCTCGCGGCCTTCGCTGACGAGGAAGGCGGAGTCCTGGTCACAAAGGACAGGGATTTCCGCGATAGCCATTTACTGCGGCGGTCGCCTCGACGGCTCCTTGTTGTTGCCACCGGCAACATCACCAACTCAGACTTGCGCAGCCTCTTCGTCGACAACCTCGAGAGCATCGTCGCCGCGCTCACAGAGGCGTCGTTCGTGGAGATGGGCCTGACCGGATTGATCGTTCACCGCGACCCTGGGTGAGGGGCGGCTGTCGGTGTCGGCCACTTCCTTCTTGCCGGGAGCGTTCAGCGTCGCCCGACTGCGAGGTTCGTCGCGGCCCGCCTTGGACTTCTGGCCCGTACGTGAAGAGGGCACGCCCGTCATCCAGCCCAGGCCATCTCGAACGTGCTGGACATACCCTGTACGGCCTTGACGCGTTGCCCTGCGCGGAACTGGCCGGCCTTCAAGTCGGCGACAAGGTGCGCCACCGCACGTCGAAGAGCGCGCCGCTAGGCATCGTTCAGGTGATCGAGATCGCGCCGGAAGCCAGCAGTGAAGTCGTAAGTAGGCAATGATCCGGGCGCCCTGGCTCCGCGGCCCTAGAGGGCGGCCAGCAAGTCCTCGTCGTTGTCGAACCTCGTGACCCTTCCGGCCGCCAAGTCCTCGAGCGCACCCCTCAGCTTTGCTTGCCACTCTGGCGTCCAGACCCACGCCTGATCAGCGTCGATCGCACCCGCGGCGATCCCATGCAGCATGACGGATGCACCGTCGATCGCCTCTTCTGGTAGGTCGTCAACGATCTGGTGCAACTCGGCCCTGGTCATCACGCCTATTGTACTTGTGGGTTAGCGCTGCTGACAGCCTCGTCGTCTTGCCCCACCTAAAGACCGCTTCCAGCTCCGTCCAGGGCTTGGGCCGCGAGATCTCCGCTCCCCGGCGTGCTACTAGCGCCGGGCCTTGGGCCTCGGGATGGCTTTGCCGTCGCCGAAAAGCTCGGAAGACAGGCGCCTTGCCAGTTTTGGGTCCGCCCAGACTTCAGCGGTGTGCTCCCATTTGGCGAGGGCCCGGGCGAAGGGCTCGAACGTGCCCGTCTCAGCCCCGGCAGCCAGGTGCGTCAGGATCTCGGACAAGCAGTCTTGCTGCTCTGCCCTAGGCATCCAGGCGAGCCAGGGGAGCTGTTCGGCGAGGAGCCTGGCAGCGAGCCCGGCGTCATTCTTGGCCAAGCCACGCAGCATCGCAGACGCAAGCGACGTGCCTCGCAGCGCGGCTCGGTAGCGGCCGGCGCGCGTCATGACCAAGGCTTCGGCGTCCCGTCGGTCCAGTTGCACGTCCCCGCGTTCAAGCGCCGGGAGGACCGCGCCTGGGCCTCGCAGGAAAGACGAGTAGGGCACCTCGGTTATGGCTATGCCACCATGATATCTGAACTACTGCAGATATCCAGCCGCCCCGCCGTGCAATAACGTGCAATAGTGACCCGGCAAAACGTGCTGACCTCGAGGCCGAGCGCCATGAGCCGCTGGCTGGCCAGTTCGCGCACCTTCGTACTGATTATCGCCATCGACCGTGACGGGGCGATGACCCGGACCGACGACCCAGGCTGAAGCTTCGGGGGGACTACGCTCATCCCCCGATCTTGTCTGCTGGAGCGGCTCCCGGCCGGACGTTTTCGGGTGCCCGGCTCGCTCACAGAGAGAACGCGCGCCAGACTTGCCATTATGCGTCGCCGAAAAAGGCTGAAGTTCCAAGAGGAATCGACGCATAGCGACGGGACTAGCGCTCGGTCCCTAGCCGATGCGACGGCAACATCTCGAGCCTGTCCGCAAACGTCCGGGCATAACGGCGCCTTACCTCATGCGGAGCCCTGCGGGACTACCCAGTCATGATCGGCACCGCCCGCTCGGGCGATGCGCTCGAAGTCGGCGTCGTAGTGGAGCACAACCAGCCCGACATGCTTGGCCGCGGCGGAGATCACGAGGTCAGGGATCGGGGTTCGGTGCTGGCCACGTCGGGCAAGGGCGTGTTGTAGGTCGATGGCCATGGCCATCACCTCAGGCGTTATGCGCACCGAGGCGAAGCTCCGGCGTTCCTCAAGCACCGCCTCGTAGTCAGCCAGGCTCCGGGCGCTGTAGAGCACCTCCAGGTCGACAATGGCGCAAGTAGCGATCAGCCCCTCGTCCATCAAGGGCCGAAGCCTCGCCCTGACGGCCGGTAATGGGAAACGAGCGAGGGCGCTCTTGTCAGCCAAGTACCGTGCGTTCAGCGCCAGGCCCCGGCCATGATCTCTGGGTTGTCTAGGTCAAGCCCCTCCATGGTCTCCAGGCGCTCACCGTGACGGCGACGGCGAGCCGCCAGCACAACCGACTCCAGCGAGCGGTTCACTGCCTCTTTCATAGTCGCTGCCCCGAGGACGACCGACGCCTCCTCGAGCAGTTCGTCGTCGATGTCGACCAGCCGTTTGCTCATATGCCTAGTATATCTCCAGCTGTGTCGCTGAGATATACGGCCTGCTGGAAGCTTGGAGGCTCGGCCCGCAGGCGGCGGGCGTGTCGATGCGTGCCTTCAACGTGCCCGCCTCGACGGCGATGAAGCCGAGGCCCCCCTCCTTGCCGATCTCGATAAAGGCGGGCTTGACCAAGTCGAGGACGTCGCGGTCCCAGAGCTCCATCTCCACCACCCGCCACCTGCCAATCGTGCCGATCGCTTGTTGCCTCGGGGTCGACATACCCCCATTCTTGACGAGTACAGGACGACCATAATGCGCTCGGCCAAGAATGCTTGTCCTATGAGGAGAATGAGCGCAGTACGACGGGTTCGCGCCCGCCATAGACGCGGCACCAACAGCGCATATCTTCGCTGCCCTACCCGTCGCCCGAGCGCGGGGTTCAATTCCGGGGCTAGCCGTGGCGCGAAAATTAGTGCAGCGGCTCAGCGGCGGCAGGGCCGAAAACCTGGCCCAATCGTCCCAGGATGTCCCTCAGCGCCTCCGTGTCCAGCTCCAACTTCCTTTGCCCGCCTTCTGGCCGGTGCCTCACGATCCCCGCATCGCGTAGTACGCGGACATGGTTGCTCACCGTGGGTTGAGCCAATGAGAACGCCGTCGCCAGCTCGGTAACGGTCATTGGGGACGAGTGAAGAGAGCGGACCATGGCCAGGCGCGTTGCGTCGGAGAGGGCCTTCAGGTTACGAGCAAGCCCTTCGGTTTGGCCTCTTGCGCCGGAGCGTAGATCTGGGGCCCTTATCCCTATGACCATGGTGCCGGGCAGGTCGGCGACCATGCCCAGATGGGCGAAGTAGGCGGGCACGATCGAGATCGAGCCCTGGGGGCCTAGTTGGCCAACCAGTTCGTTGAGCAGGTCGTCGTGGTTGGTGCACAGGCCCGGCCCGGCGACCTCCCGCCACGCCTGGCTCCGTGACATGCGCTGACGTGCCCGGGTCACGGCGCCCTCCACCTCGGCTCGCCCATAACCTTCCCAGTCGGCTACGAGCCCGCTCCAGACGTCGGTGACCAAGTGCACGTAGCTGGACCGCAGCTTGGCCGAGCCCCGGAGGCGCGCCAGACGGTTCCGGAGGGCGGCCTGGTCGGCTTCAGTCTCGGACCGCAAGGGGAGGTCTAGCGGAGCATCGGAGCACGCCTTGTCGAGATTGGCCAAGAGCTGGGCCGGTTCCGTGCACGCCAGCAGGCCCACGTGGTGGGCGAGGGCGATGAGCTCGATTGACCCGCCGCAGCTGGTCACCGCGTCCTTAGGCCAGAACTCCATTACCCGTTCGGCCAGGGAGGGCGAGCCGGAATAGAGGCGGGCGAGGCTTGGGTGGTCGCGCTGGAACTCGAGCCGCCAAGCCGACGCCAGCGCCCATTCGAGCTCGACGGCCACCGAACCGTGGACGGATATCCCGGGCGGGCCGGAGGCGTCCCCGTAGAAGAGTGGCATAGCCAGATGACTATATCACATTATTCTCTTGCACTAAGCCGCAGGGAATCATAGTATTTGGATATGGCTATGAATCCATGGATCTTGCAGGAGGTGGCAGCCGAGCGGGCCGCGGACCTGCGCCGCGCCGCGAGCGTGCGAGCAACNNGGTCATACCCGTCCGCGGCCGCCACGCCGCCGTCTAGCTGTGTGCCCAGGAGCCGCGCTAGGACCTGAGCGTGAGGCGCGCCTCCCAATCGGCATGCAGGCTGGTCATCGCCTTCGTGGCCGGTCGCGATGCCGAGCCGGAGCATCGCCGGGGTGATCAGCGGGGCGGCCTCGGCCGTGTCCCCCCTCAGTTGGGCGGCGGCCGGCGGTCCGACCAAGAGGGACCTCTCGCGGCTGGCCCGGGGGGTTCGCAACTGCTCCCCGAGCAGTGAGCCATAGTACGCGTTGGTGATCAATAGGAAGTACCGGTGCAGGTTGGGAGGGCACCGGCCGCCGCCAGGACGGGGGCCCCCAGCGCCCGCCCCCGTCGGTGAAGCGGAGCAGGGACCGATAAACCATGGCCCTGTCGCGGCCGGTCACGTTGGCCGCCCCCAGTGCTATGCAGGGACCGACTTCGGGACAGGCCAGGGTGCCCAACGACCAGTGCGCACCGCCGTCAGAGGTCTCTTCGACCTGTGGTGCCGTTTCCCCCCCAGCTGGGCCCGAACAGGGCCTCGACCTTCCCCAGAGGACCGTACCGAAAACCGCCGAAGTCCACCGGGGACGAGCCCGGGGGAGGGGGACGAACGTCCAGGCCCGATCCCAAGACAAAATCGAGCAGGAGGGTGCTGACCCTCGACAGCAGGACGGGTGATATTCTCCGCGATCATTGTGAGGCCATGGCGGGGGAAGCCGAAAAGACCGGTGAGCTGACGGTCTCCGAGTATGTCGTTGTGGACGAATTTGGTGACCCTGACCAGCGGGCTCAATTGACGCGTTACCTCCACTCGCTGCAGCGTCGAGCGGGGTTGCCGGAAATTACCCTTCATGACCTTCGGGATACTGCGGCGACAGTCGCCCTGCTTGCCGGGGTGCACCCCAAAGTGGTGAACGAACGCCACGGTCATGCCTCCACGCAGTCCACGCTGGACCGCTATACCCACGCGCTGGAGTCGATGCAAACGGCGGCGGCGGATGCCATTGGGCAGTTTTTGACGACCTGATTAGCGTCAGCTTCCGCGTGTTGTGCGCCCCGGGACCGCGCTCGGTATGTCGTGGAGCCGTTCTGAAAAAAAGTCGCTGAACTCCAGCCTCGCTATCTGCCCCTGTGGTATTTCGATGGACAGGAGTTTCCACGGGCTGACATAGTGTGCAGATGGTTCACAACGTTGCTCTGGTTCTCGGTGGTGGTGGGGCTGCCGGAAATGCGTGGGAGATCGGTATCATCGCAGGCCTGGCCGAAGCTGGTCTCGATATGACAGAGGCCGCCGATTTGGTGGTCGGCACCTCGGCCGGTGCCACCGCGGCAGCGCAGGTGCGCAGCGGTATACCGCCGGCCGAACTGTTGGCCTCGGTGCTGTCCCCGCCGGTTCAACCGGTCGGACAGAACCGGGAACGGCCGCCGTCCCTGCCGATGGCGATGGTGTTCGAGCGGATGGGGGCCATCGGCGCCGCCGCTACCTCGGCAGCCGATCTACAACGTGCGATGGGCGCGTTCGGGTTGGAGAGCGACTCCATACTCGGACCGGGGGCGGGACAGCGGCGCGCAATGGTCGCCGCCCGGTTGCCTCGCCCTGAATGGCCGGAAAGGCCGATGATCGTGGTGGCCGTCAACGCGCATACCGGCGAGTTGGCTGCGTTCGACCGCGGTTCTGGCGTCGAGCTGGTGGACGCGGTCACCGCGAGCTGCGCGCTGCCCGGTCTGGTCCCCACCGTCAGCATCAACGGCACTCGCTACATCGACGGCGGCGTGCGCTCCCTCGACAACGCCGACCTTGCCTCGGGCTATGCGCACGTCGTGGTGCTCTCGCCGTTGGGCGGACGGAGCGGGCCACCCCCGGAAGGCCAGTTCGAGGGCCTGCGCAGACTACCGGGCGCGGACCTGGGAAGCCAGGTCGAGGACCTGCGCAAGCAGGGCAGCCGCGTCGAGGTGATCACGCCGGACGCCGGTTCCCGAACCGCAATGGGCACGAACCAGATGGATCCCGCGACCCGCATCCCCGCCGCCCGTGCCGGTTTCGCCCAAGGCAAGCAGGAAGCGACCCGCGTCACGTTCCTCTGACGATTGCACGCCGACGCCCAGCGCTACACCGTCATCTGTGAAGAGCCAATAATCCCGCCGGGCGAACCCTCGGTCAGCACGGCCGATCCTTAGCCGGCCTCCTCTCGGGTTCAGGCCGGTACGGCCTTGTCGACACCGTCGCTGTACTGGTCGAGTAGCGCGAGGAGCATCTCTTTGCGGCGCTGGCGGTAACTGTCCTCACGAGCGGGGCTGGGTCGGCCGGTCAGGACCTCCATGGTGCGGGCCGCGGCGGGCTCGTCGGTGCCGAACTGGCGCAGGCGGTCGTAGACCGGGCCGAGCCACGCCGGCGTGGAGGTCGAGGCCCGTCGCGAAGCGGGGCTCGTTCACAACTTCATGATCCTCGATGACGTGTCACCTGCATGCGTAGCCGCAGCCGACCGCGTGGCGGACGACATTCGCGCCCGTCTGAGTGCGCCCAACCCGGACGGGCCACCGATCGGCGCAACGTCGAAGTAGCCCGTTTTCCAGGACGTCGTGTGCGCAATTCACGACCAAGTACGTCGTTCCTGAATATCCGGTATGCGTGGCCGAGAAATACTGAAGTTTCAAGAGGAATCGACGCGTATCGACGACTACGGCGTTGACCAGGGCGTCCGAGTGGCGCGACAGAATGTGCGGCCGACAGGTGGGCCCGCGCCACCGTGCAGTGGCGGCGGAGCGGGCCCGGAAGGGTCACAGCTGCGGGACTGCAGGTTTCGACGGCAAGTCCAACCGGCGGTCTGGGACCTCAGCGGAGTACGCGGTCAACGTAGCGACTGAGTAGGACTGGTAGCTGACCGCGGTAGGAACGTTGTAATAAGCGATCAGGTCGCCGGGCCCCAGGCAGGCTTGCCCGACGAGGTGTGCCCGTTGGCCGAAGCCGAGGCACCTGAGCTGGCCGTTCTCCCACCGCCGGCCGAACAGGTATGCCGGCTTGTGGCCCGAATAGGTAGCCACAGCGTTGGAAAGGCCCAACAACAGCTCATTGGGAGGGTACGGCCCGGTCAGCTCGAAGGTCGTGCCCATGCCAATGCCGCCGTAGGGCCCTTGGCACGCCCAATGGGGCGCGTTCACGGCGAGCGTGCAGCTGTAGTAGCCGGGCACGACGTTGGTGAAATGAGCGACGTTGCGCTGGGCACCGGCGACATCCCAGACCTCGTAGCTGATGATGGCCCCGTGGCCCGGGCCCAGCACCATGCCAAAGGGCGGGGTTTCCCGGTACATGTAAACAGCACTGGTGTGTTGGGCAAGTTGGACCACGGAACGCGAGGCCCTACCCCTACCGTCGGGCACACCCACCTCGTAGGTCGCGGAAAACGTCTTCGCGTCGACCTTCTCCGCTGTGGCCATGAAGGCCGCCACCTGGGCTGGCGTGGCCGGGGCGGCAACGATGGGCCTACTTGCGACCCCGGGCAATGGCGCGGGCACCGTGAGGGCCGATGAAAGGAGAGATCGCGCTTCACTCGTCAGCACGGCGGTCACGTAGCTGCTGCTCGTCACCGCTTGGGGGATGTTATAGCGAGCGATGACGCCGCCGGTGCCCAAGCACACGAACGCGACGGGGCTGCCGACCAGCCCATACAGCAGGCAGAACTGCGCGTCGGCGCCGGTTCCTTGATCGAGGAGGTGGGGCGCCTCCGCAGCGACGTGACCCCCCAGGGCGACCGGGTTTGCGTACACCTTCACGGCGTTGCGAAGGCCGTCGAGCAGCGCCACCTGCGGACTTGGACCGAGCAGCTCCGCGCGGCCACCCATCGCCACGCTCGCGTCGCTGCGGCACGTCCACGCGGAGCGGGAGGCCGAGCGGACGCATGAGTAAAGGCCCGGGGGCTCGTTCGTAGGGTTCATGAAGACGGCGGCGGAGGCGCCCGAGGAGCGCACAGAGAAGATCGATGGCGATGCCTCGTACGCCCAGCTCGTCGCTGACGCGATCGCGGCGTCCAGCGTGGTTGGTACGCTGCCGACGCTCGTGCGGGCCGCGTAGCTCAGCTGCACCGGACCGTCGAAGCCGGAGGCGGCGCGTGCGACAAAGCGCGCCACCTCTGTCGCCGTGGCCGCGGGCCCAGAGCCGGGTGGTGCCGACCGGACGGTCGACGCCGGCGCGTAGAGGTCGGCCTCGTGCCCGGTCACGAGCGACGAGACGTTCACGAGCGCGATGGCTGGCGGCACGGCGCAGAGCAGGTAGTCGCTTGGGCCGTTCGCCGTCAGCACGGTGGTGGTGCCGCCCACCCGGGGCAGAGTGACCTTCAGCTCGGCGGCGGTCCGGCAAGCGAACTTCGGGCCCATGTTGTCTGCCGACGTGATCACGAAGCCTGCTTTCGCCCCGGGAGCGAGAACGACAGGCTTCGGTGCGGCGAAGGCAGGTCCGGGGCCGTCGTGGCTGATGCGCACTGGGATCGCCGAGCCAACTGCTTCGATGAACGACACGAGCGGCTGGCCCTCGATGCAGCACTCGAGCGGACCGCGTACACCACGTTCATCAAAGAGTCTGCTGACTTCGCTACCGGTTTAGCGACCCCTTCGGGTGAGTTCTTCGCGTACCCACGGGACCTAGGCGTGTCAAGTTTCGTCGGCCTAGACATGAGCACGGCCATTACCGCCGCCGGGCCTCTCGCTCCGGGCGACGTTGTCATCACCAACGACCCCTACGGCACCCGAGGCCTGGCCACACATCTTCCCGACGTGCATTTCTTCCGGCCCCTGTTCGCGGGCGACAAGCTCATTTGTTATGCCTGGGCCTTTATCAATGTTTCCGACATAGGGGGCTTGGTGCCAGCCAGCATTTCGCCTCGGGCCTTCGATATCCAACAGGAAGGGCTGCGGATCCCGCCCCGCAAACTCTATCAAAGCGGGCAGCTCGATGAAGCGCTGCTTGAGCTCATCCTGGCCAACACACGGACGCCTGAGCACAATTGGGGTGACTTCCAGGCCATGATCGCCGCCCTCGGCACGGCCGAGCGGCGCGTCAGCGAGCTCATCGACCGCTTCGGCTTGGCCGGCGTCCGGGCCGGGATGGCCATGATGCTTGACTGGAGCGAACGCCGGGCGCGCGCCACTGTCGAGTCGATACCTGACGGCGACTACAGCTTTGCTGACTACCTCGATGACGACACCTCTGGAACCCCGGTACGGCTGGCCGTCACATTGCGAGTCCGTGGTGACACGGTCGTGGCCGATTACTCGGGCACCGACCCGCAAGTGGACGCCGCCTTCAACCTTCCCGCCTATGGACCGCGCCACCCCTTCCTCTTACAGGGTCTCATCAATTTCACGCTCAGTGAAGACCCGAGCATCCCCCTGACGGGCGGGCTCGTCCGCCCGTTCAGTGTGGTGGCCCCGGAAGGAACGATCCTCAACCCGCGCTACCCGGCCGCCGTCGGCGTGCGCTACGCCACCGTGATCCGCCTCTACAATGTCGTGCTAGGAGCGCTGGCCCAAGCCGTACCCGACCGAGTCCCGGCTGCAGGCGCCGGCCAGGCGGCCATGGTAATGATGTCGGTCGCCGACCCGTTCAGCGGGGCCAGATCCGTAACAGTGATCGAGCCCCTCAACGGGGGTGGGGGGGCGACCGCTGGGGCCGATGGCGTGGCTGCCAACGATTCGGCCTGTGGTTACCTACGCAACACGCCCGTCGAGAGCGTTGAAGAACATACGTCGGTCCTCATCGAGAGGTACGAGCTCCTGCCGGGATCGTGCGGTCACGGCCGGTACCGCGGCGGGTGGGGCGTCTGCCTCCAGTTCCGTGCTTTGGCCCCGAAAACAATTGTGACGGCTCGAGGCATGGAGCGATGCCGGTTCGAACCGTGGGGCCGCAGCGGCGGCGGCGCCGCTGGCCGGACCCAGGCTTACCTGGCGCGCCATGGCAACGGTTTTGTCGAGCTCTCCAGAGCCATCGACGTCTTGCACCTGGAGCCGGGTGACTCAATACGCCTCGAGGCGACGGGCGGAGGTGGGTATGGCTGGCCCGGGGACCGCCCGCCCGAGCTGGTCCTGGCCGATGTCCGGTCGGGCCTTCTGAGCCCGTCCGTCGCATTGGAAACGTACGGCGTGGTGCTCACCCAGGAGAGCGCTGGCGGGTTTGACGACGCGGCGACGCGAGGCCATCGGCAGAAGCTTGGCGCCGGGCCCGAGGAATTGTTCGACCTGGGGCTAGCCCGGCGAGGCTACGAGCGGACCTGGCCTCCCGGCGAGGCTGACTTGGTGGTGCGGGAGCTCCAGCGGGTGCCCGAGGGCTTGCGGGGCTGGGCCTGGCGGCTGCTACACGAGCGGGCGCGGCAGAGGCAGCTCCCGCCGCTTAAGGCCTGGGGCGAGCTGTGCGAGGAGCTCAACGCCCGTGGTGTCTTGACTTTGGCCGAAAAAGAAAGGGGAGATTAGAATGTTCATTAAGGTCAACGGCGTTGAGCTTTACTTTGACGTTGAGGGCGTCGGGCTTGCCGTGGAGGGCCCCACTACGGTCGAGAGGCCAACGGTCGTGGCCATTCACGGAGGGCCGGCCCTCGACCACACGACTCTCAAGCCATGGTTGTCTCCGCTCGCGAACGTGGCCCAGGTCATCTACCTCGACCACAGAGGGACGGGCCGGTCGTCGGAGGCGTCCTTGGGCACATACCGGATGGAGCAGATCGCCGACGACGTCGAAGCCCTTCGCACCCACCTTGGGCTGGGCCGCATCGCCGTGCTCGGCGCCTCTTACGGCGGGTTTGTGGCCCTGACCTACGCTCTGCGATACCCTGCCTCGGTTGCTCAGTTGCTCCTCATCGGTACTTCACCGTCGCACCGCTTCTGGGCACGTTCGCAGGAAATCCTGGCTACGAAAGGAACACCCGAACAGGTGACGCTGGGACCGACCCTGCTCGACGGTTCCGTGTCAACCGATGAGGAGTATCTGCGGTGGTGGTCGACCATGTTGCCGCTCTATTTCGTTACGCCGAGCGCACAGCTGGTAGAAGAGGTCATTGGCCGCGTGCGCGGGAACGTCAAGACGGCACAAGAGATGCTACGACACGACCTTCCCCACTATGACGTGGAAGAGCGGCTCGGCGAGATAACTGCGCCAACCTTTGTTGCCAGCGGCATACACGATTGGATCCAGCCCACGGAACAGTCACGCCTTATAGCTGAGCGGGTCTCCAGTGCTGAGCTGTTCTTGTACGAAGAAAGCGGCCGTTTCCCCTACATAGAGGAGGCGGACCGGTTCAGCGCAGACTTGGTGGGGTTCCTTTCTAGCCACAGCTAGGGCGGCTAAAGCCACGAGCGTCCTTCGCTGCTTTCCGGGGACCGGAACTGGCTCGGCCGCGATCCCAGCCTGTTGGACTGACAACCGGAAGGCCGCTTCAGTCGCGGTCTGCCTGCCACCGAGCCTTCACCCCACAGGCAATGATCGACGAACGTTGCCTTGAACTCGTCGGCGAAGGCAGGACGCGGACGGGAGGCTAGCATAAGTGATGCATAATGACCCTTATGCATCACTCAGCCGCCTGGAGGCACCCCTAAGCTGACTGGGCGAGCTGGTGCGCCCGTTGGTACGACACACCGAGGACCCGGCCTACGTCACGCAGGGGCACCCCGGCGCTGTGCAGCGTCCTAGCCGCAGCCCGAACTTCCGCCGCGGCGTCCGATTGTGCTGCGGTAGCCATAGCCCGCAGGCGTTCAGCGGACTCCAGGTGCTTGACGACATCGTCCGGGAGCTGGATGTCGTAGCGGATCTCCTCAGGGCGTGCCCCGGTCATAACTTCGATCAAGTCGGCAGTCATCGCCTCCAGCTCGCGCAAGTGCCGAGCTTGGGTGTACCGGTCGATCGCCGGCACATAGATGACCCAGTACCGCTCCCCGCGGGTCACAGTCGCTTCGTAGGTCGCCATCAACGCCACCAACTTTCACCGAGCTCAGGTTCGCATTCCTTCCAGAGCTTTTCGACAAACCGGTCGTCGAGCTCCCCGTGGCGCGGCACCGGGACCATGGTCTGACCAAGCCGGTAGACCTCGTGGTTGGCGCCTTGGCGGTCCAGCTGCCACCTGACACCCTGGCGCTTGGCTTCCCGGCTGATCCTGCGGATCGCCTCTCCACGCTTCACAAGTATAGTCTAGTGCGGTCTTGATGGGCAAGTCAAGGTCGCACTAGACGGATTGGACCGTCCGCCAGGAGGTCGCGCAAGCCCCCCCCTAGGACATTCCAGAGAGCGGTGTGGCTCTGCCCGCACCCCTGCCAGTGGTTGCAACGGCACGTCTGAGCTGCTGACCATTGTATGCATTATGGTAAGTAGCTCAGGCGTGTAGGGGCTTCAAGGAGCGGCGTGTGGGCAGCCGCGCTGACGAACCGGGCGGGGTCTATCGTCTCAGGCATGGCGCTCACCGAACGCCTCGCGGGCAATGACACCAGTGGCGGAGATCTCGTCGTCGTGCTCGGCGCCGGGTTCTCCAAGGCTATCGACGGGTGGCCCGCAAGGTCCTGTTCGTC
>PMWT01000189.1 GCA_003166025.1 Acidimicrobiaceae bacterium | reverse complement strand
CTGACCAGCAGGCCACCGAGCACTGGGCCGCTGGCCAGGCTGAGCCCGGCGACCGATCCCCACATCCCGATCGCCCTGGCGCGCCCGGCTTTGTCGGTGAACGTATTGGCGATGATCGACATCGCCACTGGGTTGAGCATCGAGCCGCCGATGGCCTGCAGCCCGCGAAAGGCGATCAGGCACCCGAGCGACGGAGCCAGGCTGCAGGCCAACGACCCCAGCGAGAACGTCCCCAGCCCGATCTGAAAGACCCGGCGGCGGCCGAAGCGGTCCGCGAGCGAGCCCGACAGCATGAGAAAGCAAGCAATAACAAGGGTGTACGCATCGATGGTCCACTGCAGGCCCCTTACCGACGCGTGCAGTGCGTGCTGGACCGACGGCAAGGCGACATTGACGATCGTAACGTCGAGGCCCGCCATGAACACGGCCAGACAACATGTGGCCAGAACCACGGAACGGCACCGCGCGTCACGATCGGGACGAGATAGGGAGCTAACCGTTGCTATAAACAACTATTATATCACAACAACTAAATTAGGTCAGGCTGATCCTGAGGTCCAGGCATGCATGCGAGCGTCCCAATCTCACGCTCAGCGGCCTGGCAATCGCCGCAGCTCTCGACGCCTGGTGCTGGCCAACCAGGTCAGCCATGGCACGGTCGAGCTCGGCCATCCGGTAAGGGACCTCGGGGTGCCGCACCAGGAAGGCCTGCCGCGCTTGTTGGGCCTGGTGAAGTTGCTCGACTTCAACGACGAGACGTCCCCCGTACGCCTCGAGCCCATCGGCCTCAGGCCGCCCGGTGCGCTCCCAGACCTCCACAGCCGCCTCGAAGCGGGCGCTGGCGTCGCTTAAGCGGTGGCGGGCCTTGTGCCTTGCCCACACGCTGAGGTCGCCGCCGTTCGCGAGCTCGGAGGCGTGCTGGTGCTCGGCCGCCGCCCGGCGCAGGGCAGTGGCGGCATCACCGGCCGGAGTGCCGGCCCAGCGCCCGTCACCGGCGTACGGGTCGGCTCGGTCCTGTTCTATGGCCCCCAGCTGTTGCCGTGAGCGGTCGAGGTCGGCCGAGCGGTCCGGAGGTTGGCGACGGCTTTTTTGCGTCGGGGAGGGGGGACTTGAACCCCCGGCCTCCTGCTCCCAAAGCAGGTGCGCTACCAACTGCGCTACTCCCCGTAGTTGTCACATTTGCCGTCTACCAGCTCTTTCATGCCATCGCATCGCCCCGTAGGTTTCTGGAAGCGCCCTGCCCGGCGCCCTCCGTGGCGGTGGCTAAGGGAAGATAAGTGGAAGCATCCAGAAACTCTGGCCTCCTGTCCTCACAACAGGAAACGTCTCTGGGACCCGTTGTCACGGTCCCCAACGCTAGTCGTCTCGCGATTGGCTGTCCGAGTGACGATTGAACGGGCGAGCGGATGGTAGGCCCCCCGCTCGTCCGTCAGAAGGGCCAGTCGGCCTCCCGTCCACCCTCTAGCACCGTCATGGCAGTGAAGGTGGCGTCGGTGAAGCCGCCCAGCGTGTAGCGGCCCCGTTCGCCGGCAGGGAGCGCCGACGGGCGGTAGCCAGCCAAGTTGAAGGTATAGACCATCGGCACATGGCCCAAGTTGACTTGGCCCGAGTCGTGCTGCTGGTCGTCGGTGAATATGACCGCTCGCTGGTGCCGCTTGGGGTCGAACCAGCGGGCGATGGCGGTATGGCCGAAGGTGGCGTGGCCGACAGAGCCGACCGACGCGACCACCTTGGCCACGCCGCCCAGCACCGACATGCCATCGAGGCCCTGGACCAAAGCGTTGCTCTGGCCGTAAATGACGACGTCCACGTCTTTGGCGCGGTTGGCGGTGGCCATGGCCATCACTGCGGCCACTTCGACCCGTGCCATCTTCGAGCGCCCCGGCACCGCGCCCTGCATGGAGCCGGACGTGTCGATGACGACCAGAGTGCCGTCCAGCGCCGGGATGTTGGCGAGGGTCAAGTCGAGGGTGCTGCCCAGCGCCCGTGCCCAGTTGTCCGACGGCGCGTTCTTGTATGCCGCCCACACCTGGTAGGGGAAAAGGCGTGCCCTGGCCACCTCGGATGGGTCGGTGACCTTGGCGATCACCGTGTCAACAGCCGCTTCGGAGATGCCAGCCTGGTCGAAGTTGGCCAGGTTGCGCACCAAGGCCAACACGCCCATGGACGGGACTGCCATCTCCCAGGCCTCGGCGTCCATGCCGCCCGGGAGCCAGCCCGCAAGGTGCTCCCACGAGAAACCAGCGTCTGAGAGCACCGCCGGGCCACGGGCGCGTAGCACATCGCGGCGCTCCGCTACGGGCACGGCCTCCAGCCCGGCTGCGGCCGCCAGTACCGGGAGCACCCCGGCATCGGCGACGCCGTCGTCGTGGTGGCGACGGTCGAGCAGGTAGCCGAACAACGCCGACTGGCGCTCGTCGCGGGGGGAGGGGTCAACCAGTTCGATTACGTCGGCGACGAACGGTTCAGGTACTTGTCGTAGGCGCTGGCCCCGATGGCTCACGGCTTGGCCCCGGTCCCGGGCGAAGGCCAGCACCCGATGTGAGTTGTGTTGTCGAGGTCATCAGGACGAAAAACAGCGCTCGGCACTAGCAACAACTCTGCCAGGCGGCTGTGACGATAACCCCCCTCTGGCGCACCGGTACTTCCTATTGATCACCAACGCGTACTATGGCTCACTGCAGGAGATGAGCTTGTCGTTGATGATGGTGGGCATGTCACCCCTTCCTTTCTGTAGTTGTCTGGCCAGAGACATCGTGGCCGAGCGAGCCGGCCCCTCTCGCCAGCGTGGTGTGCTCGTGGGGCCGTTTGTGCGACGACCACCCTTGAAATTGGTCCGTGAACTGGCTGGGGCGAGGCCGGTGCCGACGCTGACCCGGTCGGCTTTCAGCGGGCGTCCTCACCCGCGGGTACAACGTAGTGGAGGAAGGAACTCACCCCTTCGCATCGGACCGACATGTCGGGGCAACGAACCATCCTTTTGGTTCTTTTCTCAGGTTCATTTCGCCCGTTGAACGGCTTCAATGAGGTAGTTCGGGGAGGAAGGGTCGAACTCCCAGCATCGAGGTCCAAAGCCTCGCGTTCTGCCAATTGAACTATCCCCGAGCGGGGGCGCCCCCGAGGTGCCAAATGGGGTGGTCGACGGGGCTCGAACCCGCGGCCTCCAGGTTCACGGCCTGGTGCTCTTGCCGTCTGAGCTACGACCACCGTGCCCCTGGCCGGGGTCGAACCGGCGACTTCCGCTTTACAAGAGCGGCGCTCTTTCAACTGAGCTACGAGGGCGAGTGACCACAGCTGTGCCCGTAGGCCGCGACATCGAACCGTTGCGGCTCGAACACCCGACCAACCCCGGTCACCTCGTCACTGTGACCGTTGGGGTGCTCGAAGCCGGTGGCGGTCATGATAAGCCCGATGATGTCGTCGAGTGGGCCAATGCCCTATGGCTGTGCGGTAAGGGGCGCCTGTCATACCGGCGCTCCGCCGACTGAGCTAAACGGCCATTGGTGGGGACGAGGAGAATCGAACTCCCTTATTGGACGGTATAAGCGTCTTGCCTTCACCGGTTGGCTTCGCCCCCAAACCGACAAATGGTGCGCGCCCGAGGACTCGAACCTCGCTAGTCAGCGTTATCAGCGCCGTGCCTTCAACCTGAGGAGCCAGACGCGCATGGTGGTCCCTGTCCGGGTCGAACGGACGACCTCCGGGTTTTCAGGCCGGCGCTCTCGCCAACTGAGCTAAGGAGCCGTGGGTGGATGGAGGGTGGGCATGGAGGGCGTCGAACCCTCACCCCTTGGAAGGGACCGGGGTTTAGGCCCGGCGCGGCTGCCGATTACGCCACACGCCCATGAACGAACTGACCGCAGAGCAGGACCTGCGGAACGGACAAGTGGCTAGGGCCGGATTTGAACCGGCGCACTCTCGCTTATGACGCGGGCGCTCTACCAACTGAGCTACCCAGCCGAGACGACCGGTGCGGTCGTTACCCTACCGCACCGGTCACGGCCAGGTAGGGCTCCCACTCGGGCTCGATCGTGCCGACGGCGACGATGAGCCACGCCTTACCCTTGGGGGCGTAGGGCTTTACCCGGAGGGTCATGCGAACCTCCGAGAGGAGCTTGTCTGCCTTGCGGTCGTTACAGCCCATGCAGGCCCAGACCACGTTCGTCCACTCGTTCTTGCCACCTCGGGAGCGGGGCACGATGTGGTCGATGTTCTGGCCGGGCTTGCCGCAGTAACCGCACAGCCCCTTGTCCCTGGCGGCCAGGGCCTTACGGGAGAGCTTGACCTTGGCCTGGTAGGGGATGCGGACAATGCGGACGAGGCGGATGACCGAAGGCACCGGGACGGTCTTCTTCTCGGAGCGGAAGACCTCCCCGGACTCCTCGACGACCTCGGCCCGCTGAGAGAGGACCATGAGGACGGCCCGGCGGATAGGGACGAGCCGGATCGGCTCATAGGTTGCGTTCAACAGCAGTGCGTGGGCCACCGGGTGCCTCCTTTCTGTCCGTGGCTGTCAGTGGCTGATGGGGTTAATTGCTCCGAGGGAGAGGGTCGAACTCTCGGCCTTGCGATTAACGGCCGCCTGCTCCACCGGTTGAGCTACCCCGGAACGGGTGTTACTGCGTACCACGTACCGGACTTGAACCGGCAATTACCTGCTTGAAGGGCAGGCGTCCTTGGCCAATTAGACGACGAGGGCATGGCGGAGTGCGGAGGACCTGACCCTCAGGGCCGTTAGGCCACCCACCCGCTTCCAACGGGGACCGAGCACGCCTGTCTGGTTCACACTCCATGGTGTTGCAGCGGAAGGAGGGAGGTTCGAACTCCCGTGGGGTTGTCCCCGCACCGCCTTCGAAGCGGGCCCATTTGACCAGGCTCTGGCATCCTTCCAAGGGCGGAGAGGATGGGATTTGAACCCACGGACCAGTCCAATTGAGCTACCCGGGTATGACCAACGAGCCCGCGGTGGGTACTGGCCCCACGACCTCATCCTTACCGAGGATGTGCTCTTCCACAGAGCTACACGGGCAAGAAAGTTAGTACCGGCGAAGGGATTTGAACCCCCAACCCCCAGATCCGAAGTCTGGTGCTCTTGTCCGTTGAGCTACGCCGGCAGGTAAGCTGAAAGGGACACCAAGCGACCTCGACGGGATTCGGGCCGCGTCATCCGGCTTGACGGGCCGGCGCGCTGACCAGGCTGCGCTACGAGGTCACGGCCGGTGAAAAGGACCACCGGACAGTGCGTCTTCTGGGGCTTGAACCCAGAACCTTCGGCTTAAGAGGCCGTTGCTCTAGCCAATTGAGCTAAAGACGCAAGATGTGAGAAGAGCCGGGTTGGCCAGATTCGAACCCGCGACATCCACCTCCCAAAGCTGACGCGCTACCAGGCGGCGCTACCGCTTTGCCATTGACCCGTGTAGTAGTGCTGAGCAGGGCGAGAGGGCCTCGAACCCCCAACCTGCGGTTTTGGAGACCGCTGCTCTACCAATTGAGCTATCGCCCTAAGAGAAATCAGTGAAGAAGGAGAAGGCCAGTTGGCATACTGGCCGCTCCTGTGCGTGGTGATAAACGCCGACAGGACGGACTCGTTGGGGCACGGCTGCATGTGACCTCCGTGCTGCTCCCCAGTTCCTATCGGATATGCCGTCGCGACCGAACAGGCTCATGCAGATGAGCGTTGTTGAACAAGACCGTTCTGGCTCAACAGTCTTCACGATCGGGACGTCTAGGTCTGTCGCGGGTTTATGTCTAAACCCATCGACTTGGCTTGGTCCTATGTCAGGCACCTCCTTCCTTGTTGTTCGGTATTTCTGTGTCGAGAAACCAAAAGAGCCGCCCTTCTGGGCGGCTCCTCGGCAGATCTTGGCTGGTCAGCTTAGATCTATGAGGAGCCTCCGGCGGGGACGTACTGGCTATCCAGGCCCTTGGTTATACCGAGATTGCGCCCGATGAACTCATGACGGCACGGCACCAAGGTTTCTGAGCCCAGGGAAACTTGCCACCCGGCGGTCCGTAACGAGCGCGCCAAGGTGGCAGCCTGTGGCTGCCTTCCTCTCGTCGTGCTCGTCAAGAGAGTGACCATTTGAACTCGTTCTCCTATGGACGTACTTCTGAAACCGATAGCGAGTGTACAGCCAAAGGCTTCGGTTGTCGAGCTCTATTTTGGCCTGAGCGCAGCAGGGCTTCTACAGCGGGCGACCTCGTCCCGCCCTCCTTCGGCATTGCGAGCGCCGACCGTCGCGCCGCCATCGCCTGCTTGCGACGCTCCGTCGCCGAGGGAACTCTTTCTGGCCTACCCGATGGCGAGCCGGGGGATAAAGAGCCCTCTACCCCCGAGGCCGGGCAAGCGCCCTCATTGAGGGACCTGGGGCCGGGCGCAGTGTGACTTGGTGCCTCGTCGTCGGTACCTGGGCTCGGCGGTCCTCGCCGCCCGGGCGGGGCCCAGGCCTACCTCGCCCGGCTTTCTCCACCTCCCCGGGCCTGCCGGGCAGAACGGGATGACTTGCCTGTGGCCCCCCCGGGACCAGGGCGCCGCGGTGCCACAGTCCCTCGTCTGTGGTGAACCGGACCACGAGGTGCTTGAAGTCGGTGCTCATCGAGCAGGGGCCGGGGGACCAGGCTCGTCAGTCGGTCCGCTACGAGGCCCTGGCCGCCCCCTCGGGGCCCGGCCGATCGTGGGCGCCCGTGGTCGTGGCGGCCCCAGAGCCCGCCTGGCCGCCCTCAACCTCGGGGCTTTCCGCTTCGTGCGCGAAGGCGCCACTCATCGCAGCGGGCGCGACGAAAGCGTCGCCGCGGCCCAGGGGGGCCGTAGGACGACCGTCCCGCCCCTGCTGGCGGGGCCAGCGCCGCTTTGACCAGCGGGTTAGCCGACCACTTACTAGCGGGTTAGCCGAACGGTGGCGGCACCTGTCAGAGAGCCGTGGTGGGCGGCCGGCTCTGAGCCCGCCAGGCTTCAGTACGGCCGCCCTCGTCCGGCTCTTCCGAGCCCGCACCCCCCGGCGGGCCCTGGCGCTCCAAGCCCCCGCCGGCACAGTAGGCTCCGCTTCTCATATGAAAGCCCAAATAGCTCCACTGGAGGGCAACAAGGTCAAGCTCTCGGTCGAAGTGGAGGAAACAGAGGTCGAACAGGCCATCGACGAAACGTTCGCCAAGTTCTCCCGGGAGCTCCGGGTACCCGGCTTTAGGCCCGGCAAAGCGCCTCGCCGGGTGCTTGAGGCACGGATCGGGCGGCCGAAGGCCCGCCACGAGGCGCTCGAGCAGCACATCCCCTTCTGGTATGGCCGAGCTGTCAGGGACAAGTCGGTCGACGCCATCACCGAACCCGAGATAGAGGTCACCGCTGGCGAGGACAGCGGTCCGGTCGCCTTCGACGCCGTGGTGGAGGTCAGGCCCCGGCTCAAGCTGACCGGCTATGACCCCCTCAAAGTGACAGTGCCCAGCCCGCTGGTGACGGAGGAGGAGCTGAGCAGGCAGATCGACCGCCTCCGGGGCAATTTCGCCTCGCTGGAACCCGTCGAGCGCGAGGCCCGCGCCGGCGACAGCATCGTCATTGACATGACCGCGACCAGGGACGGCCAGGCGGTGGCCGGGATGTCCTACACGGACTACTCGGTCGAGCTCGGCGCCGGGAACGACCTTCCCGAGCTCGACGAGCACCTGCCGGGCGCGCGGGCTGGTCAGACGGTCGACTTCGATGCCGACCTCGGGGGCACGCCTGTCCAGGTGCAGGTGGTCGTGAAGCAGGTCCAGGAAAAGGTCCTGCCCGAGATCACCGACGAATGGGCGTCCGAAGCCTCGGAGTTCTCCACCGTTGACGAACTGCGACAGGACATCGAGACCAGGATGTCCGAGATGAAAAAGATGCAGACCGCCATGAGCCTGCGCAACGGGACGCTCGACGCGCTCGTCGCCCTGGTGGACGAGGATCCCCCGACCGTACTGGTCGACGTCGAGGTGCAGCGCAGCGCCGAGGAGCTGGGCCGGCGGCTCGATGCCCAGGGCGTACGCCTGGAGAGGTACTTGGAGGCGACCGGCCGTACCCTCGAGGAGCTGATCGCCGAGCTCCGCACCCAGGCCATACCCAGCGTCAAGGCCGACCTGGCCCTGCGGGCGGTGGCCGATGAGGTCGGCATCGAGCCGTCGGAGGCCGAGCTGGAGGCGTTCATGGAGCGTATGGCGGTGGGCGCGGGGGTCAGCCCGGCCGTCCTCCGGGAGCAGGTCGAGCGCGCAGGGCGGCGTCTCGCGGTACGCTCGGACCTAAAGAAGAGCAAGGCCTTCGACTGGCTGGTCGAACACGCCGAGGTAACGGACGAGGAGGGCAATGGGGTGGACCGAGCACTGCTCGTAAGAGCTGGTCAGGGTCTTGACCCGCTTTCCCCGGCCGGCGGTGTGGACGATGGCTCAGACGAGCCGGGAGGGGCTGAATGAGGGTCGTCAACCAGTACCACGTCCCCGGCATCTTCGAGCAGACCAACCGGGGCGAGAGGGGTTACGACCTTTTTTCTCGCATGCTTGAGGAAAATATCGTCTTCATGGGGACCCCGATCGACGACTACGTGGCCAACGCGGTATGCGCTCAGCTGCTCTATCTCGAGTACAAGAACCCGGACAAGGACATCAGCATCTACATAAACTCTCCGGGTGGTGACATCACCGCTCTGTTCGCGGTGTACGACACCATGAAGTTCGTGCGCAACGACATTTCGACCTTCTGCTACGGCCAGGCCGCCTCGGCGGCGGCGGTGATCCTCGCCGGGGGCACCAAGGGCAAGCGCTATGCGCTGCCGCACGGCCGTATCCTGCTGCACCAGCCCTACGGTGGGGCCGCCGGGCAGGCGGCCGACATCGAGATCCAGGCCAAGGAGATCATCAGGATGCGGGACCTGCTCAACGAGATGATTGCCATCGACACGGGGCAGAGCCTGGATAAGGTGGTCTCTGATACCGATAGGGATTTCATCATGAGCGCGGCCGAGGCCAAGGATTACGGCATCATCGATGAAGTGATCACGACCCGCGAGCTGGCCGGCATACCTGCCGCGGCCGGCGTTGCCTGAGCACGAGGAGAGACATGGCCAAGTTCGGCGAATCGAGCGAGCTGGTCAAGTGCTCATTTTGCGGGAAGTCGCAAAAGCAGGTGAAGAAGCTCATCGCCGGTCCTGGCGTCTATATCTGCGACGAATGTATAGACCTCTGTAACGACATAATCGAAGAGGAGCTGTCCGAGCCGGCGGAGGTGCGCTTCGACGAGCTGCCCAAGCCGACCGAGATCTTCAACTTCCTCAACGACTACGTAATTGGCCAGGAACGGGCCAAGAAGATCCTCTCGGTCGCCGTTTACAACCATTACAAGAGGGTCCAGGCGGGGGGCTACGCCGAAGGTGACGTCGAGCTCCAGAAGTCCAACATCCTCCTGCTCGGCCCTACCGGCTGCGGCAAGACCTTCCTGGCCCAGACGCTGGCCAGGATGCTCAACGTGCCCTTCGCCATCGCAGATGCGACGGCGCTCACCGAGGCCGGTTATGTCGGCGAGGACGTCGAAAACATCCTCCTCAAGCTCATCCAGGCCGCTGACTACGACATCAAGAAGGCCGAGACGGGCATCATCTACATCGACGAGATCGACAAGATCGCCCGCAAGAGCGAGAACCCGTCGATCACCCGTGATGTCTCTGGCGAAGGCGTCCAGCAGGCCTTGCTCAAGATCCTCGAGGGCACTACCGCCTCGGTACCCCCCCAAGGTGGCCGCAAGCACCCCCACCAGGAGTTCATCCAGATCGACACGACCAATGTCCTGTTTATTTGCGGCGGGGCGTTCGCCGGTCTGGACCGGCTGGTGCAGAGCCGCCTGGGCAAACAGGGCATCGGCTTCCGGGCCGAGATCCGCCGGGCCCACGACGCCGACGAGGACGAGCTCCTGTCGCATGTGCTGCCCGAGGACCTGCTCAAGTTCGGGCTCATCCCGGAGTTCGTCGGCCGCTTGCCCATCCTCGGGACGGTCTCGACGCTCGACAAGCAGGCTCTCATCCGGATATTGACCGAGCCGAAGAACGCGCTGGTCAAGCAGTACCGCAAGGTCCTCGAGCTCGATGGCGTCGAGCTCGAGTTCACCTCCGACGCGCTGGAGGCGGTCGCCGAACAGGCGATGTTGCGGGGGACAGGTGCCCGTGGGCTGCGGGCCATCCTGGAGGAAGTCCTGCTCGAGGTGATGTACGACCTGCCGAGCCGCTCGGACATCGGTAAGTGCGTCATCGACCGGTCGGTGGTGCTGGAAAGGGTCAACCCGACCCTCGTGCCGCGCACTGAGGCGGTCCACAAAGAGCCCAGGGCGCGCCGCGCAGCCAGCTGAGACCTCCAGGCGAAGCCGGACCTGTAGCTCAAGAGATGACCCTGGAAGCTGAGAGATGAACCTCGGCGACGCTCTGGCGTGGCTCGACCGCCACCAAAACCTTGAACGCATCCTCGCTGACGAGCGCTTGCGTGCCCCCCGGCCCGAACGGGTACGCGCCCTGGTCGACCTGATGGACGACCCCCAGGACAAACAGCCGGCCGTGCACGTGACGGGCACCAACGGCAAAACGTCCACGGCCCGGGCCGTGTCCCAGTTGCTCATTTTCAAAGGGCTCACCGTCGGCACCTTCATCAGCCCTCACCTGGAAAAGATCAACGAGCGCATCATGGTCGACCTCCAACCCATAGGCGACTACGACCTGGCCGAAGTCCTGAGCGAACTGGCCGCGCTCGAGCCGTTGCTGGGCGAGGGCCTGCGGCCCAGCTGGTTCGAGCTCATGGCGGCCGCCGCTTTCGGGTATTTCGCCAACCGTCCCGTGGACGCCGCCGTGGTCGAAGTGGGCATGGGCGGGCGCTGGGACGCCACCAATGTCGTCGACGGGACAGTGGCCATCGTGACCAACATCGCCCTGGACCACACCGAGCTGTTGGGGCCCACCCGTGAGCACATCGCCGGGGAGAAGGCCGGCATCGTCAAACCGGGCTCGACCCTGGTGCTCGGGGAGACCGACCCCGCCCTGTACGAGATCTTCGTGGCCGAGCAACCCGAAACTTTGTGGCTGGCCGGGCGGGATTACGCCGTCGACTCCAATGTGATGGCAGTGGGCGGGCGCCTGGTCGACCTGCGCACCCCCGGTGCCTCCTACGAAGGCATCTACCTCCCCCTCCACGGCCGCCACCAGGCCGACAATTTCATAGCCGCGCTGGTGGGCACGGAGGCGTTCTTCGGGCGCCCGCTCGAGCCCGACATCGTGGCCGCGGCGGCCGCCGCGATCAGCTCGCCCGGGCGGCTGGAGGTCGTGCGCCAGCGGCCGTTGGTGGTGCTGGACGGGGCCAAGAACGTGGCCGGCGCCCAATCGTCGTCGGCGGCGGTGCGCGAGGAGTTCGGGGCGGCCCGCGCCCACGTCCTCGTCGTGGGCATGTTGCGCGGGAAGAGCGCCCTGGAGATGCTCGAGGCCCTCGACGCCAGCACGGCTCGGCTGGTGGTGACCTGCCCGCCTCCATCCCCGCGTGCCCAGCCGGCCGACGAGGTCGCCGCCGTGGCCCGCTCGCTCGGCTGCCGGGCCGTGGCCACCGGGTCGGTGCTCGAGGCGTTGGAGGTGGCCCTGGCCGAGGCCGGCGACGACGACCTGGTGCTCGTCACCGGCTCGCTGTACACCGTCGGGGCCGCCCGCACCGCCTTGGTGGGTGACCGGGACCTCGAAACGGGCCGGCGTCACACCTGAGGGGCGCCTGGCGGCCGGGCCCACTATCCTCGGTCGGTTGTGGCACAGGGACAAGCAGCAAGTACAGCCGGGGCCGGAGCCGCCGAGACGGAGCGGACCCTGGTGATATGCAAGCCGGACGCGGTCGAACGCGGGCTGGTGGGCGAGATCATCGGGCGCCTGGAACGACGGGGCCTGCGCCTGGTGCGGGCTGAGCTGCGCCAGGTCGACAAGGAGACCGCCGGGTCCCACTATGGGGAGCACCTCGGTAAACCTTTCTATGACAGCCTCATTGCCCACATCACCCGTGGCCCCGTCCTGTTGATGGTGGTGGAGGGCCCGGAGGGGACCTGGCAGGTGGTGCGGACGATGATGGGCGCCACCAACCCGGCGGCGGCCGCCCCCGGTACCGTACGGGGCGACCTGGCCCTGTCGATGACCGAGAACCTCATCCACGGCTCGGACAGTGCCGAGTCGGCCCGGCGCGAAATAGGCCTGTTTTTTCCGTAACCTGGGGTTAGGCACTCGGGCTGGCACCAGCGCAGCCACCGCATTAGCCTTGTGGTCGGGCTCCGTGCCGCGTCATGCTAGGAGGCTTCCTGACCGTGCGCGACAGAATGTTCTCATCCTTTAGACGGGGTCTGGCCGTTGACCTCGGTACGGCCAACACGCTGGTTTACCTCCAGGGTCGCGGCATCGTACTTAACGAGCCCTCGGTCGTCGCCATCGACATCCGCGACGGCCGGCCTCTAGCTGTCGGTCTGGAGGCCAAGCGGATGATCGGGCGCACCCCTGCCCACATCCTGGCCGTGCGCCCGTTGCGCGACGGGGTGATCGCCAACTTCGAGATCTGCGAGAAGATGCTCGCCTACTTCATCCGCCGTGTACACCCGGGACGGCTGTCCAAGCCCGACATGGTCATATGCGTGCCTTCGGGCGTGACAGGCGTGGAGAAGCGGGCGGTCATGGACGCGGCCGAGGCGGCGGGCGCCCGTCAAGCATGGATCATCGAGGAGCCCATGGCGGCCGCTATAGGGGCTGGGCTGCCCGTGCACGAGCCCACCGGCAACATGGTCGTCGACATCGGCGGCGGCACCACCGAAGTGGCCGTCATCTCCATGGGCGGCATCGTGACCAGCCAGTCGGTGCGCATCGCCGGTGACGAGCTGGACGAGGCCATCATCCAGTTCATCAAGAAGGAGTACAGCCTGGCGCTGGGCGAGCGCACGGCCGAGGAGATAAAGATCGCCCTGGGCTCGGCCTGCGCCCTCCAGGACGAGGTGAGCGCCGAAATCCGGGGCCGCGACCTGATCACCGGCCTGCCCAAGACCATCGTCACCAACACTGAGGAGATACGGGAGGCGATCGAGGAACCGGTGGCCGCCATCGTCGACGCCGTCAAGGTGACGCTGGACAAGACGCCGCCCGAACTGGCGGCGGACATCATGGAGCAGGGCATCGTCCTGACGGGGGGCGGCGCGCTCCTGCACGGTCTGGACGCCCGCTTGGCAGCGGAAACGGGCATGCCGATCGTGATCGCCGACAACCCGTTGCAGTCAGTCGCTTTCGGCAGTGGTCAGTGCCTCGAACAGCTGGGTGTTCTGTCTGACGTGCTCATGACCAGTTCCCGATAAGGGCTGTTCGCAGCAGTGGCTGCTCCCCATCGCCCCCGCGGAGGGTTCTTGCTCCTGGTCCTGGTCCTGGTCGGGGTGACGTTGGTCACCATCTCCGACCGCAACGGCAACAGCGGCATTTTCGCCCGGGCCCGGACCTACGCCCGCGACGTCGCCGACCCTTTCCAGTCCGGCGTCCATTCTGTGTTGCAACCAGTGGGAAATTTCCTTTATGGCGCGCTCAATTACAAGACCTTGGAAAAACAGAACCAGTTGCTGCGCCGGCAGGTAGCCGGCGACCAGGGCGCGGCCGTGCAGGCGATGGGCGAGCAGGCCCAGGCGGCACAGGTCCTGGCTCAGGAGGACCTCCCCTACTTGACCGCCATCCCCAGTGTGGCGGCGCAGGTCGTCGACCTCGGGGCCGCCAATTTCGAACAGACCATCGAATTGGACCGGGGCTCGGCCAGTGGTCTTTCCGTCGGCCAACCCGTAGTTTCGGCCGGAGGGCTGATCGGCAGCGTCACGGCCGTCTCATCCCATCTGGCCACCGTGACCCTGCTCGATGACCCCAGCGTGACGGTGGGCGTACGGGTGCCCGGCACCGCTGTAGTGGGTGCTGCCGTGGGCGAGGGCGAGGGCGACCCACTGCAGGTCGAGGACGTCAATGTCGGGTCGCGCGTGAGCCGGGGTGATGACCTCGTGACGAGCGGCCTCCAGCTCGAGCATTTCCCCGCTGGCATCCCCGTCGGCCGGGTCCTTTCCGTGAGCTCGCCGGCCGGTGCTTTGCAGCTCGCCATATCGGTGAGCCCGTTCGCCGACCTCGTGGACCTGCAGTTCGTCCGGGTGCTGTTGTGGTCGCCCCAGACCGGGTGAGCGGGACGGCAGGAGCGGTCGGGTGAGGGCGTCCTGGGCCCGGACGGTCGTAAAGGTAGCCGTGCTCCTGGCGGTGGGGATCCTCCTGCAGACCACTTTCGGCAACGACCTTCGGGTCGATGACTTCGCCCCCGACTTCATGATGCTCCTGGCCGTCGGCGCCGGTTTTGTCGGTGGGCCCGACACGGGCGCGGTCGTCGGCTTTGCCGCCGGCACCGTCAGCGACCTTTTCCTGCAGAGCACGCCCTTCGGGCTCTCGGCCCTGGCGGCCTGCCTGGCCGGTTTTGCCGTCGGATGGGCCGGCAACGAGGTCCTTCGGTCCCGGCTGTTCATGGTCCCGCTGGTGGCGGCGGGCGGCACGGTACTGGGCGTCGTCCTCTTCGTCGTGCTCGGCTACCTGGTGGGACAGTCCCAACTGGTGGCCGGCGGCGGCCATTGGCTGGCCGGGCTGGCGCTGGTGGAGGCCTGTTACGCCGCCCTGTTCTCCTTGCCCGCGTTCGTTTTGATGCGCGTGGCCCTGGCGGGGCCGGCCGTGGCCTCCGGGCCGCTCAGCGCACCGACGTCGGGCGGGACGGCCAGCGGGGACCTCCCGAACCGCCGTCATGCCAGCTTGCGCGCCCGCCCCCGGCGGCGGGCGAGGGCCGGGGTACGGTAAGCGGATGGCTCAAGCGGTTACCCCGCCTCCAGCGGAGCCAGGCTCGCTGCGGCTGCGGGCCACGGCCGTGCTGGTCGTAGTGGCCTGCCTCTTCGCCGCCCTTTTCGGCCGGCTCTGGTTCCTCCAGGGCGTCGAGGCTGGCACTCCCGCCGTCGCCCAGGTCGCCGCCCAGGGCATCGTGACGGTTTACATCCCGGCCCCCCGGGGCGAGATATTCGACCGCGACGGCGTGTTGCTGGCCGGCAACCGCATCGAACAGGTGGTGACGGTCCTGCCCGGGGCGGAGGCGGCCCATCCGAGCATCGTCGGAGAACTCTCGGCGCTGTTGGGCGAGCCCGTGGCCAAGGTGAAGGCAGCCATCGACAGCGTCCAGTACAGCCCCTACCAGCCCGTGCCCGTGGCCGAGGGCGTGAGTACCGCCACCGTCCTCGCCATCGACGAGAACCAGTCCCTCCTGCCGGGCGTGGTGGTCCAGGCCGAGCCCGTGCGCTACTACCCCTACGGCGAGACGACGGCCAATATCGTCGGGTATGTCAGCCAGATCACCGCAGCCGAGTACGCCCAGGCCAAGGACGACAAGTGCGGCGCCGGCGTCGACTGCTACGGGAGCGTTTCGGTGATCGGTCAGGCCGGTGTGGAAGAGAGCCTCGAGAACTACCTCCGGGGCCGTCCGGGAGTGGAGAAGGTGCAGGTCGACTCCCAGGGCCACGTGCTCAACAGCTACACGGTCTCCCCGCCCGTGCCCGGGGACAACCTCGTGCTTTCCATCTCCCTCTCGGACCAGCAGGCGGCGGTGCAGGCCCTCGACGACTGGGTAGTCAAGGCCAGGGGCATGTGGGACAAGGTCAGCAGCCACGACTTCCGCGCCCCCGCGGCCTCGATGGTGGTCGAAGACCCCCGTAACGGCCAGATCCTGGCACTGGCCACCTACCCCGACTACAACCCGTCGGACTTCATCGGGGGCATCAGCCAGGCCAGGTGGTCGTACTACAACAACCCGGCCGACAACTACCCGCTCATCGACAGGGCCATCAGTTCGGGTTACGCCCCCGGGTCCACCTGGAAGCTGGTCACCGCCACGGCCATGCTCAACTACGGCCTGCGCACGCCCGGCACGGTCTACTACGACGGGGGCTCCTACACGATCGGCGGCCAGATCTTCAACGACAACGACAGCACCGCCCTGGGCGACGTCGACCTGGCCCAGGCCATCACCGAGTCGAGCGACACGTACTTCTACAGCGTCGGGGGCCAGTTCTACGTCGATTACGACTACGGCAAGGACCTGAAGGGCCCCGACCCCCTCCAGGGCACGGCGTCGCAGTACGGGCTAGGGCACTTCAGCGGCATCGACCTCCCCGGCGAGGCGCCCGGCCTGGTGCCCGACGCCCAGGTCATCGCCAAGATGCACGCCCAGTACCCCAAGGACTACCCGGACGGCAACTGGGAGCCCGGCTTCGAGGTCCAGGAGGCCATCGGCGAGGGCCAGGACCTGGTCACCCCGCTCCAGCTCGACGACGCCTACGCCAGCTTCGCCAACGACGGCACCCTGTACGTGCCCCAGGTGGCCCTGGCCGTCGAGGCCCCCGGGCACAGCGCCCGGCCCAACGGGAAGATCCTCAAGCTCTTCTACCCGCAGGTGAAAGAGCGCGTGACCATGCCGTCGGCCTACGACCGCGACGCCATGGTGCAGGGGTTCGAGGGCGTCACCGCCTCGTCGGTCGGGACCGCCTACGGCGCTTTCCAGAGCTTCCCCCTGAGCGAGTACCCCGTGGCCGGCAAGACGGGGACGGCCCAGGTCGACAGCTACTGCTCCACCAGCACGGGGTGCGGCGCCGGCTACCTGACGTGGCCGGCCTACAAGCAGGACACCTCCGTGTTCGCCAGCTTCGCTCCGGCCGACGACCCTCGTTTCGCCGTTGACGCCGTCTTCGAGCAGTCCGGCTACGGGGCCGATGTCGCCGCGCCGGCGGTCGAGCAGGAGTACCGGGCGTTGTTCGGCCTCAACAAGCCGGCGCACAAGGCCAAGACCGGCACCAAGACGGGTACTACGACGACAGGCACGGGGCCCAGCACTACGACGGCGGGCACGACGACGAGCACGCACGCGGCCGGCTGATGGTGTACACGACGCTGCCCCGCCCGGCCTCCAGCGCCACCACGAGCGTGCCCCGTCGGCCTGTGGCCAGCCCGGCCTGGCGTCACGTCGACGTGCTGCTGATCGCCGCCACCGCCGCCATCTCGGCCCTGGGCGTGCTCATGGTCTACTCGACCACCCGCACCCCCTTGGCCGTCGCCGGGGACAACCCCCAGGCCACGATGAAGAAGCAGGCTGTCTACGCCGTCGCCGGCCTGGTCGCCTTCGTCGTCACCGTGTTCTTCGACTACAAGCGCTACCTCTCGTGGGCGCCCGTGCTCTACGTTGGGAGCCTTCTGCTCCTCATGGCCACCCTGGTCGTGGGGCGGGCCGAGCTTGGCGCCACCTCGTGGATCCAGGTCGGGAGCATTCAAGTCGAGCCGTCGGAGATAGTGAAGGTGGGCCTGGTCCTGTCGCTGGCCGCCCTGCTCGCCAACCGCAAGGGCGCCATCTCGGGCCGGGTGCTGCTCGCCGTGCTCGGCCTGTCCGTGCTGCCCTTCCTCCTCATCTACAAACAGGACGCCCTGGGCAGCGCCATGGTGCTGGCCGTCGTCATGGTCGGGATGCTCTTGATGGCCGGCACCCGGGGCCGGCACATGGTGGCCCTGGCCCTGGTGGCCGCACTGGCCATCGGCGGGGTGCTGCAGCTCGGGGTGCTCAAGCAGTACCAAAAGGACCGGCTCACTACTTTCCTTACCGCGCCGAGCGGAGTCGACGGCTCCGGTGCCACCAGCGCCAATCCCTATGCCGCCACCATCGAGTACAACCTCGACCAGTCCAAGGCGGCCATCGCCGACGGCGGCCTGTGGGGCAAGGGCCTGTTCAAAGGCCTCGAGACCAACCTTTCCTATGTGCCCAACCAGTCGACGGACTTCATCTTCACCGCGGTGGCGGAGCAGTTCGGTTTCGCCGGGTCGGCTTTGTTGCTGGCCCTGTTCCTGTTCGTGATCTGGCGCTCGGCCCGAGCGGCGGTCACGTCGCGCGACCTGGCCGGCACGCTGATCTGTGTAGGGGTGCTGAGCATGCTGGCGTTCCAGGCCTTCGAGAACATCGGTATGACCATGGGCATCATGCCTGTTGCTGGTATCACCTTGCCTTTCATGAGTTATGGTGGTTCATCGATGGTTGTGGATTGGGTGGCCATCGGTCTCGTCGTCAATGTGAGCATGCGCCGGCTTAGTGGTTGACCGCGTAAGTCCTCGCACGAAAAGGTGCCGAGCGGCGGGAGCGGTCCGGCCATGCTAAGGGTCCTTGAGGTATAGGCCCCCGACGCAGTCGAGGGCGTCTTAGGCGGTGCCGGTAAAGCTGGCGATGGGCAGGATGAGACCTTTGTAACCGTCCCTGCTCGCCCGGTGGCAGACCAATCCCCAACGCACGGACATGACCGCCTGGGTGGCGG
>PMWT01000122.1 GCA_003166025.1 Acidimicrobiaceae bacterium | reverse complement strand
CCAGGAAGGCTTCAGGGTCGGCGCCGGCCCGCAGGACCACGGCGAACTGGTCGCCCCCGTAACGACCGACGATGTCGCCGGCCCGGGCCGTGCCCATCAGCGCCTGGCCCAGCCGGCGTAGCACCCGGTCGCCCCCGCGGTGGCATAAGAGGTCGTCCCTCGCCGTGTTGTGGTCAAGGTCGATCATGATGACCGTGTCGCCTTCGTCCAGTCGGCCAAAGGCCCGCCCCAGCATCCGTCGGTCCGCCAGCCCGGTGAGGGCGTCGATCGAGGCTCCGCCGGCCAGGCGCTCGACCTGGGAGCACAGTTCCAGGGCGTTACGAGCGTCGTTCACAAGCGTGGGCAGGTGACGTTCTAGGAGCACCCTGGCCCAGCCTTCTGAGGGCACCAAGGCCACCACCGGCTCGCCGGCCCCGAAGGAAAGGTCGACCGGCAGTGCATCAGGACCAGCGGAGACCGCCGGCACGACCTGCCCGCCCAGGGCTAAAACGGTACCGGTGAGGACCCTTCTGGCATCTGCTGGGGACCTGACCATAAGCAACGCCCGGGTCGCGTTGAAAAAGATGTCTTTGCCATCGGACCACTTCCGCCGCGCGGCCCCCAATGTGAGGTTGACCTCTGCGCCCTGTTCGGCCATTCTCGCCTCCTGCACGGTGCCGTGGAAGCAAGGGGCCACGCCGTTGGTCCGACTAAGCCCCCCCTTTTGCATTCTGGCACTGGAGCAGTGGTCCGGGCCATTTCCTTGAGTAACTGGCCGGGCCATTTCCTTGAGTTACTGGCCCGGCCATTTCCTTGAGTTACTGGCACCAATCCACGCCCGGGGTTCGATGGCGCTGGTCGTTCGAGAAGCCGTATAACCCATTTGAGCTATGACCCGGTTAACCTCCACCACCCGCACCGAGAGCTATGTACGGCTGCTGGAGGCCGTGTTCCAATTGAGGACCGGCGCCGGGGCAAGGGCGGCGGTGGGCAAGGGCGCGGTGGGCAATCAGGCCGAGCGGTACCGGTACACGTTGGTCTCCCGGGCCTCGAAGCCGACTTTCTGGTAGAGCCGGTTCGCCGCCTCGCGCGATGGCCGCGACGTGAGGTCCACCGTTTGTGCGCCGAGCTCGCCGGCAAGCTCGAGAGCGGCCCGGGTGAGGGCCTCCCCCGCTCCCCGCCGGCCGGCAGCGCGGTCGACCACGACATCTTCTATCCAGGCCCGGATGCCGGTGGGTATGCGAAAAACGACGAGGGTCAGCATGCCCACGATCGGGCCACGGCCACTCTCGCCGGCCACGACCTCGAAGCCGTCCCCGTCCCTTTGGACCTCGTCGTCGCGGGCCCTTTGGACCTCGTCGTCGCGGGCCACCAGAAGCCTGGTGGCCGCTGAACTGACTATTTCGTCGATCTCGGCGACGCTCAGCGCTGGAGCCGAAGTCGACAGCTGGGGCAGGAGGAGATGGACGGCACTTACCAGTTCGTCGGTTACTTCAGTCGCCTCAGAGACGTGGACCACCACTAGAGATTACGTGCGCGACCGGTCGCCGGTCGGGCATTGTCGTCTCATGGGCGAAAGCTGCGACCAGCCGTGACCGAGACCAACGAATGGGCCGAGCTGCTGGCCTATGACCGGGACCACGTCTGGCACCCTTATGCTCCCCTCCCGGCGCGATCGGCGCCGTTGCCCGTGGTCTCGGCGTCTGGCGTGCGCCTGCGCCTGGCCGACGGGCGCGAGCTGGTGGACGCCATGTCCTCGTGGTGGACGGCGATCTGGGGCTACCGCCACCCCGCCCTCGACGCCGCCGTACGCGAACAGCTGGACAGCATGGCCCACGTCATGTTCGGCGGCCTGACCCACGCGCCGGCCGTCGAGCTGGCCCGAAGCCTGGCGGCTCTGGCCCCACCAGGCCTGGACCGTGTTTTCTTTGCCGACACCGGGTCGGTCGCCGTGGAGGTCGCCATGAAGATGTGCGTGCAGTACCACGCGAACGTGGGCCGGCCGCAGCGGACCAGGTTCTTGGCCCTCGCCGGCGGCTACCACGGCGACACGCTGGGGGCGATGTCGGTGTGCGACCCGGTGGGCGGGATGCACCACCTGTTCGGCGGCGCTCTGCCCCAACAGATTTTTGCCCCCCGACCGCCGGCGGGCGAAGGCGTCGACCCCGGCTGGGAAGCGGAGGTGCGCGAACTGGCCCGGCGCCACAGCCACGAGATAGCCGCTATCGTCGCCGAGCCGGTCGTCCAGGGGGCGGGGGGCATGTGGTTCTACGACCCCGGTTACGTACAGGTACTGCGCGAGGTCGCCGACGAGCACGGCGTCCTGCTCCTGCTCGACGAGATCGCTACGGGCTTCGGCCGCACGGGCACCATGTTCGGCGCTGAAGCGGCCGGGGTCTCAGCGGACGTGATGTGCGTCGGAAAATCGCTGACAGGCGGCTACCTCACCCAGTCCGCCACGCTGTGCACGGCCGAGGTCGCCCAGGTTGTCTCGGGAGGGGAAGCCGGGTGCCTGATGCACGGGCCGACGTTCATGGCCAACCCGCTGGCCTGTTCGGTCGCCCTGGCGTCTCTCGGGCTGCTCGCCTCCGGCCAGTGGCAACGGCAAGTGGAGAGGGTCGGGTCGGGACTGAGGTCGGCGCTGGCGCCGGCCCGGGCCCGACCGGGCGTCAAGGACGTCAGGGCCCTCGGCGCCATCGGCGTGGTCCAGCTCGACCATCCGGTCGACATCGCCGCGGCCACCCAGGCCGCCGTGTCCCGGGGCGTCTGGATCCGCCCGTTCCGCGACCTCATCTACGCCATGCCGCCCTACGTGACGACGGACGACGACGTCGCCGCCATCGGCACGGCGATGCTGGCCGCAGCGGCGGCCGGATGACCACCTCGGGGACGCGGGAAGCCCGGACGAGCCATGTGGCCCGGTGATTAGCGGGAGACGTCGGCCAGGTCCTTCAGCAGCGCCGGGCCTAGGTAGGCCAGCAGCGCGGCCAGCACGACGCCGGCGGCGAGCATGGCCGCGGGGACGTTGTAGGCGGACGCGATCACGCCGCCCAGCACCGCTCCGAGCGGCGCGGCCAGGCCGACGGCCAGACGATGGATCCCTGCGACCCGGCCGAAGAGGTTGCGGGGGATGAGGCGCTGGCGGGTGGTCACCGAGCCGACATTGGACACGGCGACGCCGACCTCCTGGAGGCCGAAAACGACTACGGCCAGGACGGCCGAGCGGGTGAAGGAGAGGCCGAGGTAGCTGAGCGTGCACAGGACAGCCCCGCCCACGATGAGCCGGGCCGGCCCGAACCGGCGCTGCAACCTGCCGCCCGAGAAGGCGCCGATAACGCCGACGAGCGACGCCGCCGCCAGGAACACTCCATACCCGGTGTTGCTCAGGTGCAAGGTCCGCTTCCCGTACACCACGAGCAGGCCGAACACCATGTTCTGAGAGAAGGCCAAGGCGGCCACGGTGGCGGCCAGGAGCTTGAGGGAGCGCTGCTGGCCGAACAGCTTGAGGCCGTGGCGGAAGTCCGCCCCCAAGCCCGACCGGTGACGCCCGCGTTCGCGGCGCCGGCTCGATGAGGCCCCGCTGCGGCCTCTCGGCACCGACGACCTCTCCTCGCTCCGGGAGCGGGCACCGTTGACTGCGGACGGCTCGGGGGGGGCAGCGTGGCGAGCCTTCAGACTGGAGCGGTGCAAGCTGACCCTCAACAGCACAGCCGAGATGAAAAAGCTGGCGCCATCGGCCACGAAGGGCACCTGCCGGGCGAGGGAGAACAACAGCCCGCCCACCCCCGGGCCCAGGAACTGCTCGCCAGCGCCCTCGACTGCTACCAGGCGGCCGTTGCCGAGGGCGAGCTGGTCGGGCTCGGCAACAACGTCGGGGATGGACGCCTGCAGGGGCAGGGTGTAGGCGACGTCGCACATGGCGACTACCACCGCCACCACGTAGACCATCGCGAGACCGGCGGAACCGATCGCCATGGCTGCCACCAACCCGGCCAGAGCCACGCCCGAGATGAGGTTGCAGGTCACCATCATCCGGCGGCGGTCCACGCGGTCGGCCACCACGCCGGCCGGCAACGCTGCAATTGCCGCCCCTGCTCTATTTGCCGCCGTCACCCCGGCGATGACAAGGGGGCTACGGGTGAGCGTCACCGTCAAAAGCGGTAATGCGACAGCAACAAGGCCGTCCCCGCTGGCGGAGATACCCGTCGCCCACCAAAGGCGCCAAAACGACTTCCCTAAGCGACGTCGAGGACCGGGCGCTTCCGCCGTCGAAGGCGCTTCTACACTGTCCTCAGGGGGTTGGGGGGGGCCATTATCGGGCGCGTCGCCAATATCTCGCGCCACCCGTTCAACTGAGGTCAACGAACACCTCCCCGACTGCGCGAGGTCCGACTGCGCCCCAAACCCATCAGACGGGCGTCAGGTCGAACCGAACGCTACCAGGGTCGCGCTCCGACCAGGGTGGATGCCCTCAGGGGTACCAAGGGGGACCTGTCAGCCCTTGCCGGCGAGTTTCCAGCAATAGCATCTGGTCCCCTTTTGTGCCGCCTCGTTTTTCAGTCAGCACCGAAACCACGGCAGGACATTGGCACCTCCTTTCGGTGTAAAACCACGAAATGTCCCCTGATCGTATTCAGATTCTTCCCCATCTACGGGGTTTGTGTCCAGAGAAATCACATAACGGGAAGATCGCGTCGTTTTGCCCCCCGAATGTCACTGTGCGTGGGCATTTCCGGGGCCTTGGCCCGGGCTCTGACATTGCCTAGACTCCGAGCCGGGCACCTGCCGCACTTCCAGGGTGGGCTGTCCCATCACCGGACAAGGTCATGGGAGCGGGCAGGGGTCGTTTGAACACTCAGGGAGAGGTATCGGGCAACCCGGAGGGGCGCACGGGCCAGCTGTCGGTGGCCCGTGCCTTGGTGCTGGCTGGCCTCCTCGCCGCTGGCACCGCGCTGCTCTACGTCACCCAGTTGCAGGGCCTGAAACCGGCCGGCCGCGACCGCCCCGAGCTGTGGGTGGTGGTGGCGCTCGGCGTCTGGGCGGCCTTCGCCCAACCTGTCCCCGTCCGCAACCGCCAGTTCAGCCTGTCCGTCGCCCTGTCGGAGATCCCGGCGCTGGTGGGCGTGGTCTTCCTGGCCCCGGGCCCGGCCCTGCTGGCCATCTCGTGCGGGCACCTGGCCGCCAGCGCCCAGCGCCGCCTGCGCCCCATCAAGGCCCTCACCAACTGGCTCCTGTACGTGGCCGGCGTCGCCCTGGGCATCTTGGTCTACGACCGCACGATCGGGCGCTACTCGCCCACCAGCGCCCACGGCTGGGCCGTGACAGTGCTGACCATAGCCCTGATCAACGCCGTCGACCTCTGCCTTCTGCTCGTGCTCATGGCCGTCGTGGACCCCCGTTGGCGGCGCCCGCCGCTACGTAGCATCGGCCTCCAGGGCGGCGCCGGGGTGGCCGTGTGCTCTGGAGGAGGCCTGGTGGCGGTGTCGCTGATCTGGGCCAACACCTGGGGCGTGGTCCTGTTCATCGCCATCGCGGGCGCCGCCGACCTGGCCTACCGCAGCACCATGATCTCGGGCCAGCGCTACGCCAACCTGGAAAAGCTGTACGAGTTCACCCGTACCCTGGGCTCGCTGGTGGAGGCGCACGACGTCATCGCCATGGTGCTGGAAGAGGCCCGGGCCATGGTTTCCGCCGGCTCCGCCGAGCTCGTGGTCCCCCTGGAGGCGCGGGCCGACGGGCTGGCCGTGCGCTGCACGTTGACGGGCGACGGACCGGCCCAGATCGAACAACGCTCACCATTTTCGCCTCTCGACATCATCGCCTGCGAGCGGGGGGCGCTGATGTTCGGTGACGGCTCCAAGCCAGAGGATGATGTCGTCATCGCCATGGCCGAGCGGGGGCTGAAAGAGGCCATGGTCGCCCCTCTGCAACGCGCCGACCCTGGCGCCGGGTACCTGCTGGTCACCGACCGGGCCTTCCGCCACGAGGGCTTCAAAGGCGCCGACCTGCGGTTTTTCGAGGCTCTCGCCGCCAATGCAGGTGTAGCCCTGCGCAGCAGCAAGCTCCTGGAGCAACTGCGCCAAGAGGCCGCCGTCCGCCAGTACCAGGCCCAGCACGACGCCTTGACCGGTCTGCCCAACCGGGCACTGTTCGTCGAGCAGTTGGCCGAGGCCCTCGGGGAGTCCCCCACCGAGAGCCGGGTGGCGGTGATGCTGATCGATCTCGACGGCTTCAAAGAGGTCAACGACACCCTGGGCCACCACACCGGTGACGCCGTGCTCCAGGCCGTCGCCCAGAGGCTCGCCCCTCTCAGCGCCCCGAACAACCTGGTCGCCCGCCTCGGGGGGGACGAGTTCTCGGTGCTGCTGCGCGATGCGCCCGAAGACGAGACCATCGCCGTCATGGCGGACCAGGTAGTTGACCTGATAGGCCAGCCCCTCGGGGTCGAGGGCCTCCTGCTCGACGTGAGGGCGAGCCTGGGGGTGGCCGTCTCCGCCCCGCTCAGCCAGGACGCCAGCGGCCTGCTGCGCCATGCGGACATCGCCATGTACGCGGCCAAGGGGGCGGGGGGCGGGTCGCACTTCTACGACCGGGCCGAGGACCACTCGACGCTGCGGCGGCTGCGCCTGGCCACCGAACTGCGCCGCGCCATCGAGCGCAACGACCTCGACGTCTGGTACCAGCCCGTCGTCGAGCTGGGCACGGGCGCGGTGGTGAGCTGCGAGGCGCTGCTGCGCTGGAGCCATGACCAGTTCGGGCCGATCTCGCCCGTCGAGTTCATCCCCGTGGCCGAGAGCGCCGGCCTGATCGACCAGCTCACGTGGTGGGTCCTGGAAACGGCCCTCCTGCAGGCCAAAACGTGGAGGGAGAGCTTCCCGGGCCTGAGCGTGGCGGTCAACCTTTCCGCTCGCAGCCTCATGAGCCTGGACATATCCCTGCGGGTCGACCAGGCGCTGCAATCCGCCGCCGTCGCCCCGACGGCGCTGACCCTGGAGCTGACCGAGTCGTCGGCCATGGCCGACCCCCAAAGCTCGGAACGGGCGCTGCGGGACCTGCAGGCCCTGGGCGTAAACCTGTCGATCGACGACTACGGCACCGGGTTCTCGTCGCTCAGCCGTCTCAAGCACCTACCGTTCCAGGAGCTGAAGATCGACCGCTCGTTCGTAAAGGAGATGATCTACAACAGGGGCGACGAGGCCATCGTCCGGTCGACCATTGAGCTGGCCCGCAACCTGGGCCGCACCGTGACGGCCGAGGGGGTCGAAGACCAGGCCACGCTGCAACACCTCCAGAGCCTCGGCTGCCACGCCGCCCAGGGGTTCTTCCTGGCCCGGCCCCTCCCCGCCCCTCAGTGCGAGGCCTGGCTACTGGCCGCCTCGGACGCCCGGGACAACACCCGGCGCGTACCCCGTATGAGCGATCGCGGCCTCAAGCTCCCTCCGCGCAACGGCCAAGCCCGCAACGCCTGACCCGGCCGGTCCGGCTACTTGGGGAACGGCTTCTCGCTGTAGGTCACCGTCCGGGCCATGTACTTGGGCGCCTTGCCGGTGATGTGCACGACCAGCTTCTCGTACAACCAGCCCGCCGACGTCTTCACCGGGTCGCTCAAGGTGAAGTTGGCCTGCGTCTTGTCCCAGGTCTTGCTGGCGGCGCAATAGGGGACGCAGGTGTTCCAGGTCTCGGTGCCGGTGGCGTAGGCAACGCTGGCGGTCCACTTGGACCAGACGAGCTTCACAGCCTGATCGTTGGCATCGGCACAGGCCAAGATGAGGCCAGTGGGGCGGATCTCGGGCTTGCCCTGGCCGCAAACTTCGACGGCGGGCTTGGCCTTGGTGCCGGTCACCGCCGCCGGCAGCGTGATCGCCGCCCTGACGGGTTGGGCCTGAGCCAGCCCCGAGGTGGCAGCACAGACGACGCCGATGGTGGCGAGGGCGGCGCCTGTACGGCGCAGGTGGAGGCCGGTGGGGCGCAGGTGGGGAGAGGTCATGGTTCGCACACCCTACAAGACGTCCCTGGGACCGCCCCGGTTCCCTCGGGCGCCGCCGTCCTTAGGTACCTGTGATCGCCTAGGTGCCGGCGATCGCCACCACCGGGAGATGGCCCATCAGGCCCGCCGGGACGGCGAACGGCTTGGCGTCACCGAACCCGAACACCGAGCCGTTGGACGCGGCCATGAAATAGCCGCCGTCATCGGGCGACAGGGCGATCCCGACTATGTCCCTGGCCGCGATCGCTTCCCCGGGCAGGGAGCCGTGGTAGTCGACCCCCTTGCCGAACACGAAGGCACCGCCGTCCCGGCCCACCAGCACATAGCCCGTCCCGGCCGACGACGGCAGGATGGCCCGGATGTCACCCACATGGGCCTTGATACCGGGCAGCGAGCCGTAGAAGCGGGCGGCCCCGAAGGCGAACACACCCCCGTCCGAGCCCACCAGCAGGTACCCTGCCCCGCCCGGCCCGGCCACCATGCCCACTATGTTGTCGACCCGCTTTTTCATCTTGAGGCCCGGGACAGAACCGTGATAGGTGGCGTCGCCGAAGGCAAAAAGCCCGCCGTCACGCCCGACCAACCAGTAGCCGTGGCCGTCATAGGTCGGCGCCAGCGCCACGATGTCCGAGGCCCGGACGCCCTCCCCGGGCAAGTCACCGTGGGCCGCGGCGTCCCCGAAAGCGGCCACCACGCCGCTTGAGGTGACCACCCAGTAGCCCTTGCCCGTCGGGGTACCGGCGACGCCCACCACCGGTCCCGTGGCCGGCGATGTCACGATGCCGCCGAAGGCCGGCGCGGCACCGGCCCCGTAGACCGAGCCGTCCCGTGCCGCCAGCCAGTAACCGGGCAAAGGCAGGCGCACGGTGTTGCCGTACAGCCCTGAGGCGGAGGGGCCGAAATCGCTGTCGCCTGAGAAGGCGGCCTCGATCACGTGCTGGCCCCCCGTCCAGTAGGTGACCGGGCACACGGCCTTCCCGGTGCCGGGAGCGATGGCTATGGAGTAACAGCCGACGATGGCGGCGCCATCGTCGATGAAGTCGACCGTCCCCCCATCAGGTGGAGGCGTGACCACGGCCGTATAGGTGACGGGCTGCCCGATGGGGACGGGGTTGGCCGAGATCGTCATGGACGTCACCGTCGCCGTGGTGACCTGTGCGGACGCTGACAGCGTCCAGGCGCCTGAGCGCAAGACCTCGCCCAGCCCGCGGTCCTCGCTCCCGTTGTTGTAATAACCCACGCCCAGGCACGAAGTGGCGGACGCACAGGACACGGCGTTGAGCACGTTGGTGGCCGCCGGTTGGTCCGGGCTCGGGGCCATGGCCCAGGTGGTACCGGACAGTGCCTCTATCACCATCTCGTCATTGGACCCGTTGTAGTAATAGCCCACCGCCACGCACGAGCGCGCCGACCGGCAGGCCACGGCGTTGAGGACGTTGGTGGCCGGGGCCTCGTTAGCACTGTGGACGACCTTCCAGGACGAGCCGGCCCATCTTTCGACCAGGGTCTGGTCCTTGCTGCCGGTGTAGTAGTAGCCGACGGCGTCGCAAGAGGTGGGCGAGGCGCAGGCCACCGCGTTCAGACCGTTGTTACTGGCCCCCTGGTCAGCGGCGACGCCCAGCTTCCAGTCCCCTTTGGCCAACAACTCCACCAGGGCACGGTCCTTGTTCCCGGTGTAGTAGTAACCGACCGCTACGCAAACCGTGGCCGAAGTGCAGCTCACGCCGCTCAGGAAGTTGGTGTAGGGGCCCTGGTCAGGGCTGGCCGAGGTACGCCACGCGCCGTCCCTCAGCGTCTCGATCAGGGCCTGGTCCTTGCTGCCGTTGTAGTAGTAGCCCACCGCCACGCAAGAAACAGCGCCAGGGTGCGCCAGGCCAGGGGAGGTGCAGGAAACACTGTTGAGGAGGTTGGTGCCCGGACCTTGGTCGGGACTGGGGCTGACGTGCCACGCGCCGGCGGACAACGTCTCGACCAGGGTGCGGTCCACGCTCCCGGTGTAGTAATAGCCCACGGCCACGCAAGAACCGGCCGCGGTGCAGGAAACGCCGTTAAGCACATTGGTGCTCTGCCCTTGGTCGGGACTGCGCACGGCACGCCAGGACCCGGCCGAGAACGTCTCGATCAGGGTTTGGTCCTCCTGGCCGTTGTCGTAGTAGCCCACGGCCACGCACGGCCCTCCCGCCGGGCACGACACGCCGTCAAGCTCGTTGGGCCTGCTCGCCAGCGCGGCGGCACGGGCCGGCGCCATGGTGACGAGGCCGGCCAGCGCCACCCACACGACCACCGTGACGACGGTTGCCACAGTGCCAACCGCCCTGACCGCCCTGCACTGCACCCACAAACCTACGGCCCCGTACGTTGTTCGTCGGGCGGGGCCGAGCTCTTTAGCACCTTCAACGCCTCGAGCTCAGAGGAGGACGTGGCGGAGGTGGCAGCCTGCCGGTTGGCGGCCGTGAGGGCGGCGAACACCTCTTCGCGGTGGACCTGGATCTCCTTGGGGGCGGTGATGCCGAGACGCACCTGGTCACCCCGGACCTCCAGCACGGTAACGACCACGTCGTGACCGATGACGATGCTCTGATGTACGTGCCTAGTCAGCACCAGCACCTCTCGCTCCTTCCCTGGGCGATGGGCCGGAAGCCTAGCGGCTGGACCGCCTCCGGAACGTGCAGCGCACGTTCCGGAGGAAGGTAAGACTAAGGACGGTTGACTATCGGTGTGGCGGGGGAGTGGCCCGAGCCGGACAGGACGGCCTGGAGGGCCTGGCCCGTGGTGGAGTTGACCACCAGCGGGCCGAGCAGGTTGGCCGTGCTCTTCTCCGCCGTGCTGTGCACCGTCAGGATGACCAGGAGCCGCACGTCGTCGGGGCCCTCGGCGTCCACCGCCTGGAAGACCTCAGGGCCGAACCAGGGCTCGTACCACGGGAAAAAGACGGCCGGGGGGACGGCCACGAACCGCAGGCCGATCACCTCGTGGCACTCCAGGAGGAAAAAGGGGCTCGGCTCCGTCCCCCACGGCTTGACGCTGAAGGACCTGGCCGCTGGGAACCCGGGCACGCCGGCGGCGAAGTGCAGCTCGGCATGGTCCTGGTCGGTGGGGGGCAAGACGGTTATGGCTGTCATGACAGGAACTGGACGAGAGAGGGCTGGATGATCTTGGCCGTCGTTTCCAGCGCCGCCTGATAGGACGTTTCCTCCAGGTCCAGCTGCGCCGCCACCTGGTCCTCGCTGGCGTCGGTCAGGGTCGAGACCTGGTCCTGCATGGCGGCAACATGATCACTGACCGCGGACGCGTCCGTGGCCAGGGACGCGTCCAGGGCCCCGACGGTCCCTTGTGCCTGCGTGGCCGTGTTGATGGCCGTTTTCAGTTGACTGAGGTCGGAACCGCTGAGAGAGGAGGTATTGCCACTGGCCAGGTCTTGCGAAATGGTGTCCAGCAACGCGAAGACGCTGGAGGAGCCGGACCCGAAGACCTGCTGGCCCGTGATGCTCACATTGACGCTCTGGCCCGGCGAGACCACCCGGCTGACGGCCGTCGAACTGCCGGCATAGGCATAGGCGACGTCGGCATCGTAGGAGGAACTGGTCGGGTCACTGACCCCGCTCGCCGTGCCCTGGGGGTAGGGCGACGTCCCGTACGTGCCGGAAAAGATGGGCCGGTTGTTGTACGTGGACGAGGCCAGGCTCAACAGCTCGCCCTTTATCGTCAGGACGTCCTGGGAGAGGGCTTGGTTACTGCCCGTCGCGGCGGCGGTGGCGTTGGCCCCGGAGAGCACGTCGGTCTGCACCTGGTTGAGGTTTGTTATCACCGAGCCCAGGGCGGTGCCGGCCGTGCCCAGCCAGGACTGGCCGTCCGAGATGTTGGACGTGTACTGCTGGAAGCGGCCCAGTTGAGCATTGAGGGAGAGCACCTCGGAGGTGCCGGCGGGGTTATCGGAGGGCTGGTTGATCTGCTTGCCGGTAGCCGCCTCTTCCTGCAACTGGGTGAGCTGGGAAAGGCCCGACTGGAGGTCCGCCACCATCAGGATCGTGGCGCTCTGTTGGGTAACGCGCGAGACGTCCGACATGTCCGCTACGAGTTGACCATCGATACGAGGGTCTGCAGGACGGCGTCGACCGTGCTTATGAACTTGGCCGAGGCGTCATAAGCGTTCTGGTACATGACCATGTTGGTCATTTCTTGGTCGGTGTTGACACCGGTGGCCGACTGCAGGGCCGAATTGACGTTGGTCGTGACCGTTTGCTGGTTGGTCAGGCTGTTGTTGACCGTGGAAGTGGCTTGCCCTATCCCCGTCACGAGCTCGTTGTAGGCCGTGTCCGCCTCGGTGCCCGTGGTCGTGGTGGCGCCCGACCACGACGAGGCCGACGCTCCGGCCGACCATCCGCCCGACGGCACGTCGAGGGTCACGGTCTGGGAGTTGGGCAGCTCACCGATGTCGGCGGCGATGGTCCCGTCCTCGTTGGTGGCCGACGAGCCCGACGCCACCGGGGCGGACGCCGCCGCGATGAGCGCTGGCGTGGCCGCCACGGCCGGGTTTACCGAGATGTCAGAGGCACCGGTGCCGAGGAAGAAAGGGGTGCCCTGGTTGCCGTTCAGGTCGTAGCCGGTGCTCACCAAGTTGTTGACGGAGCCCATGAGGCTCTGGGCCACCTGGTCCAGGTTCTGCTGGTAGCCCGGGACGTACTGGTTGACCACGCTCAGGTCCCCCGCCAGGGCCCCGCTGCTGGGCTGGAAGCTCGTATGGTCCTGGCTCCACACCAACGAATAGGGAGGCCCGCTGCTCGACAACGACAGCGTCTGGGAGTTGGGGCCCGATACCAGGGCTTCGCTGCCCGAGTAGACGTTGGCCGTCCCGTCGGCGTTGTAAGTCACATTGACGCCCAACTGGGTCGAGAGCTGGGATATGAGCTGGTCGCGCTGGTCCGCCAGCGAGTCGCCGCTGGAGCTGTTCGCCGAGGTCCCCAGCATCTGCTGGTTGAGGGAGGCTATCTGGGCCGCGTCTTGGTTGACTTGGCCCAGCGTGCTCGTCATGCTCTGGACGGTCTGCTGGCTGAGCGTGGTCAGAGCAGTGGAAGTCTGGTTGAGCGATGAGGTGAGGCTGCCGGCGTCCTGTACCAGAGTGGCCCGGGTGGCTTCGTCCGAAGGGTTGTTGGCCAGGGTCGACCAGTCCTGCCAGAACTGGGTGAGCTGGGACGATATACCTGTCGTAGAGGGTTCGGGGAAGTTCCCCTGTATGGACTGGAGACCAGCCTGCTGGGCCGTGAGCGTGCCCTGGTTGGCCTGCTCTGTATAGCTCTGCTGCTGCAGGTACTGGTTGCTGAGGCGCTCGATGCCCGCCACCTCAACGCCGTCGCCGGGCAGGGGGCTGGCACTGTCGTCAAAGCCCATGTGCTGGACCGCGCCGACGGAGCCGAGCTGGACCTCTTCATCGACATAGCCCGGCGTGCTGGCGTTGGCAACGTTCTGGCCCACCGTGTCCATGGCCGTCTGCTGAGCCTCCAGCCCGGAAAGCCCGACGGTGAGGTCTGAAAAGTCGCTCAAAGTTCGTTCACCTCAGATCGCTTCGTTCACGAGAAGATGGCCGGTTGGGGACTGGGAAGCTACGCCCGAAGACGTGTAGGCCTGGGCCGGTGGGCCGGCATTGCCGGTCAGCCAGTTGAGCGCCTCCCGGGCCGCGTCCCGGCCTTTGGCCAGCAGATGGCGGTTGCGCTCCGACAGGTCACGGACCTCGCTCGTCAACTCGAGGAACGCCTGACGGTGGCGGGCGAAGATCGAGGACCAGGGTTCGGGGGAGGCCTGGGACAGCGAACGCAGGCCCGGATAGGAAGGCAGCCCGAGCTCTTCGGCGGCTGCTTCTACCTTGACCGCCCGCAGCAGCTCGGCCGCCCGCAATTGGTCGAGCACGATCTCGACCTCCCGGGAGGCGTGGTTGACCCACCTCGCCTTCCCGGCATTGAGGAGCAGCTGCTCCTCTTCTAGCTTGAACACGAGGAGCTCCAGCAGCTGGCGCTCGCGCCACAGCACCGTGGACACCTCGTTCAGCACATGGTCCAGCTGATCTCCTTGATCCACATGAAGTTGATCGGTACGACGGGGCGGCATCTGAGGCCTCACGAAGAGAAATCTCCGAAAGTTGGCCACAGGGAGCGAGATTACCAGCCGAATCTGACCACAGAACGTAGCATTTCAGCCGTGAAAAAGCCGAAATCAGAGCTTTCATGCTGTTCCAGCACACTTCTATATAACCCATTCAGGTCACCCTTGGGACTTAAGCCCCTAAAGATCCGCGCCCCCTGGCCCGATGTGTAAGGGTGCCCTGGGGTCAGCCTGAATCTGGAGTCCGGACCGCCGGTCATCGTAGTGTTGGCGGAAGCTCGTCCGAGCCCTCACAGGCCCGGGCGGAAGAAGAGCTCGTGCGTTCTCATCTCCCTCTGGTCAATTACATGGTCTCTGAGATCGCCGGGCGTATCCCCCGCCACGTCTGCCGTACCGATCTTGTCTCCGCCGGCATGGCCGGCCTGGCCCAAGCGGCCAAGTCGTACCAACCCGACCGGGGCGTAACCTTCCAGCGCTTTGCCTCCTCACGCATCCGCGGCGCCATCCTGGACGAGCTGCGTGCCCGTGACTGGGCCAGCCGGTCGGTAAGGGCCAAGGCCCGTGACCTGGCCCAGACCACTGACCAGCTGACGGCCCGGCTCGGGCGCCAGCCGTCGGCGGCCGAGGTGGCCACGGCGATGGGCGCCAGCTCCGAAGAGCTCGACGCCATAAACACCGACGTGTACCGCGCCCTGGTGCTCAACCTCGACGCCCTGCCCGTGGAGGGCAAGGGCGAGGAGAACCTGTTCTCGGGCACCTCCGCCCCCGACGAGGACGTCCTCGACAACGAAAAGCGCGCCTACCTGGTCGCCGCGGTGGACAACCTCCCCGAACGTCTGCGCCGGGTGGTCGTCGGCTACTTCTTCGAGGAGCTGCCCATGCAGGTCCTGGCCGAAGAGCTCGGCGTGACCGACTCGCGGATCTCACAGATGCGAGCCGAAGCCCTGGTGCTCCTGCGCGACGCCATCAACGCTCAGCTCGACCCAGACCTCGTCCCCGACGAGCCGTCCGAGCGGGTGGCCAAGCGCCGGTACGCCTACTACGCTGCCGTGGCCGCCCACGACGACTACCGCCGGCGCCTCGACCCCGCGGCCGGCCAGCTGTCCAGGCTGGCCAAATCTAACGATCTCGCCGCCCTCGCCTAATAGGCCGCTCAACTGGCTCGATCAGCTCAACTGGGGAGGGCCGCCGCCGATGAGGGAGCAGTGACTCGTAACTGTGTGGCCCGGTGAAAGCGGTCATCCTCGCCGGTGGCCTCGGCACCCGGTTGTCAGAGGAAACCCAGCTCCGGCCGAAGCCCATGATCGATATCGGTGGCCGGCCCCTCCTGTGGCACGTAATGAAGAACTACGCCGCGCACGACATCACCGATTTCGTCATCTGCTGTGGTTACAAGGGGTACATGATCAAAGAGTTTTTCGCCAACTACTTCCTACACACGAGCGACGTCACCTTCGACCTGGCGGGCCGGTCGATGCAAGTTCACAGCTGCCACGTCGAGCCGTGGCGGGTCACCCTTGTCGATACGGGTGAGCACACCCAGACCGGTGGCCGCCTCCGCCGGGTCGCCTCCCATTTGGTCGACGAGGAAACGTTCTGTTTCACGTACGGCGACGGGGTCGCGGACGTGGACATCACGGGTCTTGTGTCGTTCCATCGCCATCACGGCTTGAACGCCACCGTGACGGCGGTACGGCCGCCGGGGCGTTTCGGGTCGCTCAGCGTCGAGGGTGACCGTGCCACCGGGTTCCTCGAGAAACCGGCCGGCGATGGCGGCTGGATCAGCGGCGGGTTCTTCGTGTTGTCACCGGAATGTCTCGACCGGGTCAAGGACGACAGGACGGTCTGGGAACAAGAACCCATGGCCGGGCTCGCCTCCGACGGTCAGCTAGGCGTATTTTTCCATGAAGGTATCTGGCAACCCGTCGACACGCTACGTGAGAAACAGCAGCTGCTCGGCATGTGGGAACGGGGCGAGCTCCCATGGAAAACCTAAGCGGCACACTGGACCGGGAGGCACTGGACCGGGTAGCACCCGCGCTCGGCGACGAGGCCAGGCAAGCCCGCATGCATGAGCTCCGCCGGGAGATCCTGGCCCTGGCAGGAGAATATGCCATCCTGCAGACGGCCCCCCCGGTTTTTGTTGCCGGTCAAACGCCGCTCAACTTTGCCGGCAGGGTTTACGACGACCGGGAAATGGTCAACCTCGTGGGGGCCAGCTTGGACTTCTGGCTGACCGCCGGGCGTTGTGCCCATCAGCTCGAGCGCCGCTTGGCGCGCTATGTCGGCGTCGAGCACTGCCTCCTCGTCAACTCCGGATCTTCAGCCAATCTCCTGGCCTTTGCCACGCTCTGCTCCCACAGGCTCGGCGACCGCCGCATAGTACCGGGGGACGAGGTGATCGCTCTGGCGGCCAGTTTCCCCACCACTGTCGCTCCCATCGTCCAGTACGGGGCGGTACCGGTCCTGGTCGACATCGACCCCCTCACCGTCAATATCGACGTCACCCAGCTGGAGGGTGCCCTAAGCCCAAGGACCCGGGCCGTGATGATCGCCCACACGCTCGGCAACCCCTTCGATGTCGATGCCGTGAAAAGCTTTTGCCGCGCCCACGATCTTTGGCTGGTGGAAGACAACTGCGACGCCCTCGGTTCCATCTGGCGCCCCGGCGACGGGCGGGAGGCCCGTACGGGCTCGTTCGGCCATCTCTCAACGAGCAGCTTCTATCCGGCCCACCACATGACGACCGGAGAGGGCGGCGCCGTGTACACCTCGGACCCACTCCTGGCGTCCATCGCCGAGTCCATTCGCGACTGGGGCCGGGACTGCTACTGCGCGTCGGGCAAGTCCAACACGTGCGGAGAGCGTTTCTGCCGGCAAATGGGGGACCTCCCCTACGGTTATGACCACAAGTACACCTATTCGCATTTCGGCTACAACCTGAAGATCACTGACTTGCAGGCCGCGGTGGGATTAGCCCAGGTGGAAAAGCTGCCCGACTTCGTAGCCGCCCGGCGGGCCAACCACGCCTTCTTGTCGGCGGCGCTGGCGCCGTACCACGACCGTGCCCTCGTGCAGCAGGCCACACCCGGCTCGGCGCCGAGCTGGTTCGGCCTTTTGATGACCGTCCAGCCCGGGACCGGCCTTGACCGAAACAGTGTGGTGGCAGCCCTCGAAGGCGCCAAGATCCAGACCAGGATGCTCTTCGCCGGCAACCTGGTCCGCCAACCATGTTTCGCCGAGCTGCGCTCCAGGGCCGAGGGTTACCGCGTGGTGGGTGACCTGCCAGTCACGGACCGTACCATGAGGGACGCGTTGTGGGTCGGCGTATACCCAGGTCTGTCGGCGCCCCAGCTCGAGCACATGGCCCGCACGCTACAAAACGTCCTGGGCGGGCGCTGAGCCGTGTTCGCCGACGCCTTCGGTCAGCGGAGGGTCCTGGTCACCGGGCACACCGGTTTCAAGGGCTCGTGGCTGACCATCTGGCTGAAGCGGCTGGGCGCCGAGGTCAGTGGTTTCGCACTGGCCCCGGCCACGGGCCCGAGCAACTTCGTAACCAGCCGGGTCGAGGACCTGTTGGTCGAGGACGTCCGGGCCGACGTCCGCGACCGCCAAGCGTTGGCCGCCACCGTGGACCGGTGCCGGCCCGAGGTCATCTTCCACCTCGCCGCCCAGCCAATTGTCCGACAGGGATGGCTCGAGCCCTTGGAGACGTTCGACATCAATGTTCGCGGAACGGCGACCGTGCTCGATGTCGTCCGGTCGGCTTCCCGCCCCTGCGTCGTGGTGGTAATAACCAGCGACAAGTGCTACGAGCCGGGGCCCTGCGCCCACACCGAGGCCGACCGCCTCGGGGGGACGGAACCGTACGGGGCCAGCAAAGCCGCCGCCGAAGTGGTCGTCGCCGCATACCGCTCCTCGTACTTCCCGACCGAGCTGGTCGGCACCCACGGCGTGCGGCTGGCGAGCGCCCGGGCCGGCAACGTTATCGGCGGCGGCGACTGGTCCGCCGACCGCATCGTCCCTGACCTGGTACGAGCCCTCGTCGGGGGCACCGAGCTCCAGGTCCGGTCGCCGGGAGCGGTACGGCCCTGGCAGCACGTCCTCGTGCCGCTCTCGGGCTACCTGGAGCTAGCCGCCCGGCTCCTGACCGGCTCGGATCCCGGACCGCTATGCGGCGCCTGGAACTTCGGACCACGAGTGGCGCCCGATGTCACGGTGGGCGAACTGGTGGAAGCGGCCATCACGCAGTGGGGCTCGGGCTCCTGGCGCCACGTCCACGATCGTCTCGCCGCGCATGAAGCGCCCTACCTGGGATTGGACATCACTAAAGCGACCGAGGCCCTCGATTGGGCCCCGGCTTGGGACTTGTACACGTCGGTGGCGGCCACGATCGACTGGTACCGCCGTTTCTACCTGAAGGAACCGGCCGACATGCGCTCGGCCTGCCTCGACGACATCGAGCGCTATATGAACACCTCGACCCGCGGTGCCCTGGTCCGGGGAGCCTCACGGTGATCGAGGGTGTTCGCGTTAGCGAACGTCGCCAGATCATCGACGACCGGGGCAAGATCGTCCACATGCTCCGCTGCGACGACGACGAGTACCTGGGCTTCGGTGAGGTCTATTTCTCCTGGGTGAACCCGGGAAAGGTAAAGGCCTGGCACCTTCACAGCCGGATGGCACTCAATTACACTTGCCCGGTCGGAGCCGTCCGCCTCGCCCTTTACGATACCCGGTCGGCGTCGCCGACCCTCGGCGAGCTGATGGAGGTGGAAATGTCTGCGGACGCCCACCGTCTCGTGCAGGTCCCGCCCGGGGTGTGGAACGGGTTCGTGGGCCTGCGCGACTACCCCAGCATGGTCTGCAATTGCGCGACCTTGCCGCACGATCCTGACGAGATCACACGGCGCGATCCAGACGACCCCGAGTTCCCGTACGCGTGGCCGGTGCCACACTGAGCGACGTGTGCGATTGGCTGGTCGTGGGCGGGACGGGCCAGGTCGGGGGCGCCCTCCTGCGGCTCCTAGGGCCTCGGGCCATCTCCGCGGGGCGCTCTCCGGCGAACCCCTGCCTGGTCGACCTGGAACAGCTGGCCGAGGAGCCGGGGCAAGCGGACCGGCTCATGGCCGAGGCCCGGCCCCGCACCGTGGTCATCGCCGCCGCCGCCACCAACGTCGACCGTTGCGAGTCGGAGCCGGCCATGGCCAACGCCGTCAATGCCACGGCCCCAGCCGCCCTGGCGAGGGCCGCCCACCGGATTGGGGCCAAGACGGTTTTCGTCTCTACCGAGTACGTCTTCGATGGGGAAGCGGGGCCGTACGACGAAGACGCCGAGCCGCGTCCCCTATCGGTCTATGGGAGCTCCAAGGCCGCTGGTGAACAAGCCGTCCTCAGCGCCGACCCCGACGCCATCGTGGTCCGCACAACGGTGGTCTACGGACCTGAGCGGCAGGGCAGGAACTTCGCCTACCGGCTGGCCGGGCACCTCCGTGCGGGAAAGGTCCTCAGAGTGCCGTCCGACCAGATCTCGACGCCGACTTACAACCGGGACCTGGCCACTGCCCTCGTCCAGCTGGCACAGTCCTCCTTGCGGGGGATCGTGCACGTAGCCGGGCCGTGCCTGCTGGGCCGCGACGGGTTCGCCGTCGAGGTCGCCCGGGAGGCCGGCCTCGACGGCACTCTCATCGAGAGCGTGAAAACGGCTTCGCTTTCCCAGGTTGCCCGGCGCCCTCTCCGAGCCGGGTTGATCAGCCGGCGGGCCAACGAGTGGGGCAGCCACCCCGTGCGGGGCACCGCCGCGGCCGTCGCCGACTGGCGGGGAGATACCTACGGTTTGACCTGGCCCTGAACGGAGCCCACCTCTAAGGGCGCCGCCGCCCGGCTTNNTCGGCGCTAGGACGGCTCGGCGCCAGGACGGCTCGGCGCTCAGGATCCACCCGACCACGCCGATCTTCTGCTGTGATGACCGCTCGCCCTGGGGCCACGCGCAATCTGCTCGTGGTCAGAGCCGGGGACCGGTCGTTGCACCCGCACTGGGCCCTCGCCCCTGAAGGCCCCGGTACAGGTGGGCCTGAGTTTGACCTGGCCGTCCTGTATTACGGCGAAGAGCTGGGAAAATGGCGGGGCACCGGTCGTATGTACTCGCACTCCCCCGGCGGGTCCAAGTTCCCGAGCCTGGCTGACTGGCTCGACGCCAATTGGGACGTCGTTTCCACGTACGACTTCATCGGCTTCCCTGACGACGACATTGCCGCCGACGCCTCGTCCTGGAACAGGCTTTTCCAGGCGCTTGCCGACCATAACCTCGACCTGGCTCAACCGGCGCTATCCGATGCCTCGCACTGGTCCCACCCGATCACGCTCCGCGATAAGGGCTCCCGGTGCCGGTACACAAATTTTGTCGAAGTGATGATGCCATTTTTCTCCTTGAGGGCCCTGGGAACATGCCTGCCGACCTTCCGGCTGAGCCCCTCGGGGTGGGGGATCGATTGGCTCTGGCCCAAGCTCCTAAGGCCACAGGGAATGGTCATGGGCATCGTCGACGAGATCGCCGTGGACCACACCCGGGCGGTATCGAGCACATCCGCCACCAGTAACGGCGACGAGACAGCGATACGTAACTTCCTTCCTCATCCACCGCCGATGGACCTGGCCTTGGTGGCCGAGATCTTTGCCCTCGCCACCCCAGACCCGATGGTCTGTTCCGCGGTCCCTCGGCCGCCGGCGGCCGGCGAAATGCGTCCCGTGACCTTCGTGGCCTGCCTGGCCGGGTTGAACGAGGATTGTGAGACGACGCTGGCGACGATCGCCAAGGCCTTGCACGGGACCGGCGACGACGTGTTACTTGTCGCGACGCCGAACGTCCCCATATCTCCCGCTACCAAGGCCCTGGGCGACCTCGCTCCCGTCAAGCTGGCCTACGTGCCGTGGGGGACGGACCTGGCCGCCCAGTACCATGCCGCCCTGGCGGCGGCGTCCCACGAAGACGTTGTGGTCATAAGTCCCGGGTGTGAGCTGGGACGCACGGCACTCGACGAGCTCCGCACGTTGGCAGGCCAGGGGCCGGCCGACGTTGTGGCGGCGAAAGTCGGCTCCGGGCTGGGGGGCAACGGCCCCGTCGTGTTGGTGGGACGACGGGCCGAGCTTTGCGCCGCCGGCGGTTTCGCCAGCGCTAAGAGCTCCTTTAGCAACGCCAACGGCACGGTCGGCTCAGTCGGCGCCCGACAACTGATGGAGCGGGTGGCCCGCCAAGCGGCGGGTGCAGGCCGCCGCGTGGCCACGGTGGTGCTAGGCCACGGGACGGGGCCCTTGGCGCCAGACCTTGCTCCCCCGACGGTTGATGCCACGCCCGCGACCGGGGCGCCCGTTCATGTGACCTCCGGCGACCCGCCGGCACCTCCGGTACTCCCGGACGGTGCCCCGGACCGCCGTCGGGCCTCGATGAACTGCTCAGCAGTTCATCATGCGGCTTTAGCGCCTGAAGGGCGCGAACTGGCCGCCTTTGTCTGTCCCTTTGTCCCCGCCAGCCAGGCGGGGCAACTGGAGGCCTGGTTTGCACCGCCAGCCATCGCGCCGGTCGGTGCCGACCGCCCCTGGGCGGGTACCGCTCGCCACATAACTGCCAGCGGGCACCTCAACTTCGCCGCCGCGTTCCTTGTGCACGCCGACCTTGGGACACTGACCGAGACGGCCGACATCGAAGCCGCCGTTGAGATCCTGAGGGCGGCGGGCGCCTCCGCTGAAATGGTGGCCAGCAAACTGCCAAATGCACCTCGGGCCCTGGCGGCGCCTTAGCGAAGACCGGCGGGCCCTCCCCGGGGAGCGAGGCCCGCCAGCCGTCTGAGGTCGTTTGCGCCTGCGTCGGCACGCAGCGCCAATGGCGGAGCGGAGCCGAGCGGAGAGGGGTGCCCAACCCAGATCAGCTCGGAAAGGGCCCCGCCGGCACCATGGAGCGCGCCCCCGTCGACGACGGGGACCACGTGGACGTCGGCCACTTCTTCAGGGGCCCGCCCGCAAGCGAACAGTACCTGTTCTACCTGCCGAAGGGCGTCCGGGGGCGCCACGGTGGCGGGGGCAAAAAGGAACAGCTGGGCTGGATCTCCAGCGTCGAACGCTGTGGCGAAAACCGACACGCTGCGGGCCAGCTCTTCGCTGTCCCCCCACCGGGGCAAGGCGGCGAAACCAGTGACCCTGCCCCCCTGCAGTTGCCGGCACCGCACGAGGAAGCCGAGCCGGTTCTCGTAGTCCATCACGGCGTTGAGAGCCGCCCACAGGACCTGCTCAGCCGTCGTCGGCTGCCCGTTTAACGTAGCGGGCAGGCAGGACAGTGCCTCGAGGGGCCGGGCTGAGAGCTGATCGATGATGTCCTCGATCGCGGGGAGCAGCGGCGCCTGCTCACGAGCCCGCTCGGCGGCGTTGTCCGCACCGAGCAGGCCCGGGAGATCGGCGTCGGCCAACCGGGCCAGGACGTCGGCGCCGGCCATCCCGAGCGTGCGGGCGCGCGAGCGCAGTTGGCTGATGGACAGTTCGTGGGTCATGTACTGCACCGCGTTGCGGGTGTACCAGACGCTCAGCCCGACGTGACGCAACCGGGCGTTCAGGTCCATATCCTCCAACCACCGGCCGCGCGGAAGGGCACGACGGAGAAAGGCCGTCTTGTAAGAAGTCCTCCCTCCCCAGGCGCAGTGCCACGGCACCTCGCCTTCCTGAAGGGCGGGGTAGGACATCAGCCGCTGACCGCTGACGAGAGCGAACTCCATCGCCGCGTTGAGCTGCACGTCGGGGTGGAGGGCGGTGAACCCGAGCACAGCGTCCGTCTCCCCGGGGTGTTGGGCGTGGGCTTCGAGATGGGCGGCCAGGCAGTCCGGACGGGGGACATCGTCATCGTCGAAGAACAATGTCACGTCCCCGGTCGCCACCTCTACGCCACTGCGGCGCGCTTCGCCCAGGCCCTCGTTCGCCGTCTTGCGGACCAGCCGGGCGCGCAAGATCCCTGAGAACTCGGCGACGATATCCTCTACCGGCGTCGCCGAACAATCGTCCACCACTACGACTTCGAAGCGGTCGCGACCAAGCGTCTGGTGCGTGAGCCCGATCAGGCACCTCCTCAGCTCCTCGGCCCTGTTGTACGTGGCGACCACGACGCTCAGGGAACCCTGCTCCGGGATGGCACGGGCACCGCACAAACGGTCGTAGACAGCCTCCCAGGACGCGCCCCAGCGGCGTACTTCTATCCGGGCCCCAGCCCTGCTGTACTGGGCTATGAGAGCGGCCTCCGGGCGCGACGGGACCGTCACCAGGTCACAGAACGGCAACGCCTGGACAGCGAGCACATGGCGGGCGGCTACAAGTCCGTCCTCGGAACGGCCCGGTGACGAGCCCCCCGGTAACGGGCCAAGAGCCAGTACGACCCGGGCCCCGCTCAACCACGCCTGTTCTATCAAGCGCACCGGGAACCCACCGGAGAGGTAATGGAAGTGGACGACGTCTGCGTGCGCGTCCCAAAGCAGTCGTCGCAGCGAGGTCTCGTCCGTACCGCCCCCATCGCCCGGCGGCCCGTTCGGACCGAACACCACCACCTGGTGGCCGTGGCCCCTCAAGTTGTGGGCGAGGTCGGCGACATCGTTGACCGTGGTGCCAGTG
>PMWT01000043.1 GCA_003166025.1 Acidimicrobiaceae bacterium | reverse complement strand
CGTCTCGACCAGGGCGAGCGTCTTTGTGTTGTCGCGCACGGATGTGAGCGGCGCCGGGCCCCCACAGGCGGCGGCGAGGAGGGAGGCCATCGGGCCCAAGAAGGCGTCCGGCAGCCACCGCGTGGTCACCGGGTACGGCACCCACCCATCGGTAGGCACGAGGTCGCTGGTAACTTCCAGGGTGTCCGGTCGCCCGGTCGGGTAGTCGTAAAGCATCCCCAAGGTCCCGCGTACGGCGCCGTGGTTGCCCTGGACGCGGAAGGTCGCTGACGCGTCACCCCAGGAGTTCTCATGGTTCGAGGTCACGAGGGCGCGGGCCCCGCCAGCAAACGAGTAGATGGTCATCGTCCTCGTCTCGGCGCGTGGCGCTTGGCCCGGCGTCCGGCCGGCCACGCAGTACACGCTGTCCGGTTCTCCTAGGAACCAGCGCACGAGGTCGTGATAATGGACCGAGTGGTACCACACTTCGAGCTCGTCGAGCTCGAGCATCCAGGGCCAGTCCGCCCATTCGCTCCAGATATCGACCTTGATCTCCAAACTGGTGATCTCTCCCAGCCAACCGAGCTCCATTATGTGGTGCGCGGCGGCCGGTCCTTCATCGAAGCGCATCTGCTGGTTGACGGCGAGGAAGACATCGTTTTCCTCGGCGAGGTCAGCGAGCTCTAAAGCGGTGGCCGAGCTCAGCGCGAAAGGCTTCTGGCCCAGCATGTGACGTCGGGCCACCAGGACCTGGCGGGCGATACCGGGCTGCGCCCTCGGCGGTACCGCCACGTCCACCACTTCGACGTCGTCGTCGGCGAGCAGGTGGTCGAGGTCTCTGTAGACGCGGTCGTCGCCGTGGCGCTCGGCGACGGCTCGCGCCCGGTCGTGGTCAAGGTCGGTGATGCCGATGATCCGGAGACCACCACGCCGATAGGCGGGGAGGTGGGCTACGTCCACGATGACGCCGGCGCCGACGATGGCAATGCCCTTGCGCTGGTCAGGCGGAACGTGGATCCGGCAAGCCCGGGAAACCGGCCCGAACAGGTCGATCATGGCGCCTGCACCCCCAGGCCGTAGACCGACGAAGCCGTGCCCCCAAGGAGAGCGGCGCGCTCCGGCCCTGCGAAGTCCTCAAAGATGTCGAACAACGCGCCCACGACCGCCCCGTAGCCACCGGCGACCTCGCAGATGGGCCAATCGCTGCCGAACATAAGACGCTCGGTGCCGAACAGCTCGACGGCGTAGTGCACGATGGGGCGTATGTCTTCGACAGACCACCGGCGCGGGTCGTCGCCTCCTGGGTAGAGGCCGGACACCTTGGCGTAAACATTGGGGAACTCGGCGGCCTGGGCCAGCAAGCTGGCCCAGGGCTCACGGTCGGAGCGGCCGATTGGGGGTTTGGACAGATGGTCGATCACAATCCGCAGCCCGGGGTGGCGCTCACAGAGGACCGCCACATGTTCGAGGTGCCGGGGGAGCACAGAGACAAGGTCGAACGGGATCTCGGCATGTTCCAGCAGGCCCAGGCTCGTGTCTACGGTAGCGCTCAACACCCAGTCGGCGTCGGGGCGCACATGAATAAGGTTCCTCACCCCGACGAAGTGCTCCCGGGCGAGAAGCTCTTCGAGCATGACCGCGGCGGCGCGGGTGTCGACATCGGTGGCAACCCGTTCCTTGCCCCGGACGCGGGCTTTGCGGCCACCCCAGGCCACGCGTACGTAATGGGCGATCTTGCGTTCCACCTTCGGCCGGGTGCCTGTGTAGGCGTCCTGCCATGCCGGGTCGGCCTGGGCCGCCTTGTGAGCCTGGAGAACGGCTTCTCTCGGGTGGACGGTCACGGTCCGCCCGTCGGTCGATGTGGTGCAAGCTGCTCGCAGTGGGCAACCGCCGCAGTGGCCGTCGAAGCCGGCCCTCCCAGAGCCGTCCTTACCGAAACGGATGTCTACGACGTGACCGGCGGGACAGGTCACCGTGCTCGCGTGCAGGTCAACGTCGAAGTCGTCTTTGCCGTAACGGCCATCACGGCCCCGGGCGGGAGCGACCCGGGCTTTCACATCGTCGTAGCCGGCGTCCGCCAACTTGGCGAGGGTGTCCGCGTTCCCATACGCGCAGTCGCCCATCACCGTCGGCTTGTGTTCATCATCGGCGTGGCCGGCCAGCAGGTCGTCGACCGCCGCGGCGTCATGGACGTTGCCGGCGGTGACGGTCACCTCGTCGATGATCTCCGAACCCGGGCCCACGGAAAAGTGCGCTTTGTAGCCATCGAATTTGCGGTCATGGGACTTATGGCCTTTTCAGGGGATCAGCCTGTGGTTCATGCTCGTTGAGCTGCAATTTGACGTGGCGCACAGCTGAGCGTCACGGGCTGGGAGGATGTCCCGGGCGCGCGTTTCGGTTGGTGACCGGTCCCTGGTCTTCGGGCGACACGGCGTGTCAAGGTTGGTGTGGTGGGTTCCGCTCGGGTCGCTGGCGGTGCAGTCGCAGCAGGGGCGGCTCATGCCAGGTCTCCCCGGTGGCGGGACTGTGGTGGAGCCACCGGTAACGCTTGTGGGCCGCTTGGGCGGTCACTCCGAGGGCGTGGCCAATATCGGCCCAGATCGCACCGTCGGCGACGGCGAGCGCGATGGCGGTCTCCCGGTCTGTTTCGAGATCGGCGATCTGCGCCGACAGGGCGGCGACGTTGTCGATCGGGGAGCGGCCCGCCATCAGCGGTGAACCCACGCCCCCGGACCGATACCGATCAACTCGGGTTGATCGGGTGCGGCCGGTCGCCACGGGGTCATTTCTGTTCCCGGTTGAGTCGGGCCATGAGCTCTCGGTTGATCTGGCGGGCTGCGTCGAGTTCCTCGGTCCGCCCTGCGAGATGTTCGCGGGTCTCGAAGAGTTGTTGTTCGAGCTCGTCGTTGCGTGCGTTGGTCAGCCGGTCGGTCTCGACGCTTCGGGGGCCGGTCATCTCTGCGGTGAGTTCCTGCCCCAGGGTCAGGGCGAGACGGCGGCGCAGGGCGGCGTGTTCAACCTCGAGGTGGTAGTGGGCGGCCTGGGCGTTGGCCAGGTCGGCTCGGAGCGAAGCGGTGGTGACCCGGGCGCTCGCGGCCAACGCGCCGGAGACGACGTGGAGTGTTCCGAGGGCACAGCGTTCTGCCTCGGCTCGCAGTTCGGGGTGGTCGTAGATGAACCGACGGCTCACGCCGGCGTTGCGGGCCAGTGCTGCGGTGTTGACGGGGTGCCCGGAGCCGATCATGGTGTCGAGGGCGGCCAGCGTCTGGGCTGCTTTGCGCTTCGAGTCGAGGCGGCGCAGTACGCCGAGACGCGCTGCGTGGTCAGTCATGGTCGCCCGGTCGCCGCACGGCGCGTTCGATGGTGGGGAAGAGGATCGGTCCGACCTGGCGGGTGAGGCCGCGCAGCTCGACGGGAAAGGTGACATCGAGATGCGCTCGGCCGGTGCGGATGGTGGCGATGGCTGCTTCCACGGCGCTGCGGTCGTCGTCGTCGAGGGAGGCCACCGCGTCGTGGTTCGCTCGGACCAGCCGGCGGACAGCGTCGATCTCATCGTCGGAAGGGGCGGCGTCGCGTCGTGCCCATTCGGCCAGAGCGGGCAGCGCGGTGGCCAGGCGTTCCCGGTCGGCGAGGAGCTGGGCCAGGTAGGAGCGCAGCTCGGACTGGTAGGACGGATCGGTGCGGAAGTACTCGCATCCGGTGCAGCGGTGCCGGAACGGGCAGGAACGACCGGCGGCGGCCACGTTGGTCGGTTCGGTGCAGATCCCGAACGGCACGGCCACTTGGCCGATCTGTTCCCGCAGGGCGTCGGCTTCGCCGAGCGCGATAGTGCCTGGTCGCACCAGCCGCCCAGCGGCGTCGAGTTGAAGAGGACCGAGACGGTCCTGGGCGTCGCGTTTGCGTTTGGCGGTGACCCGGTAATAGCCGAGGGTGGATCGCACCGTGTCGTGACCGAGAAGGTCCTTGAGGGTGTCCACCGGTGTGCCCGAGTCGGCGTGGCGTTGCGCGAAGGAGTGACGCCACGCGTAGGGGAACACCGCGTCTCGGGGGAACGGGAACGAACGCTGTGGGTCGTCAGGGTCGACGCAGTCGAGATCCGGGATGGCCGTCGCCCATCGGTCCACTGCTCGCTGCAGCCGGCTGGTGCTGATCGCGGTGGTGCCGTCGGGGTTGTTCCGGGTAGCGGGGAACAACACCAGCGCGGCGGTAGGCGTGTCGGGGAACAGGGCCCGCACCCGCCCTTGTTGGGCGCGGATGATGTTGGCCTCCCGGTCGTGAACGGGGAGCCGGCAACCGATCTTGCCGACTTTGGGCATGTCGTGGACGAGCACCGGGGTCCGGTGCACCACGTTGTCGGCGCCGTGTGGGTGTCGTAGTCCAAGCAATCGAACGCGAGCGCGCACAGCTCGGCGGTGCGTCGGCCGACCCCGGCCTGCAACTCGACCGCGGCCCGGCAACTGGTCCCTGATTGCCCCTCCAGGACGGCCAGGCTCTGCTCGCTTAGCAGCTGGGCCATCACGTCGGCGGGGATGGCACGGCCGGGCCCGTCGTCGCGGCGAGGCGGCGAGAGGTGATCGGACCGGCGGAACACGATGTCGTCTCGGAGCCCGGCGAGCGACTGGCCGGGGTGGGTGAGACCGACAGCCCGGCAGTCCCTGAAGAACCCGGCCAAGACGTCCACTACCCGGGCCCGGGTCAATCTCGACAGCGTGCCCGCCGTCTCCAGGCGGCCCAAGCGGGCCAGGAACGCCTCGATGTCCCCCCGGCCCAGATCGTCGGGCCGGGGGGCCGGCCCGCTGTTTCGGGCCAGGTGCTCGGACCGCCAGCCGACCGCCCGGACCACTTCTTGGACGGTGGTCGGCCTTTTCGACACCAACGCGTCGGCCGCCCAACGTTTCGCCGCTTCGCGCAACCAGGGCTGGGTGATCGGCCGAGCGACCTGCCCAGGGTGGCCCGGCGATCCCAGCCCGCCCACGAACGAAAGATGGCCGCGTCCGCCCCACACCCGCAGATCCCAGATGTCTTTGCTGGCCTCCGTTTCGGGGTCGGTTTCCGCCAGTCCGATCCGATCGGCCGCGAACGCCAGGAACCTCAGGGCCGTGATCGGCGCGCCGGCGGGCGCCGCCGTGGCGAGCGAGCCGGCACCGACGCGGCGCAGATGGTTGACCGCGCTTCGCAGTTCCATCGTCTTGAACCGTCGGCCCTCGATCAACGCGGTCTGAACGCCATAGAGCACCTCGACTACCACACGGTCGGGAAGGCCGCGCAGCACGACCCGTGCGCGGTCACCGCTTTGCTGCGCGCTGGCGGTGCCGGTGAACGCCACCAAGCCGGGACAGCGCGCCCGCCGCCACGCCTGGTCGTGCCCGTTGCACAACCCGTTTTTGTGGGCCGCCAAGCGCTCACAAGCGACCACCGAGCAGTCCCCGAACGCCGGGCGGGGCGACGCCGGCGCGAAACGTTCGTCGCCCCCGACGAACCCCTCTACGCTTTGCTGCCGCCGTCTTCTCGTCGCGTTGCAGTTCGTGCACAAACCGTGCGCGCCCGCCGGCCGACACCCCCCGACCACCCGGCACACCAGGCACAGCTGTTCCCCCGGCCACTGAGCACCGTCGATCTCTATGGCCCTGAACGCCTCGATGTCCGACGCCGGTCCCGCTCGTCGGCGCTTTGCGCAGCCCTCGCACAAACCATCTCGAACCCGGGCCTCGCTGCGGCAGCCAGCCGCCGTGCACAACTCGTAGCCCAGCAGACGGTGCGAGGGATCAACCGTGAGCACCCCGGTCTGCGAGCCCCACCCCACCGCCTCCAACCCGGCCAGATCGACCGTCAACCCCCCACGCCGGGCTCCGAGGCCGCTCAGGCCCCCAGCAGGCGACGCTGCCGCCACGAGCGCTCTCACCGCTGCTCCCCGACGACCGGACCGACACGCAACGGTCCCAACCGGTCCACCGCGGACCGCAACGCGTCGGGGTCGGGATGCACATAGACCTCGGTCGAGCGGACCGACGCGTGCCCCAACAGTTCGCGGACCACGTCCAACCCGACGCCCCGGCCCACCAGCTCGCTGGCCGTTGCGTGACGGAACATGTGCGGGCGGACCGCCCGGTCAAGGCCCGCGGTCTTCGACAACGCGGCCAGCCACTGGCGCACCGTGCCCGTCGTCATCGCCACCCCGAACGGCTCGTGGCCCAAGTTGACCAACACGAAATCGCACGCCTCGGCCGGGCCGCACGCTCGGCGTTCGGCCAAATAATGGTCGTAGCAGGCCAGCACCTCGGAACGCACCGGGACATGGCGGTCCCCGGACTTGGCGTGCGCCCCGTTCGGATTACCGTCACGGGCCACCACATGCAAGTGCTGGCCAGGGACCGCACAGCCCAACGCCCGGGCCGAGGACAACAAATGCAGGTCAGAGCGCCGCAACCCCAACGCCTCCCCGATCCGCAGACCGCAAAACCACAACAAAACCAACACGAACCGATCCCTCTACGACCGGCACGACCCCAACAGCGCCTCGACCTCGCCCTGGTGGACCCGCACCGGAGTCACCCGCCGACGGGAACGTTGCACATGCCGGGGCCGGGCCCGATACCGGACACCGCCCCCTCCGCTCTTGAGCTCGGCCGGCAGCCAACGATCGTCGCCCACCTCGAAGAGCAACCCCAGCACCGACCCGTCAACCGTGCCGTCAGCCACCGCGTGCTTGTACAACTCGCGCACCACGGCCAGTACATGGTTGATCCGTCCCGGGCTGCGCAGCGAGCCCCGCCCCGACCCCGCCCGCTCCACCACGGTGGTCCGCAACATCCCGACGAACAGGTACAAATCCCGGGCGCCGCGCAACAGGTCCCGGTCGCTCGCCTCACACCAACCCAGAAACAACGCCAAGTCGCCCGCATACGACCGAGTCGTTCCCTCCGCCCGGTCCGCGCCGAGCCGGAGATGACGCAGATAGGCGTCAGCAGCGGGAACCGGCGACCAGGTGGCGTCGACCACCGTCCAATAGCTCAGCGTGCCGGTCACCGCGACACGCTGCGACCTCAACACAATCCTCGATGTGACTCACAGTTACGCACGTGGCGCACCATACGCAGAGGGTGTGACCGCTATGACCGTCACAGCCCGAGCCGAGCACACCCCGCGACACCCCAGCGTCCCCAGAAAAATGGCCGTGCCGGGCCTCTGTGTCGACCGTGGAGATCACCCGGTCGGCCGCGACGCGCCGGGCGATGCGGAACACCCCGTCGTCGTTTTCGTCGACGTCCTGGCCGGCCACCACGGCCAACAACTCCGCCGCCGCCTTGGCCGCTCCCTCCAGGCTCTCGCCGTCGATGGCGACGAGCGTGGCGCCGCAATCGCGGACCAACGCGTCGACCAACACCTCCCTGGCCCCGGGATCGTTCCAATCGCACGGCGGTTTCCCCGGCGATGCATAATCGTCGTCGCGCCACAGACCGGCCCGCACCCTGGCTGCTATGGCCGGATAGTCCCGGTCGAGGGCCCGTAACAGTTTGCGGATAGCGGCCCGTAACTGGGTCACCGTGTCCTGGGTTGCCACCGCGTCGTAGATCGGTGTGGAACCGAGCACCCGGGCCCGGTTGCCCAACACCCCCGTCTCGGCTGCCACTGTCTTGGTGTCTTCGAACAGACGCCGGGGCCGCCCTGACGCTCGTAACCTGTTGCGGATACCGACCAGTGTGGTCGGATGGAACGCGACGGCTCCCGTCTCCAACCCGGCTGCGGCCTGCCATGCCAGATCGCGCTCCAGGCGGTCACAAGCTTCTTGGTCCGAGAGACCCTCATGGGCTCGCAGGATCATCACCGTGGCCAACACCCGAGCCGGGACTGTGGGACGCCCCAACCGCGAGTTGGTGTACACGTCCGCGAAATAGTCCACGCCGAAGATGTGCTCGCCGTGATCGGCCAGGAGCCGGTAAATCCCTCGCAGCCGGTCGCCCAGTAGCTCCCTAGGATCCTCGAAACGGGCCTGCCTCTTCGGTCGACCAAGCGCCATACCCCAATTCTCGCAGGTGGGGTATCAAATCGCGAATCCGGCGGCGACTACTTCAGGAGCCTCCTAGCACAGCCTCCTCCCCTGGTTGGCGCGTCGGGCCAGCCTCGTGCAAAGGTTATACGGTGGGGTGGGCGGCAGTGCCCACCGTCGGGGTGGACGTCCTGGCCGCCGTAGGGGAGGGGTGGGGATGGGCCACGAGTCTGAGGCAGCGCCTACCGTTTGCCGGATAGGTGCGGTGATCGGGCTGGCGGAGGAGGGTGCCGAAGAGTACATCAGGCTCCACGCCGACGTCTGGCCGGATGTCCTTGATGCTCTACGTAACGCGAACGTGAGCAACTACTCGATCTTCCGTCGGGGTGACCTGTTGTTCAGCTACATGGAGTACGGGGGCTCCGACCTGGCCGCCGACATGGCAGGAATGGCCGCAGACCCCGCCACAAAACGTTGGTGGGACGTGGTGATGCCCTTGCAGCGGACGCTACGGGCCTCGGCCGGAGACGACTGGTGGGCACCGATGGAGGAGGTGTTCCATCTCGACTGAGCTGTCTTTGGGCGCAGGGCGGGAATGGTGTTTTGCGGGCGGCCGCCCCGCCACCGGACGGGGCTCCAGAAAACGATTTAGCCCAGTTCTAGGGTGGGATTTTGCCAGGTTTGAGCCGGGAGGGCCGCACCTCGATTAGGGTCTTTAGTCTTAAAACGCAGCTCAGGTATGTGAGATAACGTTTGCTCACCTTGCGCCGCCGATATGAGCGGGGTACGATCACCTCGCCAGGGGTACCGCCCCGGCACTACTGGCTTAAAAGAGGGGAAGCCCATGAACTTAGGGATGAAGCAACAAGCGACTGAGCACCCGGCCCGGAGCCACAGGCCCAAGCCGCTCGCGTTGGCGGCAATAGCCGCAAGCCTGCTTATCGTCGGTGTCGGCGCGCCCGCGTCCGCATCGGCCACACGCTCCCTGCAGCCCGCCGTACGACTTAATCCGATGAACACCGTTTCAAAATCCAACCCGCTGGTGCTCTGGGTCGACCCGCCGAGGATCCCGGCCGTCAAGGCTTTCGAGAAGGCGTACCCGAACATCCCCGTTACGGTCACGACGCTGAGCTCGAGCGCCAGCAACGCCGGGCTCGAGGAGAAGTTCACGCTGTTCAACAGGGT
>PMWT01000219.1 GCA_003166025.1 Acidimicrobiaceae bacterium | reverse complement strand
TCCGCGTCAACGTGATGGGGGCGTTTTATGCCTCCCGGAGCGCAGCTCGCTGGCTGAGTGAGTCCCGGGGCGCCATCGTCAACGTCGCGTCCGTCGCTGGGACCAGGGCGTCCGGGTCCTGCTTACCCTATAGCGTGAGCAAGGCGGCCCTTATCCAGCTCACGCGCGCTCTGGCGTCAGCGCTGGCGCCAGAGGTGCGGGTGAACGCGGTGGGCCCGGGAGGCGTTAACACGCGGTGGTACAGGGACGAGAAGGGAGAGGGCTTCGAGGTCTGGGCCGCGGACGAGGTCCGGCGGAGCCTGTTGGGGCGGCTGGCCATGCCGGAGGACGTCGCCCAGGCCGTCGTTGCCCTGATCGACAATGAGATGATCACGGGCGAACTCGTGATCATCGACGGGGGCCGCCATGTCCTGTACTGAGGTGACGCTTCTCCTTGGCAGCCGGATGTTGGTGGCCACTACCGCCATGGACGCCACCGGCCCCCTGGGGATGGTGGTGGGCGCGTTCAGTGGGCCGGGGGTGTGGCGCCTGCCGGAGCCCTTCGCCCCCGGCGTGGGCCACAGTCCCGGCCCCGTTCGTGGTGGTAGGCCGGCAGCGTCGGCCTGCTGGCGCCGGCATGGTGGCTGCGAGCATCGCCCGGTTCATATTCGGGCGAAACGATGATTGCATCTACCCCTCCCAGCTGCGCACCAGGGACGACTCGCCCGCCAGGCGCCTGAGCTTCGGATTTCCCCTTCTTGCGGCGCTGCCGATGTGGCCAGCCAGGCCACGGCGACCTTGCCAGACAGCTCCTCCGGGGCGGAAGCTCTCAAAGTCCTGCATGACCGACCTCTTCCCGGCGCCCCGGTGGTCGACTCCCGGGGGAGCTACGTAGGCACCGTCGGGCCGCCCCACCTCGACGAACTGGTACCAGCCCACCCGGGTGCCGGGGGCCCTCTCCGCCGAGGCCCTCTTGGGCGGTTATCACCGGGCGCTCGACGCCCACGCCGGTTGCGTCTAGAACATGACCTCCCATGCGCTGGTGGCGAAGACGAGCCCGCTGCCCGAGGGTGGCAGCTGCTCGTTTAGGGACCGGCACGTCGCGCCCATGTGAGGCATTCGTCAGCTGGTCAGGCGCACCACTACCAGCGTCGGGCAGCCCGGCTAGCCAGTCTGGTCGACCTCACCGTGGCCTCACCCTTGCGCGCCCACACCTGTTGTGATTTCATGTTACGATCCTGTACTGTCAGGCGTACAGGAGGAAGATCCATAAGAACCAAGAGAATGAAACCCTAACCTCTGAAGGGCCCAAGTCTGTTGATCCTCACGAACTATGGTAAACGCGACGCTGTGTCTCCCGCCACGCTTTATCGAGACCCGGTCCCGGGCGGGCCACATTCCGTGGTCCACCACTTTGTACCTCAGTCATTATCCGTCCTAGACGGCGCGAGACGGGTAGTCGGGTCGATGCTCATGCGGAGCCTCGCAGGTCAGAGTTGAACTCTGGGAAGCACCGCATGCCACAAACCGCCTTAAATTGAAAGGAGAATGGGGACCAGACCCGTTCGGGCCCGGCCCCCGACCCATATAATGCAATACGTCCATCTCGGCCGTAGTGGCCTGTCTGTCAGCCGGCTGTGCCTGGGGACCATGAACTTCGGTCCCGAAACCGACGAGGTCGACTCCTTCCCGATAATGGACCGGGCTCATGAGGTGGGGATCAACTTCTTCGATACCGCCAATATCTATGGCTGGAAAAAGGGCGAAGGGTTGACCGAGAAGATCGTCGGACGCTGGTTGGCCCAGGGTGGGGGTAGGCGGGAGCGGACCGTCCTCGCCACCAAGGTCTTCGGGGCGATGGGCGACTGGCCCAACGAAGGCAGGCTGTCTGCCCTCCATATCCGCCGCGCCTGTGAGGACTCACTGCGCCGCCTGCAGACGGACTACATCGACCTCTACCAGATGCACCACGTCGACCGAGACACCCCCTGGGACGAGATCTGGGAAGCCATGGAGGTGCTCCGTCATCAGGGCAAGATCCTGTACGTCGGGTCGTCCAATTTCGCCGGTTGGCACATCGCCAAGGCCCAAGAGTCTGCCGCTCGGCGCCATTTCATGGGCCTGGTGTGCGAGCAGTCCCTCTACAACCTTTTTGTCCGCGAGGTTGAACTGGAGGTCATCCCCGCCGCCCGGGACTACGGGCTCGGCGTGATCGCCTGGTCACCTCTGCACGGCGGGCTCCTGGGAGGGATCCTTCGCAAGCAGCTCGACGGGGCCCGCAGGGTCCGTGACGGCGAACGGGCCCCGGAGGCTCTCGTGGCGGCCAGGGCGCAGATCCAAGCGTACGAAGATCTGTGCGCGGGCTTGAGTGAGGAACCTGGCACAGTCGCGCTGGCTTGGCTGCTTCGCCAGCCCGGCGTTACCGGGCCAATTGTTGGTCCGCGGACAATGGCCCAGCTGGAAGGTGCCTTGCGGGCCTTGGACGTACACCTCGACGACGCCACCGTGGCGCGTTTAGACGACCTGTTCCCGGGCCGGAAGCCGGCGCCGGAAGACTACGCGTGGTGAACGTTCCCCTGGTTGATGCCCTGGTTGATGCGTTGACAGATCCTCCCAGTCCCAAGGTCCGGTCCTCGTTCCGGGCCAGGCATTGCCTTATCTGAACCAGTTCGCCGACGCCAATGACCAGCCTAAGGCCCTCCACACGAAAATCTTCCCTAGCTGCCTTGCTTGCCGTAGGTGAGAGCGCTAACATCACCCGAACACCCTATCATCCTAACCTCCTATCATGCCGATCGACTACAGCCCTATGACTACAAGGGAGCGTCAAACAGAGGGCCTGCCCCACCTTGAGGGAGGGCGCCAAGCCCGATGGGCACGCGACCGCAGGAAAGAGAACTATCAGTCTTTGCTTGACCCATCGGAGCGGACTGAGAGGACTTGACTTGAACAACCCCAAGAAAGGAAGAAAGGTATGAGAAAGCGATCGAACCAGCCACGATCGAAGACGACCCGTCTTGCGGCCCTTGGAGCCGGCATGGCGATGCTCGCCATGATCACCGTTCCCGCGGTTAGCGCGTCAGCGTCCTCGGTAACTCAGCTCGTTTTCTGGGACTGGTCCCCGGGCCAGAACCGGTTGGTGGCGCTGTTCAACAGCACCCACCCGAGCATCCACGTGACGTTGGAGGACGTCGGCGGCGGTAACGCGGAGTACGTGAAGCTGGCTGACGCCATTAAGTCGGGCACCGGCATCCCTGACGTCGCTGAGGTGGAGTACGACGAGATCCCCTCGTTCGAGATCACCAACAGCGTGGCCAACCTCGCCATGTACGGGGCGAACAAGTACAAGTCTGACTTCCCTGCCTGGGTATGGAACGATGTCAGCACGGGCGGGGGAGCCAACGTTTGGGCTGTCCCCGACGACACCGGGCCTCTGGCCGACCTGTACAACGCCGTCGAGTTCGCCAAGTACAAGCTGACCCCGCCCACGACCTGGGCGCAGTTTGCCACCGATGCGATCGCCCTTCATAAGGCCAACCCCAACGCCTATATGACCAACTTCTCCGCCACTGACCTCCAGTGGGTACTGAGCTTGATGGCGCAGGACAATGCCTATCCGTTTACCTACACGGGCGGCTCCACGGTGGGCATCAACTTCACCGGGCCCAAACAGATGGCCTTCGCCGCCTACTGGGACAAGTTGCTGGCTGCTCACGCAGTCAACGGGACCAGTGATGTCTCAGTCACGTCGTTCACCGACATGGACAATGGCACCGATGCACTCTGGTTGTCCTCAGGGTGGGGGCCCTCATATATGCAAGCCGACCTCAAGGCGACCTTGGGTGACTGGCGGGCGGCAGGCCTTCCGCAGTGGACCATGGGCGCCAACGTCGGTGCCAACTGGGGCGGCTCCTGCTTCCCCGTCATGGCTGCATCCAAGGACAAGGCCGCCGCGGCCGAATTTGCTGAGTTCGCAGGTGCCACCCTGCCGTCATGGAACCTCCAAGTAACTAACCCGACGCTCAACTTCCCAGGTTTCGTCCCAGAGCTGAACTTGCCGAGTTTCAAGAACCTAAAGCTGACCATGAGCGGCAGCGCCAACATCCACCCCGCCTTCATCAACTCTGCCAAGACGTCCAGCCTGGTCGAATGGCCGCCGTTCATGACTGCAGCTCTGACCGATTCGGCCACTGCCTTCGCCAACGTCATGAACTACAAGCAGACCCTGGCGTCAGCGTTTGCTTCCTTCCAGACAACCCTCGTGAACTACGCCAAGAGTGAGGGCTTCAAGGTCACGACCTAGCTAGTCCAGTACACCAGACCCGAATCCCGGTCCCGGGCGGGGCGTAGCAGCTACCCCTTGCTATGCCCCGCCTCGGGCCTGGGGCGACACAAGTCGCCGAGGACCAGCACTTGGTGCTTCACTACGAGTGTGCCATTGCGGGTGCGCACGGACATCAAGCAACGGGGACCAAAAGGTGCTTTGATGGTGCAAAAGTGCCTGTCAAAAGGAGGACAGCCAATGCCCACCGTGAGCCTGGAAGCCCGCCAATGAGCGGGGCGGTCGCGCCCACCGCTGCTCCCCGAACGGCCGGGCCGGGCGGGCTTGGGAGCTATCTCGTCCGTTCTGATGCCCCCCGACAGCGATCTCATCGCAACTTCGTCCTGCGGCGTGACCGGCGAGGGGTATGGTTCGTTGTCCCATTTCTCGTTGTCTTCCTTCTGTTCCTGGTCACCCCTCTTCTCTACGCCGTCTACCAGAGCCTTTATACCAGCAAGCTCGTGGGTGGGACCAGCTTTTCCGGGCTTGCTAACTACAGGCAAACCCTGGAGAACGGCGCCTTCTGGAGCGGTTTCCTGCGCGTCTGCATATTCGCAGCCATTCAGATACCAGTAATGCTGGTGATGTCCTTCTTCTTCGCTGCAATGTTCGACCTCGGCGTAGCGCGCTTCGGCAAGTTCTGGAGGACAGTCTTCTTCATACCCTTCGCCGTGCCGGCGGTCGTGGGGACAGTGATGTGGGCCTTCCTATTGGACCCGGCGTCGGGGCCGTTCACTCACCTGGTCCACGAACTAGGCTTCAAGGGCAGCAATTTCTTCTCGAGCTCTCTCATGGTGCCCACCATCATTATCATCGCTATCTGGGAGTGGACGGGCTACAACATGATGATCCTCTACACGGCGCTGAGAGCGGTGCCTCGCGAGGTGGTAGAGGCCGCCGTCATGGACGGCGCTTCGTTGTCCCGCCTGGTGCTCAGGGTCAAGTTCCCGATGGTCAGACCGGCGATGGTCATGCTCGTCTTCCTAAACGTGATCGGCGCGCTGCAGTTGTTCACAGAGCCTTTGCTCTTGGGGGCATTCCAACCCCAGGCCATCAGTGACGCCTTCACTCCGACTCTCTACATATACAACACCGGGATTGGGGGAGGCCAGTACGATCTGGCAGCGGCCGCCGCCGTCGTACTCGCTCTTCTAGTCGTGATCATCTCGGTTGGCTCTCTCGCCTTCCGCCGTGGCAAAGGAGAGAGGGAATGACTACTACGGCATCCGTCCCCGCGACGGCTAAGAGCGGTTTTCGGTCGAGGCGTGCGGTCCGCCGTGAGGCCCAGCGCCAGGAAGAGCTTATGTCGACGGTCCCTTTGCGCCTGTACGGCCTGAGGAAGGGCACCGTGAACTTCATTACCGTTCTGTGCGGCTTGTTCGCCATTTTCACGCTCGCTCCGATCGTCTGGATCCTCATTAACTCGACGAAGAACCAGGCCAATATTTTTGAATCGTTTGGGTTCTGGTTCTCTCGGCCATTCGTACTATGGCACAACTTCTCCAATCTTTTTCAGGACGTGGAGGGCGATGGCATCTACATCGAGTGGCTGGGCAACACGGCGCTCTACGCAGTTCTCGGAGGGGTGGGCTGTACCATCCTGTCAACATTAGCTGGTTATGGGTTTGCGCGCTTCTCCTTTAGGGGTGCCAAGGCCGCTTTCTTCGTTGTCATTTCCGCGCTGCTAGTCCCGATAACAGCCATATCGCTACCGTTGTACCTCGTTTACGCCAAGATCGGCCTTATCAACTCGCTCTGGGGGATGGTGCTCCCCAGCCTGGTCAGCCCCGTCGGCGTCTACCTCATGCGCACCTTTATCAGAGGGTCCGTGCCTCGTGAACTGTTGGATGCCGCCAGGATCGACGGTGCAGGCGAGGTCTGGATTTTCTTGAGGGTCGTCGTCCCTTTGATCATCCCGGGAATGATGACTGTGCTGCTCATCAGTGTGGTAGGCGTGTGGAACAACTTCTTCCTGCCCCTGATCATCTTCACGAGGGAAAACTTGTACCCCTTGACCGTTGGGATCGCCAACTGGGCCAACCGGGCCGTCAGCGGTGGCGATGCTAATGTTTTCCCGCTCATCCTTATCGGCTGTGTGGTCACCATAATTCCGCTCATCATTCTGTTCGTGGTCCTTCAGCGCTACTGGAAGAGCGGCCTGCTTTTTGGGAGCCTCACCGGTTAGGCAAGGGCAGAGGTGCCACGCCATCCACCCGGTTTGGCTCAGTTACTCGAGTACCGGTCTGACCAAGGCCTGTACCGCTATAAGAGGAGGCAACTGTGAGCCGAGTCACGGTCGATGGGGGTCGTAGCCTGGGCAAGCTCGATCGCAACGTTTTCGGAGGTTTCGTCGAGCACCTGGGCCGTTGTATCAACGGTGGGCTGTTCGAGGAAGGCTCTCCGCTGAGCGACAGTCGGGGTTTTCGCACCGATGTCCTGGATCTGCTCCGCCCTCTGTGCTTGAGCGTCCTGCGTTGGCCCGGGGGCAACTTCGTCAGCAACTATCTTTGGACCGACGGCATCGGGCCCCGCGACGGCCGCCCGCAGCGGCTCGAGCTGGCCTGGGGGGCAGTCGAGCCCAACCGCTTCGGGACCGACGAGTTCCTCCAGTACTGCGCTGAGCTGGGTGCGGCTCCCTACATCTGCCTCAACATGGGGACCGGGGACCTCTCGGAGGCCCTGGCCTGGGTCGAGTACTGCAACTCCTCTGCCCGCAGCTACTGGGCCGACCGTCGTCGCCAGAACGGCCATGAGGCTGCCTACGGGGTGCCCTACTGGGGCCTCGGCAACGAGATGTACGGTGATTGGCAGGTCGGTCAGATGTCGGCGGACGAATACGTGAGGGAGGCGTCCAGGTGGGCGAAGGCCATCCGGCGCCTGGACCCCGACGTCAAACTGGTGAGCTGCGGCCTCAACGGCTGGGACGATTGGGACCGCGTCGTCGTGGACGGCATGGCGTCCCTGGTCGACCTGCACGCGCTGCACATCTATACGGGTGCGAAGGACTACTGGAGCAACGTCCTGGCCCCGCACCAGGTCGAAAGAGCTGTTAATTACACAAGTGCCTTCATATCCCGGGCGGTGTACAACCAGCGGCTTAGCCACACTCCCCGCATCGCCTACGACGAGTGGAACGTTTGGTACCGCACCCACGACGGAGCTCTGGAGGAGCGCTATTCGTTCCCCGATGCGCTCGCCGTCGCCACTTACCTCAATATCTTCGTGCGGCACTGCGACTGGGTGAGGATGGCCAACCTGGCCCAGATGGTGAACGCGATCGCGCCGATCGTGACGACAAAGACCGGCGCCTTTGTCCAGCCGATCTATTACCCGGTCTTGCTGCACGCCCGGGCGGCGCTCGACGACNNGGCAGCACCGCATAGCCGACCTCGGGCCCTTTTCGACCATCGACGCCTCGGCGACGGCGGACGTCGGTCGCAGCAAGGTGGCGGTCACGATCGTCAACCGGGACCCCGCTTCTGAAGATCCAGTCGAGGTACGGCTCCGGGACGCGGTTTTTGCCGGCCAAGCCCGGGTCACGACCGTGACGGCCGACTCAAGCCCGGGTCGCCGGCCGTCACCGGACGTCGAAGGGGCGACGGTCCAAGAGGGTTTTGAGACCGGCAAGGGCGACGTGATCGTGGTCTCGGTCCCGCCCGGCTCGTTCACGGTTATCGAGTCGGCGATAGTGGGGACCAGGTGACGGTCTCTAATAGAGGCCGAGGCGACATTCGGGTCGGACGAGGCGATCAGCTGTCAGTCAATACTTCACTTCTTCGATGACATTATTGCCCTGGTCGGACACGAACAGCGTCCCGTTCGCTCCGACTACTACCCCGGTGGGCCCACCATTTGCGCCACCAAGGGGTGAACTTGTGGCTGAGCCCGGCGTCGGCGGGCCCTCGTCACCGTTGCCTACGGCTATTGATAGCTTCCCGGTAGGAGTGACCTCTTCGACCACGTTATTGGCCCAGTCGGCGATGAATAGGTCCCCGTGGGCGCCCACTGCAACCCCAGACGGTCCCTGAAGCCCTGACTTGGTGGCAGGACCAGCCACCGGCGGTCCTAACGTGCCGTTCCCGGCGACAACCGACAGCTTCCCGGCCGGGGTAACCTCCTCGACCACGTTGTTATTGGAGTCGGCGATGAAGAGATCACCGTGGGTGTCCAAAGCGACACCAGACGGGTTGTTGAGATCTGATTTGGTGGCAGGGCCAGGCGTCGGCGGGCCCCCGTGGCCGTTGCCTACCACCACTGTCAGCTTCCCGGCCGGGGCGACCTTTAGCACGACGTTGTTGTTGTAGTCGGCGATGAACAGGTCCCCGTGGGCGTCCAACGCCACTCCAGACGGATCATCGAGGGCCGACTTGGTAGCAGTGCCCGGCGTTGGAGATCCGACGTGCCCGTTGCCGGCCACAACCGACAGCTTCCCGGCCGGGGTAACCTCCTCGACCACGTTGTTATTGGAGTCGGCGATGAAGAGATCCCCATGGGCATCCAAGGCCACGCCGGACGGAGCGTTAAGGGCCGATTTGATGGCGGGGCCCGGTGTCGGCAGCCCAGGTTTCCCAGTCCCAGCGACAACCGAAAGCTTCCCGGCCGGCGTGACCTCCTCCACCATGTTGTTGGCATGGTCGGCAATGAACAGGTCCCCGTGGACGTCCAACGCCACCGCGGTCGGCCCAGCCAGCGCTGATTTAGTGGCTGGGCCCGGCCTCGGGAGCCCAAAGCTACCGGTCCCAGCAAAGACCGTGAGCTTCCCAGCGGGGGTTAGTGAGGGAGTTGACGCCACTCGCGCAGCCGGATAGGGGGCACGAAGCGGACGTGTCCCGGCTGGACCGAACGCCGGCACGACGAGCGCCATCAATACTGGCAGCGTGGCTATTGGTAAAGGTCTCAAGAACGCAGAGGTGTTGTTAGAGCGCATACGCAGCTACTATATATCATCCTAGGATGCTAGGCGTTAATTATCCTAGGATGTTAGGTGCGAACCTGCTCAGCGGGCCCAGTGCTCCCACTGGCCATCAAGGGCGTCATGAACGGCCCGGAAGGACTCGTAGCAGGCGCGGTAGGTCTCGGTGGTACTGGGACGGGGCCGCCAATCGGCTCCCGGTGTGACGAGGTTGTCCCCCGCCTCAGCCGTGCTCGCGTACCAACCGGCTCCTACCGCGGCCAGCATGGCGGCGCCGTGCACGCCGCCCTCGACGGTGGCGAAGGACCGGACTGGGCGCTCGTAGATGTCCGCCCGCAGCTGGTTCCATAGGGCACTGCGCGAACCACCGCCCGTGCAGCGCAGTACGGTGCCGTCGGTGGGCCGGGCCAATAGGTCGAGAGCGCGCCGGTTCTCGAAACAGATCCCTTCCATGACGGCGCGGGCCATATGGGCGTGATCGTGCGTCAAAGTGAGGCCGATGAAGGAGGCACGTGACCCGGTGCTGCCGAGGGTCCGTTCCCCCAGGACATAAGGGAAGAACAGCAGGCCGTCCGCACCAGCTGGCGCCGTGGCGGCCACCGTATCGATGCTGGCGTAGTGGCTGCCGTACCGGTGACCGGGATGCACGTCACCCGTGGAGCCGTGGGGGGCCTGCTCGTGGCGCGTGTAGTACCGAACGCCGGCCTCCGGGGCCGCTATCGTCCCGCCGCGACCGGAAAGGAGTTGCGCGAGCCAGTTCATACAGGCGCCGGCTCCGTCGGTGATGCCGAAATTGACCCAACCCCCGGTGACTGTGCGCAGGCTCATTACCCTGTCGTCGAGGTCGGCCTGTTCACTGTAGGCGGCGACGATGGAGGCCGTGCCGGCCACCTCGGCCAGCCGGCCGGGCCGGCTCAGGCCGACGCCGTAGAGCTGGCACAACATGTCACCGGCCCCCGCGACCACGGGCGTCCCCGCCCGAAGCCCGGTGGCGGCGGCCACCTCGGGGAGGATGCCTCCGATGACGGTGCCCGAGCCGGCAATGGGCGGCAGGAGGTTCTCGTCAAGACCGAGGGCGTCGATCAGTTCGGGCGACCACCGGCCGCTGCCGGCGTCGACGAGGAACGTCCCCGACGCCTCGGTGGGGTCAGTAGCCCGCTCCCCGCACAGTCTCAGGTTCAAGAAGTCCTTCACCACCAGGAAAGATTTAGCCTGCTCGTACAGATCCGGCTCCTCCTCGCAGTACCAGGCGATCTTGAAACCGGCCCACGCGGGGAGAGGGACATTGGCGGCTAGGGCGCTCAGGCGCCGGGCGTCGGGGCGGGCCAAAAAGCGCGCTACCTGGCCCTCGGCCCGCTTGTCGCACCAGATCCCCACCCGGGGGGCAAGGGGCCGCCCGGCCTTGTCGAGGGCGACGACTCCATGCATCTGGCCGCACGCCGCCACCGCGGCCACGGCCGTGCCCGGGTTGCGGCTCATCACCGCGCTGACGTTGTCGACCGTGGCCGACCACCACCGCTCCGGTTCCTGCTCGGCCCAGCCGGGACGGGGTGTCGACATGCTGAGCGGGCTGGACGCCATGTCCAGGATGGAACCGTCCGGACTGACGAGGGCGGCCCGTGTTGTTTGCGTGCCTGTGTCTATGGCAAGGACGGACTCGAGAGGCACGCGTGGCGAGGCTAGCCCAATCTTTCAGCGCGACCCTATTTCCAGTTCAAACCGAAAACTATCACCCCGGTAATGGGCGATGAAGTGCTCGAAAACAACATCGTCAGCCGATCGGGTGATGCTGTACATCTTGAGCCCGGGGGTCCCCTGGCGCACACCGAGCAGGTCCGCCTCCCGTTTGGAGAGAGCCTCCGCCTCGATGCTGCGGTGGCCGCTGGCGGGCCGCACCTGGTACGTATCTCGGAAGACCTCGTACAAGGAGCGGTCGGTCATGTCTATGTCGGCCAGCCCAGGGAAAAGCCGGGCGGGCATGGCAGCCCTTACCACCTGGACGGGGCGGCCGTCCACGCTGCGAACACGATCGAACTGAACGACATCTTCACCTACGCCTATCTCCAGCACCCGGGCCAGCTCCACTCCGGCGGGCTCGATGGCCATCTTCAGGATGCGGCTTTGCACTGTGTGCCCGGAACGTACCATCGACTCGTAAAAACCGAGGGTGTCCTGGATGAAGCCGGTATCCATCTTGCGCCCGGTCACGAACGTGCCCTTGCCCTTTATCTTGAGCACGAGCCCGTCGCGCTCGAGATCGGCCAAGGCCTGGCGCACCACCGTACGGCTGATGGAGTATTGGGCGCAAAGTTCGGCCTCGGAGGGCAGCAGGTGGCCTTCCTTGAAGTTGTCTTCCAAGTCCCTCAACAAGATGCGCTTGAGTTGGGCGTAATAGGGCTCAAAGGAACGGAAGTCAATAGAGCTGAGGCGCGTGTCAGACATTCGTCCGTCGTCCCGGTGTGGCGTGGTCGTTAGTCGGTTGGGTACCAAATAGCGGCAGATATCGCAATAATGTGCCTCCGGATCCCGACGCCTCCAGGAGAACACCGGTCACGTGGCCTCGCATCTCGTCTGGCTGTCGTGCAACATAGGCATCCTATCATGCTAACAGCCGCGCTTTCGAGCTCAGCCACGTGTCCCGACGAGGTTCACAAGCCTGCGTTAGGGCCCCTGAACCTCCGGCCAGGACATGGAGCTTCTTCAGCGACCGGCCGCCGGGGCCCGGCGGCCGGGTACGCCATAGGCTCCCGTTGCAGTCACGGCGGTCAGCCAGTGACACTTCCGAGCAGAAGCCCGCCGTTCCAGTGACGTTGCAGGATGAGGAACAAGGCGATGAGCGGGAGGACCGAAGCCAGGCCGCCGGTGGCCAGGAGCACTGACGCCCCGCCACCGGCGCGGTCGCCGATGCCGACGCTCAGCGGGTAGAGGTCCTGGTTGGAAAAGATGAGCAGAGGCAGGAAGAAGTTGTTCCAGACGCTGACCACGTTGATGAGCAGCACGGTCACTATGCCAGGGACGAGGAGGGGAAGAGCGATGGTCAAAAAGATGCGGACCTCCCCGGCGCCATCGATGCGGGCCGCGTCGAGCAACGCCCTAGGTACGTGGGAAGCAGAAAAGGTGCGCATAAGGTACACCCCGATGGGGCTCACCATGCTGGGCAGTACCATGCCCCAAATGGAGTTGATGAGGTGGGCCTTGGCATATACCAGGTAGAGGGGAAGGGAGATGGCGGTGATCGGCACCAGGAGGGTGCCGATGACCAGGGCGAAGCCAAAACGGGCGCCCCGGAAGTCGAAGCGGGCAAACCCGTAACCTGCCATCACGGAGATGATGGTTGCCCCTCCGCCGCCCAGGCTTGCGTAGACCACGGTGTTGGCGAACCACCGGGCAAATACCCCGTCCCCGCCCAAGTTCTTGAAGAGAAGTGAAACGTTCTGGAAAAGCTCGAATGGCCGGGCGAACCAGAACGGGAAGGAGTCGTTTATGTTTAGCTGGGTCTTGGTGGCGCTAAAGGCCATATAGACAATTGGGATAAGCGTGAACAATGAGAAGAGCGCGCACAGGACGGTGACCAGGGTGACGGTGCGCCGGCGCACTCCGAATAGGTGTAGCGGGATCTCGTACTGACGGTCTTCCTGCCGGCGCCGAGCGCGCCGAGCGCGCCGAGCTGCTCGCCCGGCCTGCCGCTCGCCGTGCACAGGAGCAGGCATCGTCGGCCCTAGCTCCTCGCCACCCTTCCCGGCTCGGGCGGAGGTGCTCATCGGACAGACCGGGCCGGGCCGATAGCGTTCACGTAGGTGATCTCGGCGGCGCTGGAGGTCACCGCTGTCACTCGGACGGCCAAGGCCTCCGTCCCCTCTGGCAAGCGGGCCAGTAGATAGGGCACCACGCCCTGGTCGCCGACCGGGCCCGGCGCGCGGGCCACCACTCGCCACGAACGGGCGGGCGTTTGTATGGATGCCGTCACGTACGAAATGGAGGTGGCGCTGGTGACAGACCCCACGCTGAGCTGTGCTATGGGCACCGGCGCCCGCCAATACCAGGTGAACTCGCTGTGGCCCCGTTCGGCGGCGGCGGCGTAACCCGTCCCGCCTTGGTCGCCCTGGCCGTTCCGGCTGAGAACGACGGCCCGCGCCGGCCGGAACTGCCGGACGGCCTGGTCGCTCGAGCGGGTCTTGGCGGCTCGGACTTGGTTGGCGGCAACAGAGACGAGGGGGGCCGACGACGCCGTCCAGTCGACCAGGCCGGGCTGTGGGGTACCGGGGCCCAGAAGTTCGAAGACCGACGTCCGGTCGTGGCTGGTCGACAGCAGGCGCACCACATTCAGCGCGCCGGCCGCGCTCGGCGTGGTGGCAAGCTGGAGCAGGCACGGGCTGTCCATGAAGCCGGGGCCGTTGAAGTCGCCCACCACTAGGAACTTGGCGTCGTCGTAACGCAGGGCCCTCTGCACGATGGGAAGCCGGCAACGCCCCGGGTTTTGGTCGCCAAGCGGCCCGTACGGCGTGGTGGTGGAAAAGGCGGTCCATGCCGTGCGGTGGTTGGTGAAATAGGCGATAGTGCCCCGGTAGTCGGTCTCGACCAGCTCGGTCGGATAGCCGATGGCCCGCAGGAGGGTGACCGCCGGGGAGCCGGCGAACTCCGAGCTCTTCTGGCCCACCGTCCATAGGTAGTTGCGGGTGAACCCGGCTGCTGTGGGGACTATTAGCAGCAGGACGGCCGCCGTCACCTCTAGGGGCAGCACCACCGGCCTTAAGTCGGCCCGCGCCCGGCGCAGCACCCAGCTCCCCGCCGCCCCCGCACCTAGCACATACCAGATGGTGGTCAGGGGTAACACCAGTATCACCCGCCGCTGGTTGGTGAACGGGTAGGCGAGGGTCTCGGCGAAGTAGGCACCCATCATCCACACTTCCGGGCGGGGATGGCACCGGTACCACACGACCGCTCCCACTATTACAAACACGGGCACGCTAACCCCGACGACGGTCATCACGAGATCCAGGGCCCCGTGGCTGGGGAGAGGGCTGCCTTCGGGAAGCACGGACTCACGTAGCACATTTCGCAGGTAGGACCACGCCACCTTGGGTGCCTCCGAGACCACCTGGTGCAACAGGCCGTCTTTGGTCGCGTTGACGATCTCGCCTGCGTACCGGTCGCCCACCACGGCGCCGCCGGAAACCCATCGGGCCATTAGGCCCGGCAACAAGAGGAGGGCCGTTCCGGCGCTGACCCCGGCGGCCCGGCGCCAGCGCCGGCGCCACAGTTCGTAGGCCACTAGTCCCACAGCCAGGCCGATCCCGGCCTCCTTGAGCCACACCAGATAGGCGACCAGGGCGACCACGGCCGCGGCGTTGAGGGCCCCGGGGTTGGCAGCCCAGCGGTCGAGGGCGAAAAGGGTGACCACGAAGAAGATGAGGAAAGGCGATTCGGCCATTGCCATGGTCGAGTAGGTGGCCAGAACGCTGTTGATAGCCAAGAGCACCAGCACGGCCGCCCGCGGCCAAGGCCCCAGGCCGCGCCGGCCCATCCAGATCCATAGGAGGGGGTAGAGGGCGCCCACGAGCACTGTCGACAGCAAGCGGGGCGCCCACAGCGATCCTCCGAACAGCCAGATAACCGGGACCAATAGCAGCGGGTAACCAGGCAGGTAGTTGGCCACCACCGTGGCCCCGCTGGGCATGACGCTGGTCAGCCAGCCTGCGCCGGCCAGTACGTGCGCCGCCATCAGGTAGTTGGTGTCGTCGTCAAAGGACCCCACCCGGTAGGTGGGGGCCACTACGACCGTGTGCGCCGTCTGGACCGCGAGAGGCAGCAGCCAGCCCAGCAACCACCAGCGCGACAACACGCCGGGCCCTTCGAGGTCCGCCCCGGCTGGGGTCACCGGTGACAGTTCGTCGCCCAATCCTGGTCCTAAATCCGCAGCCATAGGGTGAATAGAGTCGAGGCGCCCGCCGGGCTTACCGCTCGGCTAGTTTACAGGCTCGACCGCGGCCCGATCTGGAGCTCGAAGCGGAAGCTGTCTCCGCGGTACTGGGCGATGAAGTGCTCGAAAACGACGTTGTCGCTGGACCGTGTAGTGCTGGACATGCGCAGCCCCAGCGCCCCTTTGGGCACGCCCAGGTGGTCGGAGTCGGGCCGGGCCAGAGCGACCGCCTCGATGCCGCGCTGACCACTGGTGGGGCGCACGCCGTAGCGTTCTCGGAGCACCTGGTACAAGGAGCGGTCAGAAAGGTCGATTTCGACCAATCCAGGGAACAGTTTGGCCGGCATGAACGCCCGCACCACCTGCACGGGCCGCCCGTCCACGCTGCGCACCCGGTCCAATTGGACGATCTCCTCGCCAACACCGACCTCAAGTAGGCGGGCAACGTCGACCCCACAGGGCTCGGTAGTCAGCTTCAAGACGTGGCTGTGGACCACGTGCCCGGCCCTCACCATCGACTCATGGAAGCCCAGGGTGTCCTGGATGAAGCTGGTGTCCATTTTTCGCCCGGTTACGAAGGTACCTTTCCCCTTTATCTTGAGGACAAGGCCCTCGCGTTCGAGGTCCGACAGGGCTTGGCGGACAACGGTGCGGCTCACTGAGTACTGGGCGCACAGCTCAGCCTCCGACGGCAGCAGGTGACCCTCGGCCCGGTTGTTCTGCAGGTCCTTCACCAAGATGCGTTCGAGTTGAAGGTAGTAAGGCTCGAAGGACCGGAAATCGATAACTGCCGACCTGGCCTCGCTCATGACCTGTTATCCCCAGCCCTCGCGACGGGCCGTGCCTTCGCCCGGCAAGCCTGTCGCGCTACCACGCTAACATCCTATCATCTTAGGTCGTCAGGGCAAGGGGCACTTGCAGGTTGGGGACGCTTGGCGCTCCTACTACTTGGCACCGAGGCGCCTCGCCGCTGGGCAGCGAAAGGCTTGACACCGCCAGTCCACCGGAGTATGGTCAGACCCGCTTGAGCAAAGCGGTTTGCACAAAGCGGTTTGTGCACTGCTGTGCTCCGTTCTAGGTGTTCCGGAAAGCAGGTCGGTATGGGGGCTACAGGCCGCGTTCGCATTTACGAAGTGGCCGCGCACGCAGGCGTCTCACCCACAACGGTCTCTGCCGCGATGACGGGCAAACGCCCCGTAGCAGAGGAGACCCGCCAGCGCATAGAGCAGGCCATCGAGGAGCTCGGTTATAGAGCCAACGCCAGCGCCCGGGCGCTGGCCTACGGCAGCAGCGGGACGATCGCCCTTTTGATCCCTTCGCTAGAGAACTCCCTCTCGCAGATCGAGCTCGAGTTCGTCGCCAGCGTTGCCGAGGCGGCGAGGGCGCGCGAATACGACGTCCTTGTGTCCTTTTCCGGGGACGACGAACTAGTGCTGTCACGGTTGATGGATGAACGCCGGGCGGACGGGATTGTCCTTCTCGAAGTGTTCCTCGACGACGTGCGTGTCGAACGCCTCCGGTCTCTCGGGTTCCCTTTTGTTGCCATCGGGCGGACCGCCAAACCAAGCGGGATCGACTGGGTCGACATTGACTTCGACGGTTTGCAGTTGTCTCTGGTAAGCGGCCTCACCGAGCTCGGGCACAAGCGCATCACCTTGATCAGTGGCCCATCCGATCTATTGAAGAGGCGTTATGCCCCGCAACACAGAACGCACCGAGCCTTTAATGCCGCCTGCACCAAGCTGGGCGTCAAGGGGGACATCCTGGAATGCGAGCGTAACGCCGAAGCCGGGCTCCATCGAACGGCAGAGCTACTGGCCCGCGACAAGTCGCTCACCGGCCTCGTGGTGGTCAACGAGCTGGCACTGCCCGGGGTCTACCGGGCGGTAGCGGAAGCGGGACTGCGTATGCCTGAGGACCTATCCGTGATCGGGCAGTGCGACAGCAGGTGGTCGACGTTCCTCACCCCTCGCCTGACGGCGGCACAGTTCCCCTCTGTGGAGATGGGGCGTGCCGCCGTCGAGCTGTTGGTCGATCGCCTTTCCGGCAAGGAGCTGGCCCCTCGTGGGCGGTTGATCCTACCGACCATTGTCACCGGGGAGTCGACTGGGCCTGCCCGAGCGGTTCCCCCTCGTGGGCGACGGGCACCCTCGGCTCCGGGCAGCGGCGGCGCAGGCAACCCGAGGCGTAGGCAGACCCGCCAGGGAGGAGGTCCTTCACTGTGGGCAGCTTTGTAGCACACGCATGGGGCGTCACTTGGGCTCACGACCGGGAACTGGTCCGAGTCGAAGCTTGGGGCCCGAACAGCTTGCGGGTTCGCTCGACGATAAGAGGCAAAGTCACCGACCTCCCAGGCAGCGCCCTGCTGGACGTGGCTGGCCGAGAGGCGAAGGTCCAGGTTTCGGAGGAACTGGCCCGCGTCGAAAACGGCGAGGTCGTTGCCGAGATGTCGCGCTCGGGTCGTCTGCGGTTCCTCGGACGTGACGGGCGTGAGTTCTTTGCCGAGCACGAACCTCACTTCTCCGCCCCGCCTCAGCGGCGGTACATGCCCGTTGGCGGGGACGTTCATCAATCCGAAGTGCTCTTCGACGCCCCGGCCGGCGAACGCGTCTACGGTCTGGGGCAACACCAGCACGGCCTTTTGGACCAAAAGGGTACCGTCATCGACCTGGTGCAACGGAACACCGAGGTCTCCATTCCCTTCGTGCTGTCCAGCCGAGGCTACGGCTTCCTCTGGAACCATCCCGGGGTCGGCCGGGTGGAGCTGGCCAGGAACCACACGAGATGGGTGGCCGAGGCGGCCAGACAGATCGACTATTGGGTGACGGCCGCCCCCGTTCCTGCCACCGTGGTAAGCCAATATGCAGCGGCAACGGGCCTGCCCCCAATGCTGCCGGAGTGGGCGTCGGGGTTCTGGCAGTCAAAACTGCGCTATCGGACCCAAGAGGAGCTGCTCGGCGTAGTGCGGGAGCACAAGCGCCGCGGCCTACCGCTCTCGGCTATCGTGATCGACTTCTTCCACTGGACCCGTCAGGGTGAGTGGGAGTTCGACAGGCGCGAGTGGCCGGACCCGGCGGCGATGGTGCAGGAGCTGAAGAGCCTTGGCGTTGAGTGCATCGTGTCAGTGTGGCCAACGGTAAACCCGAACAGCAAGAACTACAGCGAGATGGAGGAACGTGGCCTTCTTGTTGGGAACGAGCTCGGGAACCCACTGCACCTCCCGCTCTGGGACAAGGACAGCCCGGGCACGACGTTCGTCCGCTACTACGACGCCACCAACCCCGACGCTCGTCGCTACATCTGGGAAAAGGTCAAAAGCGGCTACTACCGCCATGGCATAAAGACCTTCTGGCTGGACGCCTGCGAGCCCGAGGTGCGTCCCGAGAACCCAGGCAATCTCATGTTCCATCTGGGCGGAGGCGCCGAGGTCCAAAACGTCTACCCTCGTTTGCACGCCCAGGGCTTCTTTGAGGGCTTGCGCGAAGTCGGTGAGGGCCCGGTCCTGTCACTGTGCCGCTCGGCGTGGGCCGGCAGCCAGCGCTGGGGGGTGGCTCTTTGGTCGGGTGACGTGGAGTCCAGCTTCGCCGCCCTCGCCGCTCAGGTCCCTGCCGGGATGAACGCTGGCATATCGGGGATCCCGTGGTGGACGTCCGATATCGGCGGTTTTTACGGGGGGCACCTCGACTCCCCATCGTTCCGCGAACTGGTGGTCCGATGGTCCCAGTTCGGGCTGTTCTGCCCGTTGTTCCGTCTCCACGGGTCGAGAGACCCCGGCGTCCACGACGGGCCCAACCGCACCGGGGCCGCCAACGAGGTGTGGTCGTTCGGCGATGACGTGTACGAGATCTTTTCCGAGCAACTGCGCCTGCGCGAGTTATTACGGCCCTACCTGATGGCCCAGATGGCTAACGCCAGCGCCACCGGCGTGCCGCCTATGCGCCCGCTGTTCTTGGACTTTCCCGACGATACGACCTCCTGGGAGGTGGACGACCAGTTCCTCTTGGGCCCAGATGTGCTGGTGGCGCCGGTGACAGCCGAAGGCGTGCGCGACCGCGCCGTCTACCTCCCTGCAGGCAGCGCCTGGACAAGCGCGTGGACGGGAAAGCGGGCCGAGGGGGGGACCTGGTTGCAGTGCCCGGCCCCGCTCGAGCGGATCCCGGTGTTCTTGCGCGACGGTGGGGACTTGCCCGCCAGCGCGATGAGCAAGGTCCGTGCCCCATGACGATCAACCGGTTCAGGGCCCTGCTGAGGGACACCAAGGTGGCGCCGTACTACTTCTTGCTCCCCTTCACCGCCTTGTTCCTGGTGTTCACGATTGCGCCGATCGTGTACGACTTCGGCCTCAGCCTCTTCACCTACACCTTGGTAGGCGGGACGCATTTTGGGGGTTTCGCAAACTACGCCAGCGTCCTGCAAAGCGGCTTGTTCTGGGCATCGGTCTTGCGCGTCATCGAGTACGGCGTCGGTGTCATGGCCGTGACGCTGGCGTGCTCGGTCACCTTTGCTGTCCTGCTCGACTTCGAGTACGTCAGGTTCGTCCGTGCCTTCAAGCTCATATTCTTCTTGCCCTACGCCGTCCCCGGGTCCATCGCCGTCATGATCTGGGGCTTCCTGCTCGAGCCGCAGCTAGGGACATACCCCCTGCTGGCAAAGGATGCGGGGTTCGGAACGGTCAATTTCCTTGGCACGCACCTGGTCCTGTTCTCGATCGGGAGCATCGCCGTGTGGGCGCTCACCGGCTTCAACATGCTGGTGATATATACGGCCCTCAAGGGAGTACCACTGGAGAACATTGAGGCGGCGATCGTCGACGGTGCCTCCAAGTGGCAGATAGCCACCAGGGTGAAGCTGCCCCAGATCCGCCCAGTAGTGATGGGCATGGGCTTCCTGGGGGTCCTCGGGGCGTTGCAGCTTTTTACTGAGCCGTCGATCCTGTCCGTCCTTACTGATTCCATTTCGACCCAGTACACGCCCGCGATGCTTGTCGACTCCACGATCTCTACGCAAAGTAACAATAACTACGCGGCGGCGATGGCGTTCGTCTTGGCTGTCATATCGCTGATCTTCGCCGGCGGGCTCATTGGGATATTCATTCACCGCAGGGGGGGGTTTGAGTCGAATGCCCGACGCGCCGCTTAGCGGCAACGCACGTACGATACGCCTGACAAAGACCAACCCGTATATCCGTGCGTTTGCCTTCGCTGTCATGGTCGTCTTCGCCGTGTACGCGGTGCTGCCATTCTATTGGCTTATCATCGCCGCGACGAAGACCAACGGCGGCATCGTGGGCTCCTTGGGCCTGTCGCTACCCAGCCGTCCCGACCCGTTGACCAACCTCAGGCACCTGTTCAGTTATGACGGCAACATCTTCCTGCAATGGACCTTCAACTCCTTCCTTTATACCGCGGTGGCGGGCGCGGCGGCCACGGCGCTGAGCCTTATGGCGGGTTACGCACTGTACATATACCGGTTCCCCGGGCGTAAGCTCCTGCTCGGCTCCCTCGTCGCCGTGTCGGCCATCCCGGGGACCACCCTAGCGTTCCCCCTCTATTTTCTGATCGCACACCTGAAGCTGGCCAACAACCTCTTGGGCGTCTTCCTGCCGCTGCTCGTCAGTCCCTTCGGCGTGTTCCTCATGTGGTTGTACCTGAGCAGCACGGACTGCCTGGCCGTCGTGCAAGCAGGAAGGATCGACGGCGCCCGCGAGATCCGGATATTTCGCAGCCTGGTGGCGCCCCTGGCCAGCCCGGCGATCGTAACCGTGTTCCTGTTGATAATTGTGTCGATCTGGAACAACTATCTTCTACCCTACCTGGTCTTGAGCAACCCGCGCCTGCAGCCCGTCACTGTCGGCCTGGCGCAATGGGTGGCATATGGCGGGGCGAACGTGGGGAGCAGTCACCAGCTCCTGTACACACTTATTGTCACCGGGGCGATCGTGTTCATCTTGCCCGTGTTGGCTTTATTCTTGGTGCTCCAACGCTATTGGAGGGACGGGCTCAGTCTCGGCAGCACAGTAGGGTAAGGAGCTCTGCGCCTGACCATGGGCGCGCCCGGGGGGCGTCGATGCTCAGGCGGTATATCTACAGACACATAGCTCTCACGGAAGAGAATGATAAAAAGGGAGGGAATACATAACAATGCGCCTTTCATGGCATGACAGGTCCCCCGGGCGAGCCGCATCGGCAAGCCAAGGACTAAAACTGCGACGTGTGCTCGTGGCGGTGGCCGCGACGAGCATGACGGCGACACTGGTCACATCCACTTCCGCGTTCGGGGCCGCTGTCTCGCAACGCGTAGCAAACGTGTCTGGCGACGGCTGTTCGTCGGGGTCTGTGAACCTGACGTTCTGGTCAGGGGTAACGGGCATCAACAGCGCCGTTGTCTTGTTTAACAAGACGCACCCAGGGATCTGCGTACACTGGCTGAACGAGGGCCCGACGGTGTTCGCCAAACTGTTGGACGCCATGAAGACAGGGACGGGCGCGCCCGACATAACCCAGTTCAACTACTCGCTGATGTACCTGTACGAGCAAAACCATTACCTGGTCAACCTGGCCCAGTACGGAGCCAATGCCGTGCAAGGGGACTTCCCCTCTTACGCCTGGGACAACGTGAGCTATAACGGTGGCGTGTACGCCATCCCGCAGGACTCGGGCGTGTACGCGCTCTTGTACAACGCGACGCTGATGAAGAAGTACGGGCTGGCTGTGCCGACCACCTGGGCGCAGATGATAACCGAGGGCGAGGCGCTACAGGCGGCTCACCCGGGGGTGTACATCAATGACTTTGCGCCCAACGATTCGGTCAACGTGCTCTCGGGGATGACGCAGGCCGGGGCCAGAGATTTCGTGTTGAACGGCACCAAACTATCGGTCGGCTTCACCAGCATGGCGGCAGAGCAGTACGCCTCGGTCTGGGACACGCTGCTGTCCAAGCGTCTGGTTGCCACGGTGCCGGACTTCAGCACGCAGTGGTTCAATGACCTTCAAAATGGGCAAATCCTCACGGTCATGGCTCAAGCCTGGGCTCCCAGCTACATCGGGTCGTCGTTGGACAAGACGCTCGGGGACTGGAGGGTAGCGCCGCTCCCGCAGTTCGTTGCCGGGCAAAACATCGGCATGAACGGTGGTGGGTCTCCCGAGGCCGTCACCAGCCAGACGAAGTACCCCAAGCAGGCCGCGGAGTTCGATATCTGGCTCAACACGTCCAAGGCGTCTCTCAGCCTGCTGGACAAGCCGCCGTCGGGGTTGTTCCCGATGGCGACGACGGTCAGCGCGTCAGGTGCGTTCCTCAACCAGAGGCTGCCGCTCACGGGGAGCCAGGAGCTGTACCGGGTTTACGAGAACTCCGGGCCCGACCCTGGGTTCGCTTCCGGCTACGGCCCGTTTGCCAGTTACGCCGGCAGCGAGGCCGGCAATGCCATGGACCTGGTAGCCCAGGGGCGAGAGACCGTGAAGCAAATGTTCGCTTCCCTGCAGAGCGAGTTCGTTTCATACGCGAAGCAACAAGGCTTTACCATTGTTGGTTCGTGACCACTAGAGGCGTTTTGTAATTGGCCCGCTCCGGCAAGCTGAACGGTGGGCAAGATCACCGTGGTCCCGCTGTGCGCTGAGCGTAGCGAGGACGAGCTTGCCGGGGAAGGGCAGTCATCACTGTAGGCAAAGACCGAGGGGAGCAGGGGCAATGCTAGAAGGCGTGGCACTGGGGCGTGGGATCAACTTTGGCAATGCTCTGGAGGCCGCCGCGGAAGGTGAAGCGGGCTTCCGACTGGAACGCCGGTACTTCGAGATGGTCAAGGCCGTCGGCTTCGACACCGTGCGGCTCCCGGTGCGGTGGTCCCTGCATACCGCGAGCGAGCCGCCGTACGAAATAGAGCCGGCGTTCCTGGAACGAGTGGACTGGGCCATAGCTGCAGCCCTGGGAGCCGGCCTAAAGCCGGTCGTGAACTGGCACTTTTACCCGGAGCTGTGCGAGGGGGTGGCCGGGCACCAGCGGAGGTTCCTGGCCGTGTGGCAAACCTTGGCCGAGCGGTTCGCCCCCCTGCCTGCCGATGTCCACTTGGAGCTGCTAAATGAGCCTTACTCCATGACCCCCGAGAGTTGGAACGCTCTGGTGGCGCGGGCGCTGGCGGTGGTGCGCCAGTCCGACGCAGCGCGGGGCGTGATCATCGGGCCGCTCGATTGGAACAACATCGGCTCGCTGGATGTCCTCGACATCCCGTCTGACGACCACGTCCTGGTCACCGTTCATTACTACGAACCGATGGAGTTCACTCATCAGGGGGCGCACTGGGTGTCTGACCGGGACCTGCCCGAGGGGACGCGCTGGGATGTCGAGCACGGCGGACCGGCGGTCGCTCGCGACCTGGACAAGGCGTCGGAGTGGGCGCGCCGGAGGGGGGTGCCGCTGTTTATCGGGGAGTTCGGAGTGTACGAGAAGGCGCAGATGGGCGACCGTGCCGCATGGACCGAGTGCGTGCGGGCCGAAGCCGAGCGCCGGGGAGCGAGTTGGGCCTACTGGGATTTCGGCACTGATTTCGGTGCCTACGACTGCCGCTCGGACAGCTGGCGTGCCCCACTGAGGGATGCGCTGTTGGGTACGCAAGGCGCCTGAGGAAATTGGCCCGGCTACATGTGAGCGAGGTTGGAGGAAGCCGCGAGCCCGTGCTGGCGTGCGTGGCGGACGGGTGGGAGCAGGGGCTGGTGACAGCGAACGGCCGTATGGGCGTTGCACTGTGGGGGCCGCCAGGCGAAGAGGTCCTTACCGTCTCGCTGGAGAGGCTCTTCCTCCCCTTGGACCAAGCGGTCCCGCCGGTGCCCACCAACGAGATCCTCCCGTCGCTGCGGCACAAGCTGTGGGCGGGTGATTGCCAGGGTGCCGCTGACGACGTGGTGGCCTTGGCGCGCCAGCGGGGCTTGGGTGAAAAGCACTGGACAGATCCCCGTGTCCCCGCTTTCGAGGTGGTCTTGTCCGGGCCGCACGACGGGCCGGTGAGCGGGTACGAACGCTGGGAGGACCTGCGCACAGGCGAGGTCGGCACGGCGTGGGAACGGCCGGGAGGCACGGTCAGGCACCGCACCTTCGTCTCGCGTGCCCATGGGCTAGGCGTCCTGGAGATCCTGACGGCGCGACCGGCCACCTACCGGCTCTGCATGCGCAGGGCGTTCGCTAGCCACGACGGCAAGGAGCAGGCCGTCGCCGAAGACACTGCCTACCCGGAGCTCGCCGGCATCGGTGCCGGGTTGGTGCGCTACGTGACCCTGTTCAAAAACCGGTGGCCGGGGGCGGTCAGGGGCGTGATCGGGGCGCTCCGGGCCGTCAGCGACATCGATGTCACCGGGGACGGCTGCTCTCTCCTCTTGGCCGGTGCCACCCGCACCCTGGTCCTGGTGGGGGCCCGGGCCCTCACCGACGATGATGACGATGACGGCGAGGTCGCCGAGCGCAGCCTCCGGGGCGAACTGGAAGCTGTGACGGCGGGTTACGACAGCCTGCTGGCGGCCCACGTGGCTCTGCGGGCACGGCGGATGGGAGAGGTCTCGTTGCGTCTCAATGGAGGCGAGGGCGCTAGCGTGCAGCAGGCTGGTGCCGTCGAGCCGCACGTCGACTTTGACTTATTAGAGCGACAGTTCTGTGCCGGCCGGGCCCGGATCGCCGACAGCTGTGGTGAACTGCCACCGACGCTCCAAGGCGTTTGGGGGGGTACGTGGACGCCTCCGTGGTCGGACGATTACACGTTGAACGCCAACGTGCAGACAGCTCTGGCCGCCGTCTTGCCATCGGGGCCGCCGGAGATGTTGCTCTCCCTGTTCGCTTACCTGGAGGCTCACATGCATGAGTTCCGGGACAACGCTAGGGCGCTGTATGGCTGCCGAGGGATCTACATCCCTTCTCGTATGTCGACTCACGGGTTCCAGGACCATTTCGACTCGCAGTGGCCCATGACCTTTTGGACTGCCGGTGCGGGTTGGCTGGCCCGCCTGTACTACGACTACTGGCAGTACACGGGGGACAGTAAGTTCCTGGCCGAGCGGGCGTTCCCGTTCATGCGCGAAGCAGGCCAGTTCTGGGAGGATTTCATGGTCCCCGACGATGCGGGGACGCTGCACTTCTGTCCTTCATATTCGCCCGAGAACGCGCCCGCCAATACGGGGTCGCAGGCCTGTTGTGACGCCACAATGGACGTTGCCGTAGCCAAGGACCTGTACCGCAACCTGGTCTTTTGTGGTAAGTTGCTTGGGGCTGAGGGCGCCCAGCTGGCACGATGGGCGGACCTCTTGGTCCGGCTGCCCAAGTACCGGGTGAACGCGGATGGCGCCCTGGCTGAGTGGGCCGACCCCAGGTTTGAGGACAACTACGAGCACCGCCATTCCTCGCACCTTTACCCGGTGATGTACGAGGTTGACCCCGAGATCTCGGCGGACGAGCGGTTGTTGGAGGCGACGCGGGAGGCCGTCCGGCGCAGGTTGGGCTGGCAGCGCTCTTGTAGCCGAGGCGGCGAGGCGGCTTTTGGCCTGTGCCAGCTCGGCCTGGCCGCAGCCCACTTGGGGATGGCGGAGGAGGCTGAAGAGGCCTTGTTCATGCTGTCATCTAGGTTTTGGCGACCGAATTTGACAACGACGCATGAGCCGGGGGAGCTGTTCAACGTGGACGCCTGCGGCGGCATGCCGGCCGTTATGTTGGCCATGGTGGTGCAAAGTGCTAACGGGGTGGTGAAACTGCTCGCCGCGCTCCCGCCTCGCTGGCGCCGGGGGTCCCTGCGCGGGGTACGGGGTCGCGGCGCAATAACCTTTGAGCTCATCGAGTGGGATGAGGCGGGCTTCGAGGCGCGCCTGTCGGCCCGGGTGCCAAGCGTGCTCAGGGTGGAGCTCCCTCCCGGGGCCGGTAGTGCCCAGGTAGAAGGTGCGGATGTCCTGGGCAGCGGCCGGCCCGGGCACCGTGAGGTGACCGTCCGCTTACGCCAGGACGTGGCGCTGCGGGTGCGGGGGAAATGGGATGCTGTTGGCGCTGTAGGGATAGGAGACAAGTGAGCAAGGGCAACGGCCAAGCGGCCATAAACATAACGGTGTGGGGGGAAAACCTCCACGAGTTCCGCGACAAGCGTGTCCCGGAACTGTACCCGGGGGGCATGCACGAGACGATCGCAGCCGGGATCCGCCAGGAATTAGGGGGGCGAGCCGTCGTGCGGACGGCCACGTTGGACCAGCAAGATAATGGTTTGGGCGACGAGGTGCTGGGGACGACGGACGTCCTGACCTGGTGGGGCCACATCGGCCACGACCAGGTGGATGACAAGGTGGTGGAACGGGTTAGACAGCGCGTCCTGCAAGGCATGGGCTTGGTCGTGCTGCACTCGGCCCACCTCTCGAAGATATTTCGTTCACTTATGGGCACTAGTTGCAACCTGCGCTGGCGTTCAATTGGGGAAAGAGAACTGGTCTGGACCGTGAGCCCAGGGCACGAGATCGTGCGCGGGGTCCCTGCCGTCTTCGCCATCGAGGCCCAAGAGATGTACGGAGAGTTCTTTGACATCCCCCAGCCGGACGAGCTCGTGTTTATTTCGAGCTTCAAGGGCGGGGAAGTGTTCCGGTCCGGTTGCTGCTTCTATCGGGGAGCGGGGAGGATCTTCTTTTTTGGCCCCGGTGACCAGGACTACCCCGTGTACCATCACGAGACCGTAAAGCGGGTCTTGGCGAACGCGGTCGTTTGGGCCTACCGGGAAGGCGGGCCGCTGGCCGCACCCTACGAGATCGAGCTCGCGGAAGAGGGGTGGATCGAGTCATACATCCGCGAGCCTTACCCGAGCGCGACCAAGTGAAGCCGCTCCGCGCTCTACTCGTCGGCGCTGGAGGCATGGGGCGGACCTGGGCGTCGGCCCTGACCGGCAACCCCGATGTGTGCCTGGTCGGCTGGGTCGACCTGGTCACGGAGCGAGTGCTTGAAGGCATTGAGGCCGTCGGGCTGACAGACGTTGCCGTAGACGACGACCTGGACGTCGCCTTGGGGAAATGGTTGCCGGACTTTGTGGTGGACGTGGCTCCCCCCGAAGCGCACCATGAGGTGACCCGGCGCTGTCTGGCACGAGGAGTCCCGGTGCTGGGCGAAAAGCCCATTGCGTCCAGCCTCGATGAAGCGCGCGACTTGGTGGAGTTCTCGCGGCGTACTGAGACGTTGTTCGTGGTGAGCCAGAACCGGCGCTACAACCCGGGGCTTGTCGCCTTCAGGAGGTTGGTGCTGAGCCGTCTCGGGGGTATCGGTGCGCTTAGTGCCGATTTTTACAGCGGCTACCACTTTGAAGGGTTCCGCGAAGAGATGGCCAGCCCACTGTTGCTGGATATGGCAGTCCACACCTTTGACGCCGCTCGCTATATCACCGGTGCGGATGCCCGGAGCGTTTACTGTACGGAGTTCAACCCGCCATGGAGCTGGTACCGCGGCGCGGCCTCGGCAACGGTGGACTTCGAGCTGAGCGCCGGTATCCGTTTCAGCTACCGGGGTAGCTGGTGCGCGGAAGGCCTCGAGACCTCCCCGGACGCGGAGTGGCGCGCCATAGGAGCCTTCGGGAGCGCCAAGTGGGACGGCTCGAGCAACCCTGTCGCCGAAGTCCGAACGGGGGGGGCGAAGGGGGCAGCCCTGGAGCGTATCGAAGCGGCGCCGGCGCCGATGCCAGAGGAGGGTATCGCCGCCTCCCTAGTTGACTTCTTGCGGGCACTGCGTACGGGCGAGCCGGCGATGAACGACTGCAAGGACAACATAAAGAGCTTCGCCATGGTTATGGCAGCCCTGGCGTCGAGCGCGAGCGGGGAGCGCGTCGCCATCGGCCCCTGACCGCGCTCGCTCCTCAGCGGGCCGCGTCCTGGCGCACCACAGCAGCTTCGCCCGGGCCTAGCTCAACGCCGGGAGGGACGAGGCGACGGCGCAGCAAGTCATAGCCGCCGGCTGGGAGCCGGACCGATGTGGCCCCATAGTTCAGCCAGAACTGCCAGGAGCCTCCCGCTCCGTCACGGCGGAGCAGGCTGTGCACTGCCGGGCCTAGCTTCGCGACGACAGGCCTCACACCCGCCGCGGCCAGGGCGTCGCGAACGAGGAGCTCGTTGCGCTCGTCGCACAGCCGCGTAGATATGTACCAGGCGCAGCCCTTTCCGGCTGAGCGCCTGGTGATCGCCGGGTTGCCGGCGAGATCCCCCGTTGCGTACCGATCGACGATGTCGGCATCCGTAGCGGTAAGGCGTTCGCTCCACAGCGACCCGGAGCCACCCCCAAATAAAGGCACGATCTGGCCCGGGCTCAGGGGGTGGAACTCCTCAACGCGTACCCCCAGCAGGGAACGGAGCACGGCAGGATAGCCGCCCAGGCCCACGGCGCCCGAGGAGCCCACGACGCCGCTCAGGTAGGAGACGATCATGCACCCCCCGTCCTGCACGTACTGGTGCATCTTCTGCGCCGCATCGCCCGAAAGCACGTACGTGCTCGAGACGATCACCAGCTTGTAGCGAGAGAGGTCGCCGTCCGGCGGGACGAAGTCGCACAGATGGCCGGCAAGCGTCACGGCTCGATGATCGGCGCGGACGCTGTCCAGGTAACGCATTTGAGCAGGGAGCACCCGCCGAGCTTCAAGCGCCCACCAGGACGCGAAGTCGAACACGATGGCCACGTCGGCATCGAGCGTGCTCCCGGAGACCTCGCTCATTTCCTCCAGCGCGTGGCCGATGTTGGTCATCTCCCGGAAAATCCTGGTGTCCGCCCCGGCGTGGGGGACCATGGCCGAGTGGAACATTTCGGCGCCGGCGCGCGAGGCGCGCCATTGGAAGAACAACGCGCTGTCGGAGCCGTGGGCAATGTAGGCCAGGGCATCAAGAAGAGTCCGCCCCGGCGGCCGGTGCACGGTCCCGTGGTCCTCGACGGTCGTACTCGCTGCCTGCTCCATGACGAGCCACGGCCGGCCCTGGTTTAGGGAACGTGCCAAGTCGCCGGCCAGGGCGATCTGGTCGTAAGCGCCGCTGTCGCGACTGCTGGGATAGTGGTCGATGGCGACGACGTCAACGGCCCGGCCCCACTCCCATAAGTCAAGAACAGGGTCGTCGGGCAGCATGAAGTTCGTAGTCACGGGGATGCCAGGTGTGCGGGCTCGGATGGCGTCTCGCTGGTCGACATAGGCGCTGAGCAGCTCGCTCGACCAAAAGCGCTGGAAGTCCAACGTTTGCGATGGGTTTGCCAGCCATTGCGTGGCCCGGGGGGGGAGCACTTCCTCCCAATCCCCGTAGCGCTGGCCCCAAAAAGCGGTGCCCCATGCCTGGTTGAGTTCGTCGAGCCCCGGCTGCGCCGCTCCGTACCGTTGCTGGAGCCATGACCGGAACGCAGCGGCGGCATGGTCGCACCAACACCTGGTCCCGTACTCGTTGTGGACGTGCCACATGGCGAGCGCCGGGTGGCCGGCATAGCGCTCGGCAAGCTTCGTCGCGACGCGGACGGCGGCCTGTCGGTAAGAGGGGGCGGCAGCGCAGTACGTGTCCCTGCTGCCATGGACAAGCCGCGTACCGTCCGCCCGTACAGGGAGGGCGTCGGGGTGGGCGAGGCTGAACCACGGAGGTGGAGATGCCGTGGGCGTAGCGAGAATGACGCTAACGCCGGCCCTATGGAGGCGCTCCAATGTGGCGTCCAACCAGTCGAAACGGTAGCGGCCCTCGCTGGGCTCAATCCAGGACCAGGAGAAGACCCCGACGGTCGCGGTGTTGACGCGCGCTTCGTGCATTAGCGCGACGTCCTCGGCCCACGTCGGCTCGTCCCATTGCTCTGGGTTGTAATCTCCTCCGAATAGCAGCATTCGGCGCCACCTCCGTGGCAACAGGCAGGTTGTCCCAACCGGCTGCATAGTACCTGAGCTGGGACTTCAGGGTTCGCTGGTTGGTCTCGGTGGCCTCCGTGGGCAACTGTTGGCGGCAGTTGTTGTCCAAAAAGTTGCCCAAAACGATGACCGTGCTTGGGGCAGTCATATTGCTGAACGCTCGAGCCGCCGTAGCGGCTGGCCAGTTCTGACCTTTGGCTCTGGATGTCGTTGCTACAGGGCTAGATGAAGCCTCAGCGCTTCATCGAGAGCGGCGAGAAGCTCTGGCGGTACGACGCCGACAAATGCCCCGATGCGCTCGACGGCCACCGATCTCACCTGCTCTGCCTGTGCCTTTGAGTCGCGTTCAAGGCCGGTCGCGGACGCCGGCAGCATCACCTGGAACGGGTAGACGCGATCGGTGCTCGATGTCACCGGGACAACGGTGACCACCCCTCGTCCGAGCCGGTCGGCTGTGCTGTTCGCTCCGTCGTTGCTAACGATCACGGCCGGTCGGCGCTTGTTGGCCTCGGCACCACGCACCGGGTCGAGGTCGACGAGGCGGATCTCGCCCCGTCGCATCAGCTCAGTCCGTCGCTGGCCGTAGGCTCCCAGGCGGCGGCGTCGCCCTCTGCCGCCCACTGTTGCCACGCGTCTTCATAGGCAGGCCCGAGCTCTGAGGCCCGCAGCAGCCGAACGGCCTTATGAACTACAGCAGAACGAGACGCGAAGCCTTGCGAGCTGGCGTAGGCATCGAGGAAGTCCACGTCCTCGTCGGGAAGGCTGACGCTAACTTTCATACTGTCATACTACTGGTAGTAGTACAGATGGAGCAAGAACCTTGCCGCCTACTGATAGCAGTTGCCGCCCACTTATGGCACGGATGTGGCACGGAGCCTCAGCCTCGGCGCCCTTCGAGGAACCGGCCGCTGGAACCAGCGCTCTGGTGCCCCTGAGCGAGGCCGAGACCGTAAAGCTGCTCGGAGGGGCGAGCTGAACAGCTCCCTGGCCCGGGCCGAGGCCGTGCAAAGCAGGATCGGGCCTGTACTACACGCTGGTATTTCACATCTGATCTACCCTGTGAACTGCTTTTTCTTTGCCCGTTGGTGACGCCGATGGACCCGTATTGTCCTCTGTTACGCGCGCTGATCGCGCACGGATCGCGCACGCCGGGAGGGTGCTGCAAGGCCGCCTCAGCTCCGAAATCGCGGCTGAGTCTTCTGGGCCGCGGCGATCTCGACCCCGAACCGCTCGTCGAACGCGCCCGACGGCTCGAGGACCAGCGCGGGCACACCGCCGTGCATCGTCACCGTGAACTTGTCGAAGAAACCGTCCCGGCCGAGTACGACCGCCCAGGGGGCTCCCAGTCCATGAGGAAGGCAACGTCCGCTTCCCAGTCCGTAAGGGGAGCATCGTTCCCGACCAGCAAGTCCCGGAAGAGCTGGATCCCTACGTACATGAACCGCACACGCCTGCGCTCGCCCCCCAGCCCGATATCAGCCTCGGGGGCGCCGGAGAGATCCAAACGCAACTGTCGAGCCATGCTGGGCGCGGCGAAGACGCGCTCGGAGCCAGAGTCAACCAGAGCAATCGCACGAAGAGTGACCTGCCCAAGGTGCGCGAGTCGCACCGGCACGACACGGCGCACTGGAGGTGGCTTGCCAAGCAGTGCGCTTACTTCCGTCGCAGTGTCGTCTGCATAGCGAAAGAGCCATCGCGGGCGATCGTCCGTCACTCGTCAGCGTTTAGCCGAGGCCCACAAGCTCCGGCTCGCCCTCCTTGGGCGATCTCATCACGGTGGCGTCCTTGATGCCTTGCTCTTCAAGGGACGCTGCAAGCTCGTCGAGGGTGTCCCGCGCTTCGACGATCTCGTCGTTACGAAGGGCGACCCATTTCCCAGGCACCTGGCGTAAGAGGTTGGCCAGCGCCACTGGCTGAACTTGTGCGGTCATGAGGACTTCCTTTCTCCTCCAGTGTCGCGCCGTACGGGGCCAACGAATGAGGTCCCGCACCAATCCGCCACAAACCTGGGCGGCCGCGCCGGCACTGCGACGTGGGAGGCTTTGCTCAGAACCACTTCTGTCCCGGTTGCGATCACGGACGGGGACCTTGGCTGGGTGGCCCGGGCCGGTAGCCGGCACCGGCCAACCATTCACGGGCCCGTCCTCGGCGCCTCTCGTCGGAGAAGCGGTACCACCGGTCCTCCTCGTCGGGCCAGCTGGCGATGGTGTCTTTGAACCGCCGAAAGGCGCCGCGGCCATCGATGGCGATCGTGAGCCGGTCGGCACGCCCCGGGTCGCTGACACCGGCGATGAAGTCCTCCATGTCCCGGTACCCCTCGCCGGGACCCTCCTGGGCCTACGTACAGCCAGTGGTCGCCGTCATCGAAATCTGGCGGGTCTTCTTCGGTTTCCGCGGCGTACTCCATCCTTATTCGGGCCCGATAAAGTAACTCGGCGCAAGCCCGCATTTGTGACGACGAACAGGCCCTCATTGCGCCCTTGGCAGGCGCTGGTGATGGCCTCGATGTTGTCCAGGAACAGTTGGGCCATGGCCGTTGCCGTCAGGCTCTGACGCGCGAGACAGAACGCCTTCACCCGGTACTCGTGGACGGCTTGCTTCTCGGCAGGGTTGTAGCGCACCCTGGCGTCCTTCATGAACACGGCTTCGCCCCGCTGGCCGGCCTCGCTCAGCCACGTGACGTCGCTCACGGTCTCGTCGGCCGGGACGCCGTAACGTTCGGCGAGCGTGGTCAGCCGCAGCCCCGCGGCGCGCAAGATGTGCGGGACCTGGATCCGGCCCAGGCTCCGGTCGATGAAGAGGTCAGGCAGCCCGGCGAGATGCGACACGCACGACGTCTTCGAGCTCGGACCGCGGTACCCCGAACTCATCCACGAGCGTGTCGAGGTCGTCGCCGGCCCAGAAGCGCTCCAGCACGTCGGTGACCTTGGCACCCCCACGCGAGAAGATGGGCTGGCCGAATGACCGCACGGGGTCAGCGACGACCTCGGCTTCCCGGTAGCCGGGCAACCGGACAAGACGGGCATAGCCGTCGCTCGCGTACTCGATCAGTTGCAGGTATTGCTCGACGGCCTCGGTGAACACGCGCTGCTGGTTGCGGACCACCACCAGCTGGCGGACAAGGGGCGCATCGGGGTCTGACGAGCGCTCGGCATAGTCAAAGAGGATCTCCGCGCCGTCGCTGTACAGACGCTTGGATGCCAGTGCGTGGTCCACGCCAAGGTCCTTGGAGAGCACCGCCAGCGCAGGGCGGACACGCTGGAGCGGTACACCGGAACGACGCACGGCAGCCAGCACGAGCGCTTCAGACAGGCCCACGAAGGGGATAGTCGGACCGCCCGGGGCATCAGAGCGGAGGCACGTGACAACCGGGGCACCAGTGACGGCCGGCCTGCCTGATTGCTGGTGCACATAGCCCTTGGCCCAGTTCGCCAGTGTCGTCGAGCTCACGCCGACCGCTCTCGCCGCCTCCGCCTGGGTGTAAAGCGGGATGTCGAAACGGAAATCCGTACTGGCCGCTGTGGTCACCTCCTCCACCACCTCAAAGACTTACTCCATTGTAGTTCGGCACCGGTCACGAGCTTATGGCGTCGCTCCGTTGCTCGGGCCGGCGCCTTGGCTGCCCCCAGCGGCCCGGTAGCCGGCAATGGCAAGCCACTCGCGGGAGCGTCCCCGGCACCGCTCCCCGGAGAACCGGTACCAACGGTCCTGCTCTTCGGGCCACCTAGCGACCGTGTCCTTGAACCGCCGGAAGGCGCCGCAGCCCTCTATGGCTATCTAGAGCCGGTCGGCGCGCTCCGGGTCGCTGACGCCGGCGATGAAGTCCTCCATGTCCCGGTAGCCCTCGCCAGAGCCCTCCGGCCCCACGTAGAGCCAGCGGTCGCCGTCCTCGAAGTCTGGCGGCTCCTCCTCGGTTTCCTGGGCGTACTCCATGGCCGGCCTCGGCCATACCTCGCCGCTCAGGCGGTCGACCACCCCACCGCCTCCACCGGCCCCGCCTTCGAGCAGCGCCGAGAACTCCTCCAGGTCGACAGCCAAGACCTTGAGCGCCTGGTCCGGCGGTCTGTGGCCAAGTGCCACCTCCAGTTCACCCGCCAGCTCCTCGTCGCCCGCCCATCCTCTGTCGCGCAGCGCCATCACACAACGCTCCGCTAATGGGGCGGCACCTTGGACCTCCCCGTCGACGGCAGCAACGAGACCGTCGCCGACGAGCTGGAGCAATTCAACCGGTACGTCGCCTCGGAGCACTGCCACCACTTTCGCCCCGTCCCGGCGGTAGACCGCGCTCCGGACCTCCTGCACGTACTCACGTTCCATGCCTTGAATACTGGCTCACGGCACTTGTGAGGTCGAGGACCGCGACCAGCGACGGTGCCTCGACGTTCTGAATTCCCTCGCGAGTGGTACGACCCACGCCAAATCCGTCGTTTAGCACGCTCCCGCGGCTCTCGAAAGCCTGGCAGGGAGAGTATAGATCGGCCTCTGGGCTGGCCGGGTGGGCTGAATTGCGATGTGGCGCCTGCCTACCAATCTTGCGTCAGGTAGTCGAGAGCGACAGGGTCCGAAGGCATCCGTTGCCACCACCAGCCCGGCCCCGCCTGGGCTGCGAAATGCACTGCGTACCGTGAGTCCTCCACGGTGAGAGCTTGGAAGTCGGCGTCGGCCTCGCCCACCGCATCGCTCGCACCGGCCCTGCCGTGCACCTCGAGCCATTCGGCGATCGCATCACGGTGCTCGAGCGGCCCGAGGTACTCGTGCTGGTCCAAGGGATGTTCGGCAAGCTCCGTCACCCACTCCGCCCATCGTTGGATCAGGCCTCCCAGGCCGTCAGTCGCACCCACGCGCGCCAGTGTGCCAGACCACAGGACCCCAACGCTCACCGTTCCCGTGACCCTGACGAGCACCGGACCCCGCGGCGGGAGGCTTTCTGTACCCGGTCGCGGCGCTCCCGCAAGCGCCCATCATCGTCGCTACGCGTCGATTACCCATGAAACTCAGGCATTTCTCGGCCACACATAAATGGTTCTTCTGTCCGCGCCGGCGATCCTGGCTCGTGGCGGGCGCCTCGGGAGCGGGTGACATCGCCCGCGGGGCGCGCATGCCTCGGGTTGGCCGGCAGGGAGACGACCTCGGCGTTCGCGTTGGTCCCCGCGTCCTGGCCTCAGCTGCGGTCGGCGGCTCCGAGGCTCAGGCGCACGTCCTTCATCCGCCTGTAGAGCCTAAAGGCTTGCTCAGGGGCGGGGACAAAGCCGTGGCGTGCACAGAACTGAGCCGCGCGTTCGTCGATGGCGTCGACCACGACCAGCCGAGCGGCGGCGGCCTCGCCGGCGGCGACAGCCTTTCGCAATGCCCCTGCCAATAGCAGGGACCCGAGGCCGCGGCCCTGGGACGTCTTGTCTACGGCCAGACGGGCGAGCAGGACCATGCCCACGGGATAAGACGGCAGGCCTCGTACCAGCTTGCCCGGCGCCCCCGCTCGCAGCACCGACCCCATCGTCAGGCTGAAGTAACCCAGGACCTTGCCATCTTCGACCAAGACGAACGTGCGGGCCGAGTCCATCTGTTGGGCGGCAAGGGCGTGGCGCTTCAACCAGGTGTCGAGCTCGCCGTTACCGGAGTCGAACTCGGCAAGGACGTGCTGAGAGCCGAGCCGTTCCAGCCGGAGCTCAGCGCCGGTCACCCCTCGGGCAGCCTGGGATGCCTCTTGAACAGTGCGACCAGTTCGTCGACTGGTACCGGGGGCTTGTCGAGCTCGGCGATGAACCGGTCGAAGGCGTCGTTGGACAACGTCAGGTCGCGGCGCTGCCTCAGCACCCGGTTGGCCCTCGTTGTCACGGTTTCCAGCACGAACGCGGACACCGTGGTGTCCTCGAGGTCGGCCGCCTCGCGGATGAGGGCGCCCTGCTCCGGGGTCACCCGGACTTCGAGGCGGTGGCGGCGCGACGGGCTGAGGGCTGGTTCGCTCACAAACTCATGTTACCCGTCCGGACAGCGTCCGGACAAACGGCAGGTCCGCCCCCGGCGTTCTGTCGCGCCTGTGAGCCGCGGTCCACGAGCGCTGAGCCGTTGTTCTGGAAGAACTGTGTGCAACCGGCCGAGGCTGGCGGCGCCGATGTGGAGGTTGGTGCGCCGGACACGAGACTGAGCGAGCTGAGGTAGGGGTCGTGGGTGGCAGGAACTTATCATGTCGGTGGCGGGACGCCGACGCCGACCGGGAGTCACGCGTCTCTGACATTTAGAAGAAGGCCCCCGATGAAGAGCGCGCCCGCGCTCCAGACCGCGAGGACACCGAGCCCAGCCCACGGGCTGATGGGCAGACTTTGCAATTTCGTAGTGGCCTGGATCGAAAGCCCGGCTGTCATGGGAGCGATCTGTTCGAGATGTCTCTGCCACGCCGGGTCGCTCACGACCTGAGCGAGAAGAGGCAGGAGGTACAGCAGTCCGAGGACGGTTCCTATCGCCATAGCCGACTCTCGTACGGCGGTGGCGATGCCGACGCTGAGCAGGGCGACGAGGACGAGGTACAGCACCGACCCGACTGCGGCACGCAGCGTAGGCCCGTGACCGAGGGAAAGGAGGGGGTAACCATGGGCGACGGTGAAGCCGTTGCCTGGCAGGATGGCCCTCCCTGCGAGGAGGGATCCACCGACTGCGACCTCGCCCGCGATGGCGACAAGACCGGTGAGAGTGGCGGCCTTGGCTCCCAGCATGACGAGCCGGCGAGGCATGGCAGTAAGGGTGGTGCACATCATGCCGGTGCTGTACTCGTTGCTGATCACCAGTACGGCAAGCACAGCGACGACTGCTTGGCCGAGATCTATCCCGGAGAGGGCCAGCCTTGGCGTGCCCTGATAAGCGTTGGGTTGGTAGCTAATGGTGACGACCACCGCAGTGCTGACCCCGACGGTGAGGACTGCCACAGCGAGGAGCAGCCAATAGGTACTCGCCAGGGTGCGGAGCTTGGTCCACTCGGCGTTGAGCGCGTCACCCATGGCGTCGGCGGTTGGCGAACAGGCCGGTTTCAGACGTCCCGCCGCCGGATCAACCAGAGGGCCGCTCCGAAGGCGACGGCGGCGTAAGCGCAGAGCACGGCGAGGCCGGCCCATGGCCCGAGCGGGTAGTACCCGTTTTGCACGGTGTAGGCATTGCTGACCTGGGCGAAGTGGGGCAGGGTGCCCTGGACGGCGAACGCCGCGGTTGGGGTGACCCGGAACAGTCATCCCGATGCCGCAGGAGACAGGGGGTGGCTGACGATGAACGGCAGGACGAACACCACTATGCCCGTGGCCACCGCTCCGGCGCTGCGGCGCGAGATGGTGCCCAGCGCCAGGACCAGGACGGCAGCGATGGCGAAGAGAAGCCCGGTCCCGATGGTGGCTCGTACCGCGGCGAGAGTACTGAGGGGGAACACGTAGTTCCCGTAGGCGTGCAACACATGCCGTGAGATCGGTTCGGCGATGGCGGTAGCGATGCAGGCGGCGACGAAGGTGACCGAGCCGATCACGATGGCTTTGGCCGCCAGGGCTCGGCCCCGGCGGGGGCTGGCGGTCAGGGTGGTGCGGATGAGGCCACGGCGGTACTCGGAGGTGACGAACAAGGTCGCCAGCACGGTCATCGCGATGAGCCCGAGGGCCCCGCTGGCCAGCAGGCTGGTCGTGCCACCGCTGCCTCCGAGGTTGCCTCCAGCGACTTGAGGGGCGATGTCACCCGAGCCACTGATGGTGAAGGTGCCGCCGGGCTGGCGGAACCAGCTCCGCCCGGCGGGCTGGGTGGGGTAGGTCTGGGTGTTGGCTCCCTCGACCTGGTTGTCCCAGCTTTGGTGGGGGAAGTCGCCGGACAGGTGGACCTCCCCAAAGGTGGCCGTCGCCAGCGTGGCCGAGCTGTTGTTGGCGCCAAGGTCATCGGCGGGGGAGGTGACGAACAGGCCGGCCTGGACGCTTCCCGTCAGGCCGGTCAGCTGCACGGTGCCGATCTCTGCCCAATGGGCCCCATCGAGCGAGTCGTAGCCGGTGACCAGGTCCCCGGCGCGGGTGAGGCGCAGCCATCGGGGCGAAGACACGCTGACGGGCCCGGGGAGGCCGGCGGTGTCGTGGGTGTAGTTGTACTGCATGCGCACCCCGTGGCTGGGGGTGACCATGACCGCCGCGTAAGCGGATCCCTGGGTGGTGTTCTCCGCCACGAGGATCCCGGCTTTGGCCCACGGCACTCGACCGGGGTGGTTTGAGCCGTTCCCCGAAGCGACCACTTCGGCGAGCGATGCGACCTGGGCGGTGATGCTGCCGTTGGCGACTAGCAGTTGGTGCACGAAAGAGAGCGGGCCTCAGCGCCCCGCTGGCGATCAGCTTCGACGCCTTCATCCAAACCAGCTCCGATCCCCGCCACGCCCCCGCTGTCACCCGACTGTGGCGCCAGGTCGCTGAGCGCGGTGACCTGTACCGCAAGAGATACCAAGGGCAGCTGCGTTAGCTGCGAACAGTTCTACGCCCCAGCGGAGCTGACTGACGGGCGGCTGCCCCGAGCACGGGAAGCTCACCGAGACCGTCGCGGAGGACAACTGGTTCTTCCGGCTGTCCGCCTACCAAGAGCACCTCGAGCCCCCGGCCGAAGCGAACGTACCGAACGCCACCCCGCCGGCCAGGCAGCAAAGCTCGACACGCAGCTCGTAATCGGCATGGATAGGGCGTACCTCGACGCCTTCGGTGACGGTCCATCATGTGGCGCTGAATGTCCGGATTGATCCCGGACCATCTGGTGGGGCGTTCTGGCCGCAAACGCTGCGGGTTCGGCACCGGGCTGGGGTGCTGAAACTGTCGATCCGTATCTCATGAGGGTCGCCGACGGCGTTGCAACAAGCCGCATCGATCAGATGTGTTCGGTCATGCGGTGCTGGGTGCGGACGCCGTCTCGTCGTACAGGATGATGTAGCTGCCCTCGCGCAGTCGTGCGGGTTTTGAACCGCCACGGGACCCGCGGCTTCGTGGCTGGCTGTTGCCTCCCGATCCGGCACAGGTTGGGCCGTCGATGAGTTTCGTTGTCGCGTAGTGTCCAACGGATATGGAGACGAGGAACCTTGCAAAGCTGTACGACCTTGCCCCGCTGGACTGGTCGGGCGTGGCGGCGGCCCTCGACGCCGGTTTCCCGCAGGCGCCCGGTTCCGGCGGTCCGGACCGGCACACCTGTTGGCTGGTCACGATTGACCCGGATGGCCGACCGCACGTCAACGGAGTCGGCGCGTTGTGGGTCGACGGGGCGTTTTGCTTCGAGACCGGGGAGCGAACCCGCAAAGCCAGGAACCTGGCCCGGGATCCCCGTTGCTCACTCGCCGTCGCGCTCGCTGGCTACGACCTGGTCGTTGAGGGCGAGGCGGTCCGCGTCGCCGATCCATCCATGGTCGCGATGTTGGCCGAGCGTTGGCGGAGCGCGGGCTGGCCGTGCGAGGTTGATAACAGTGGCGGCGCGCTCACAGCGCCGTTCTCCGCTCCGTCCGCTGGCCCGTCCCCGTATTTCGTCTACCGCCTGACGCTGCAACGCGCGACCTCGATCGCTACCCACGAGCCGGGCGGCGCGACCCGCTGGCGATTCTGAGCGTCGGGGTCTGATTCGGTGCGCAGGATCATCTGGATGATGTCGGTCTCGGTCGACGGCTACATGGAAGGTCCGAAGCGCGAGATCGACTGGCACATGGTCGACGACGAACTCCATCAGCACATGAACGGCTGGTTAGCCGGCGCCGGCGGCTTTCTCGAAGGGCGGGTCACCTACGAGCTGATGGAGGAGTTCTGGCCGACCGCCGACCACGACCCGGCCGCCCCCGCGACGATCGTCGAGTTCGCGCAGATCTGGCGGGACATGCCGAAGATCGTCTACTCGCGCACCCTGAAGCGGGCCAGTGGGAACGCGACGGTCGTCCACGACGTCGTGCCGGCCGAAGTGCTCGCCCTCAAGGCACAGCCCGGCGGGGACCTCGTCGTTGGCGGCGGCGACCTCGGCGCGGAGTTCGCCCGCCACGACCTGATCGACGAATACCGGCTCTACGTCCACCCCAAAAGGTGACAACGTGCTGTTCAGCGAGTACCGCTTCTTTTTCTATATCACCAACGACTGGGAGCTGACCGCCCACCAGGTCGTTGCCGAGGCACGGTCGCGCTGCAACCAGGAGAACTTGATCGCCCAGCTAAAAGGCCAGGTCCGGGCGCTGCACGCCCCGGTCAACACGCTCGTGGCCAACTGGGCCTACATGGTGATGGCCGCCCTTGCCTGGAGCATAAAGGCCTGGTGTGCCCTGCTGCTGCCCGTGAGCCAGCGCTGGGCGAAGGAGCACAACGAGCAACGGCGACGCCTCTTGACGATGGACTTCCGCAGCTTCTTGGCCGTCTTTATCGAGATCCCCTGCCAGGTGGTCAAAGGCGCTCGCCAGGTCCGCTGGCGGGCCATGGCCTGGAACCCGTGGCTCGGGACCTTCTTCAGGCTCGCCGACGCCCTCTAAGCACGAAGCCCGCCGGCGTACCCTCGCCGTTGGGACCCCCGCCTGGCACTTGCGCGCCCAAAACCCCGGCTGCTACCGCCGGAACAACAAGAACAGCGCCGTCGGTGCCTCACGCCGGCCCCAGGAACGCCGGGCACAGCCCTCAGCACGGCTCCAGACCACCCGCCGCGGTCGCCAAGGGCCTCTGCGGCCGTCGGTCAGCTACCGAACGCTTGTTTTAGGACTAGACGGCGGCAGATTGCGTTCCCGGTGTCTTTTTGACCGGGAAGTTGGCCG
>PMWT01000238.1 GCA_003166025.1 Acidimicrobiaceae bacterium | reverse complement strand
TCGGCCACATAGACGTTGCCGGCGGCGTCGACGGCCACGCCGTCGGGGCTGTTGAAGGCGCTGTCGGCCCCGGCCACGGTGTAGATGTCACCGGGCAGGCTGGGCGCGCCCGAGGCGGCCGGCACCGCCCCCGCCACCAGTTCGCGCAAGGTGTTGTCGTTCTCGTCGACGATGTAGAGCTGGCCGGCCGAGCCGATGGCCACCGACGCCGGGCTGTTGAGGCAGGACGAGGTCGAGGCGGGCACGGCACTGCCGCAGGACGAGCCCCCGGCGGCCACCGGGTAGAGGTAGCCGGCGGTCATACGGGCCCCCCACTGCGGGCCGGTGGTGGCTGCCACCTCGACGACGCGGTTGTTGGCCTGGTCGGTGATGTAGAGGTCACCGGCACTGTCCACGTTCACCGACGCCGGCTGGTCGAGCAGGGCCGAGGTGGCCGCCCCCCCGCCGCCGGCGCTGCCCGAGGTGCCGGCGACGGCCCCGGCCACGGTGTAGATGTCGCCGGCGGTCATGGCGATGCCCCACTGGGGCCCGGTGGCCACCGCCACCTCTTGGACCCGGTTGTTGTAGAAGTCGGCGATGTAGAGGTCGCCGGCACTGTCGAAGCCGAGGCCGTCGGGGCTGTCGAGCAGGGCCGAGGTCGACGCCCCGCCGTCGCCGCTGGTCCCTGACGCCCGGGTGGCGCTGCCGGCCATGGTGTAGATGTCGTCGGCGGTCATGGAGATGCCCCACTGGCTGTGCGTGGTGGCGGCCACCTCTTGGACCCGGTTGTTGGCGAAGTCGGCGATATAGAGGTCACCGGTCGAGTCAAAGGCCAGGCCGTAGAGGTTCCACAGCAATGCCGAGGTGGCGGCCCCGCCGTCGCCGCTGTCGCCCGAGGTCCCCGACGAGCTGCCGGCCACGGTGTAGATGTCGTTGGCCGTCATGGACTGGCCCCACTGGGTGCCGGTGGCCGCCGCCACCTCTTGGACCCGGTTGGCACAGCGGTCGGCGATGTAGAGATTGCCGGCACCGTCCAGGGCCACCTTGGACGGGCACTCGAGGCCGGCCGAGGTGGCCGCCCCGCCGTCGCCACCGGTGCCGTAGGAGCCGCCGGCCACGGTGTAGACGCCGCCCGCGGTCATGGAGATGCCCCACTGGGTGCCGGTGGTGGCGGCGATCTCCCGGACCCGGTTGTTGCCGTCGTCGGCGATGTAGATGTTGCCGGCGGAGTCGACGGCCACCCCGTCGGGGGCGTACAGGCTGGCGTCGGTGCCGGCCACGGTGTAGATGTCGCCAGGGACCGACGGGCTGAGGGCGGCGTTGTCCTTGGCCGAGACCGCCGCCGTCCGCTGCCCGAGCGCGTTGTAGGTATAGGTGGTGAGCCGGCCCAGGGGGTCGACCACCGCGGTCAGGTCCCCATCGTGGTCGTAGCTGTAGTGCGTGGTGTTGCCATCGGGGTCTTCGACGGCGGTGACATCGCCGGGCTCGGCCGAGTTCGCGTAGGTGTAGGTGGTAGTGGCATAGCCACCGCCGGGCAGCGTGGTGGCGGTGCCCGTGAGGTCGCCGTCGCTGTTGTAGCCGTCGGTAGTCACCACACTGGCGGCGGCCTGGTCGGGGGTCTGGGAGGTGAGGACCTCGCCGAACGAGTTGTAGGTATAGGTCCAGGTGTTGCCCAGGGCGTCGGTCTTGGTCAGGACGTCGCCGGCCGAGTCGTAGGTGTAGGTGGTGGCGTTGCCGTCGGGGTCGATGACCTCGGTGGGCCCCAGGGTGGCGTCGCCGTAGTCGTACAGGGTGGTGGCCGCCGCGGCCGTCCCATAACCCTGGGTCAGCGAGGTGAGCTCGCCGTTCAGGTAGTCCTCGACGGTGACATCGCTGTTGGGGTTGGTGATGGTGGTCGAACCCCCAGAGGTAGACAGGTTGTCCCCGCTGTAGGAGAAGTAGGTGGCCCGGCCGGCTGGGTCGACCTGTTCGGTGACTTGCCCGGAGCCGTTATAGGTATTGGTCACTTCATCGCCGGCGTCAACCCCGCCGCTCTGGCCGTTGGGGTTGGTCATGGTTTGGAGCAAGTGCCCCGAGGCGTAGGTGAACGAGGTCACCCCCCCGCCCACATCGGTCACCGAGGTGAGCTCGCCCGAGCCGTTGTAGCCATAGGACACGGTGCGCCCACCGGGGCCGGTCACCAGAGAGACCAGCCCGGACCCGTTGTAGGAGAACTGCAGGCTGCGCCCGGCGGGGTCGGTCACCGTCGCCAGCTTGCCCGAAGCGTACGACAGGGTCGTGACGTAGCCGTCGAGGTCGGTCTCGGAGGTGAGCTGGCCTGACGAGTTGAAACTGAAGGTCTGAGTACCCAAGCGGGTGAAAGTCCAGATGGGGCCGGAGGCCTCCACCAGGGTGGCATCCGCCCATCCCGGGGCGTTATAGCCGCCCGAGCCGTTAGGGGCAAAGGTAATGGTGTCGCCCGCTTCTTGGGTTATGGTGACGTCCCCGGTCCCCCCGTCGACCGTGGCTTTTACCGGCTCGCACAGCAACGACGAGCTGATGGCCCAGGAGTACAGCGCTGGCGCCGGCGCCACCTGGTCGACCGGGGCCAACGGCAGCACCTCGTCGACCACCTCGACGGTCACCTTCCCCTCGCTCACCCCCACCGGCTCGGGGCAGCTCTACCTCGGCTTCGCCCAGGTGGACGGGGGCGGCCAGGCCGGCTCGACGCCTGGGTTCAGCTACACCATCACCAGTGCCGAGGCCAGCGTGCTGTGCTGGGACGCCAACGTGAGCTCGACGGTCAGTCCCACCGCCTCCCAGACGGCGACGGGCTCGGACTCGGTGGGGGCGCTGTTCGCGGCCAGCGGCGGCGGCGGGGGCACCACCACGACCACGGTGCCCACGACCACCACCAGCTCGTCGACTACCACGACCCGGGCCACCACGACCACGACCGCGCCTACGACCACCACGACCGCACCTACGACTACGACGACCACGGGGAGTGGCTCGGGCCCGGTCACCACCTATATGATCGACCTGACCGGAGGGGTCTTGTTGGAAGTTACCGGCAGCACGCAGGCCTGGTACTACCCGAACCTGCAGGGCGGTACCGCAGCCGAGGCCAGCTCGGCGGGTACGGCCGTGGGCGGGGTGACGCTGTACGACCCGTTCGGCAACACGCTCAGCTCGCTCCAAGCTGACAGCCCCGACAACCTTGCCTACGGCTACGAAGGCAAGCACGGCATCGGCACCGAGACCGACGGGGCCAACACGGTCATGTTGATGGGGGCTCGTCTCTACAACCCCGCCACGGGGCGGTTCTTGCAGGTGGACCCCGTCTTTGGGGGTAGCTGCAACGCTTACGACTACGTATGCCAGGACCCCGTCAATGGGAGCGACCTCAACGGGCTTGATTATGTTTACATCCTGTACAAAATCAAGACCGGGGTCCCGTACTATGTCGGCCGGTCCGTAGACCCCTATGTCCGCCTGATCGTGCACGAGGCGTCAGGGCGTTTTACCAGAGGTGTGGACGAGATCGATGTGCTCCCCACTGGCAACCTTTCCAAAGCCGACGCCCAAGTAGTGGAGAACTACACCATCCGTGCGGAAGGCACCAACTTCGGGCGGGGCAACTTCCCGAACAATCAGCGGAACGAGATGGCAAGCAACCCTCTGGAGCAAGCCCAAGAACTGCTGGACCAGACCCCCGAAGCCCTCGAGCAGATTGGTAACTATCAAAAAGCGGTTTGGACCGAAGCGAATGCTTCGTCAGACCCCGGTATCCTTGGGCAGGCTATGCGGGTATCGGGTTTCCAAGCCTCTTTGGCCGTTGAGGAAGAGGAGCCGGTCCTTTGACACCCTCAAGGCGAGGTGACGGGGCTCTCGTCCGAGGGCGAGTTCGCCAACGGCCTCGCGCTGGCGATGTGTGGCGCCTCGTAATCGAGGACGGTCGCGCCGCCTATGTCCAGTTCGTCTGCGCTATGCCCGTTCCGCATGCCGACATTGTCAGAGTCCTTCCAGGCTTGTACGCAACGCCGCTGGGCCAGGACAAGCTTTCTGAACTGGCTGCCGGGCCGAATCAGTTTATGACCGAGTTCCCTGTACAACTTATTTCAAAGATGCCTGGTGCGGATTACGAGGGATTGTTCCACCGCCGAGTGGACCTTATTTGCCCACCCCCAATGCTGCACGGGGTGGGTCGTGGGACCGACTGGCACGAATGGAGCGTCACGGAAGTTGATGACGGAGTGAGCGTCCCCGCCCCCGAGTACCTCGCGAGGCATCCCGGTGCCGACCTCGACCGACTACCGAGGTCGGGTCATATCCCCTTCGGAGGCAGCCTCCTTGCCATGATCGAGGCAGGCTGGACACCACGGATGGAGGCGGAGCACCCTGAGTGGTTCCGGGAACTGGAGGTCGAGAGGAGACGGAGAGTCGGCGAGCCGGTACCGCCACCGTCCCCGGCGACGGCCTACCTCGTCGGGTTCGGATCCAAGAAAGCGGCTTATGAGGCAGGTGCTCAGCTCAGAGCTGAGCGCCTGCGCGAACTTGAGGCTGGAATGCGAACTACATGGCTGGGCGTGGAGGGCGGCTGGACGGTTTCTCGGCCGGGGAGGCCAGCTGGGGGGGACGAGTCGTCAGTAATCACCCTTACAAAGTTGGGCTCCGTGGATCCCAAAGTAGAGCGCCGCGTCGCCGAACTAGCCGAACGGCTAGGTGGCAACTATCTAGGGACGGAGGCACGCGAGATCCCGAGATGGCAAATGCTTGAGATAACCGAGTCAGAGAAGAAAACAGCTTCTGCGCCCTCCAACCCAGGCCCTCCAGCTACTCCCTCGACGAGTTACTTTTTGATGTTCCCGTCTCGATCCGGCGCCCGGCAAGCAGTACGGCACGCGAGGCGGGTACTTACTCCGAAGGGCGTGACTGTCGAAGGCCCACGTCATCTTGAGGTCGCCGATAAGGAACTATGGACCCTCACTGTCAGCGTGCCTGGCACACCCGATCCGGGCGACGAAGAAGAACTATCCGGTATCGCTCGGCAACTCGGAGGATGGTGCGATGGCAACGAGGTGGGGCCACTGAATTGAGAATCGCTCCGGTTCTTTCCTGGCCTCGGACGTAACGCAAACTTGCTTTCCCCTTGGCAATGTGCGCTGCTCGCCAGGTTCCCATGCTTTCTTACGGCTACGAAGGCAAGCACGGCATCGGCACCGAGACCGACGGGGCCAACACGGTCATGTTGATGGGGGCTCGTCTCTACAACCCCGCCACGGGGCGGTTCTTGCAGGTGGACCCGGACTTCCCGATGTTGAGCGCCTCGGCGAATGCGTACGATTACTGTGACCAAGATCCCATAAATTGCTCGGACCTCAGTGGGCTCTCGCCTCAACCTGCCCAATTGAGTCCGGGTGAAGACGAAGCAATTTATAATAAAGATCACGGCTTACCGTACGACGCCGCGCTGTATAAAGCTGGAATGAGGAAGATCCAACAGGCGGAGAAATATGGTGGTGATCGGAATAAACAGAAGCAACGAGGCAGCCGAGCACCACAAACACCGGAAGCCCCTCCGACATCCGAGTCAGTCCTGAGTCAAATGGAGCAGGAGTACGCGCAACATCCTCATCCGATTGTCGAGGTCAGCCTGATCGGCGCCGGGCTCACATTAGCAGGCGCTGCCTTGTATTATGGTCTCGATGCCCTTGGTTTCCTCTAATGGCAGCTTTTGTGTGCCACTATGACCGACTGCCACATTAGGGAGTGACGGGGAGATGGACAGCACTGGTGCTCAAGTCGATTGGTTCGCAGTCCGCTGTATCTTCGAGATTCGCGCCAACTCGACGTCTAGGACTTATGAGGAGCGCGTCACACTCTGGAAAGCTGCATCTGCGGCGGAGGCTCTCGCTCGTGCCGAGAGCGAGGCCGAAGGCTACGCAGCGGGGGTCGAAGGTAACGCTTATCTTGGTTTGGCCCAGTCGTACCACTTGTTCGACGAGCCAGGTGAAGGTGCAGAGGTGTTTTCGCTGATGCGCGACAGCGAACTGGGCCCCAGCGAGTACATCTCAAGGTTTTTCAGCGTTGGTACCGAGCACCAGGGCGTCGCCGAGTAGCAAGGAGCCCGCGCCAGGCGGATTGGGGTACAGGGAGAAGGACCCGATCAGCTCTGGCTACTTGTTCTCCGCTTCGGGATGGTTTGACCTCAATACGCCGGGCGCAACTACGAGCTGAGCGCAAGTGGGCTGGACTCATTTTCGAGCATCTTGATCCCCTGCATAGGAGATTCCGCACACGAGGGGACCGGAGGTCTCCGACCACCGAGTCGTGCCCTAGCTGCATCTGCCCGTTTCGTTGGGTATCTAAGCAGGCTCAGCTGACCCCGCCGGCCAGG
>PMWT01000088.1 GCA_003166025.1 Acidimicrobiaceae bacterium | reverse complement strand
GTTCCCGGGCGGGTTGACCCCGATCATCGCCGAGCGGTCGACACTGCTCGGGTACCGCCACTGGTAGGTCATGGCGAGACGGGTCCCCTCGCTCTCGCTGAGCAGGTCGATGCGCTTGTAGCCGAGCGCGACGCGAGCGGCCTCGATGTCGTCGGCCTGCTCCGCCAGCGTGTAGCCGGCGAGGTCAACGCCGCTTCGCTCAAGCCGTTTCGCGCACGAGGCGAAGGCCTGGGAGTACGCGCTCAGCGACGCTTTGGCGAGGAAGTCCGCGGAGCTCTCCAGCGCCGCCGTCACCTCGGGACAGTTCAGCACCGAAGAACCGTCGACGCCGCGGTAGCCAACCATGACGACATCGTGCTGGGCGGCGTAGCGGCTCGCTTGGGGGAACGTCATGTTGGTAATGCCCGGGCCGCCGTTGAGGACGAAGATCGGCGCCAGCGGGTGGGATGAGCGAGCCAGGATCCGCGTCACCGGCAGCGCGATCAGGCGCGACCGGGGGTTTGCCCGGTCCTCGGGCACGACGAGCGTCCCGCAGTCGGCGCGGTAGCCGCCGCTGGTGCACGGGTGCATGGTCAGCTGGCCGGCGTGCGCCCCCTGCGGGACCGAGACCGTTCCCGGGCTGGACGAGGCTCCCACGTAGACAAGTCCCATCAATAGGACGATGGTCACCACCAGGCCAGCGATCCGTGCCCAGGTGAATGCCCGTGGTCTTTGGGCTAGCGCTACTGGTTGGTCGACTGCCACGGTCTTGCCGTAACGCTTAGTGAGATGTCTTGCCTTGATCATTGGCCTTCCTTTCGTCGATGCTCCGGTGTTGCGAACAGCGTGCGCCCAGGGCCTGAGGTGGGACTGCCGTCGCGCTGAGGCCGGCACCTCAGCGCGACGTTGAGGCTGCTCAGGCACAGTCAGGCCGGCGGCCATAGGGTGGCGGTATGGAGGCGCGGTTCTTCGGCGAGTTCGAAGCGGTAGAAGGGGCGCGCTCGTAGTCGTGCGAGGCATCATGCAGCGGGCCCCGCTGACTAGCGCTCCAGCGGGGGAGCCCGATCAGCGCCGACCGCCTGATCGACGCGCTGTGGGGCTATGGGCAGGTCGCCAACGCGGCCAACGCCTTGCAGGCCCAGATCGGCCAGCTTCGGCGCACCCTCGGCGCAACGGCGATCGTCACCTCTGAAGCCGGCTACGCCCTCGACATCGGTCCGGACGACCTCGATGCGGCCCGATTCGAGCAGTTAGTGGCCAAGGGACGGCGCCTGCTCGAAGAAAGGGAGACCGCGCTCGCCTCATCGACGCTGCGCCAAGCCCTCCAGCTGCGGCGAGGAGAGCCGCTCAGTGAGTTCGCCTACGCGGGCTTCGCTGATGCCGAGCGGGCGCACCTGGACGACTTGACCCTGGTGGCGACCGAGGCCCGGCGGCCGAATGAGTAGCTGAGCGATGGGGTAGCTTCATCTTGTCCCGGCTGCATGGGCACAGTCTCGCGGCGCAAGCTGCCCTCCGGCCATGAGGGATACCCTCTACTTAACCCTGACGTGACCCCCAGCCGTCCCTATCCGGCCGTCACCGTGTGCCCAGGTCTCTCTTCCACGCCTTACAACACGTCTCGGCCAACGTCAGATCTCCCAATCTTGAGCCGTTTGGCGACGCAGAAGACGGCTGAGCGTTGGATACCGGTCGACGTTCCTGACAATATGTGGGTCGGGCCTCCGCCCGGCGGTTGAGGGACGCTGGTGGTCTCTAGCCGAGAAGGAGGTCAGCAGATGTTGTATAGGACTGGACGTCCACCGTCGGCGCACGCAGGTGGTTGTGATGGACGAAGGTTTCCACGAGCTGTTCAACCGCAACGTCCCAAACGACCCGGCGCGCCTGAGCAAAGTCCTGTGCGGCGCTGAGCCCGGGACGCCGGTCGTGTTCGAAGCGGCGTATGGGTGTGGTCGTGGCTCGCCGAACTTCTGCAGGGGATGGGTATGGACGTGCACCTGGCCCACGCCCGGTCGTGCAAGGCGATCGCCTACGCCCGCTTGAAGAACGACCGGGTCGATGCTCGGACACTGGCGCACCTGCTGCGCACGGACCTGTTGCCCGAGGCCTGGATCGCGCCCCGGCCGGTGAAAGAGCTGCGCATGGTGCTGCGCCACCGCGCATCGCGGGTGTCACCAGCGCACCTTGTTGAAGAGCAGGGTGCGGGCAGTACTGGCCGACCGTGGCATCGACGCGCCCGCCGCGGATCCGGCTCCAGTCAGGCTCTCTGTCATCCTCCCTGCCATTCCTGAAGACGACTGGGACCTGGGCGTGACGATGGCGATGGCGCGCAGATCGCCCAGATACGGGCGCGATGCGGTCGCCGTGCCTACGCCTGGGCGACAGCCGTCCAGACCGGCTGGGACCACAACCCGTCACGAGAGGCCTCGTAAGCACGACAAGAGACCATCCCACCCGTCAAACGTCACCACGCCGGTCTGGCCGTTGTCCGCCTACGCTCCCTACGGCGAGCGGGGTAGCGATGACGCCCAGGATTGGCCGCTCCAGCCGTCGTTCTGGACAAGGTACGCAGCACCCTGGCGGAAGAGGCCCTCCAGGTAGGGCACTTCCTGGCCGAGCGTTTTCGAGCCGAGGAGGTAGCCGTCGTAGGCCTCGCTGAACAGCACTCCCGGGGCGATGTCGTAACCGCAGCAGGCGAACGGTCCGATGATCTCCGGTTTGGCCCAGGCGCCCTCGAAGTAGGCGGCCGTGGAGGCTGGCGGGCTGATGCCCTGGACTGCGGGGATGCCCCCGGTCTCGGCCAGCCATTTCGTGATGTACTGCGGGGCGCTCATGAACTGCAGGAAGAGAAGTGACGCCTTTAGTGCCCTCCCGCCCGTGTGGGCCGGGATCATGTAGCTCGTCCCGCCTACGGTGTTGCCCGAGCGTGCGGGCACGTTGGCCGACAGCTTCGTGGTCGCCGTGGTTATCTCGGGGAAGGGCATGCTCCCGATCGGGAAGTGCGCGCTCGCCGCGATCGTCCCATAACCGAAGTCAACGGCGAAGGCCATCGCCGCCTTGCCCGACTCGAACTGGGGGAGCCCGACCCCGTCCCCCGACAGGCCGGTGATGCCCGACCAGTCCTTGGTGGCGCAGCTGTCGAACAATTGTTTCAACAGCACCACGCTCTCCTTGACGTAGGGGTCACCGGACGAGAACTTCCCCGTGGCGATCCCCCAGACCACGTCCTTGGTGGTGAGCTCCTCGGCCTTGCCTGGTGCACCGGTGACGGTGAAGTGGTCCAGCTCGTCGAACTGCTTGTCGACCATTTGGTCGAGGACCGGCCGGTAGGCGAAGTTGATCCCGATGGCGGAGCTGTCCATCGCCATCGGCGTGTACCCAGCCTTCGCCAGGGCCCCGCAGTCGCTTATCAGCTGTGCGAAGGTGCTGACCGGCGCGGTGACCCCGGCCCGCTTGAAGGCGTCCTTGTTGTAGTACATGGCAATGCCGACGAGGTTGAACGGGGCCCAGTCGAAGTTCCCCTTGGGGTCGAGGACCCCAGACACCTTCGCCGAGAAGGCCGACGAGTCGAACTCCGACAGCCAGCTCTTGTTACCGGCGACGAACGGGTTGGGCTCGCTCAGGTACTTGTTGAGCGGGACGACCATGTACGGCTGGTAGTTCGCCTGGTTGAAGACCAGGTCCGGAGCGATACCGGCGGCGAGCTGGGCCGACTCGACCCCGGAGAACGTGGCGAGCGGCAGCACGTCGGTGTTGACCGTCACGCCCGTCACCTTCTTGAACTCGGCCACGACCTGGTCCCATGGGTGTCCGAAGCTGCTCCCGCTCTGAGTCCATTGGTTGGGCCCCTCCAGGGTGATCGTGGTGCCGGCCTCGCCTTCGATGAAGTGGCTAGGTAGCGCCGATGAGCCGCTGGCGGCGACGCTCCCCATCGCCACGGCTCCGAGTGATGCCAACAAGCTGGCAAGGCCCGCTCTAGCTCTCGATAGTCTCATCGGTGCTCCCAAGGCTGTTGAAACCATAGGGTACTCGCCGCGTGGCCGGCCCGGACCTGCGGGCAAAGCCTCGGCCCGTCGCTGCCTCGAGTGGGTCGTTCCATGGGCTGGCCCTCCGTTATGGGAGCGCGGCGTCGTGGTCCGACGGATCAGCGGCCCACGGCCAGACCGCCCTGGATGCCGGCGAGGAAGTTCTTGGCGAGCGCCACGAACAGGACAAGCAACGGCACGCTGGCGATGAGATAGCCGGCAAAGAGCGGGCCGTAGGAGGTGGTCAGCTCACCCTGGAAGAACTGGATGCCGACTGGCACCGTCCGCAGCGAGTTGGTGACGATGGTGAGCTCGGGCCAGAAGTAATCGCTCCATACCGAGATGACGCTGAGCAGCGCCACCGTCCCGATGATCGGTCGCGCCAGCGGCAGGGTGATCGACCAGTAGGCCCGTGCCGGCGACGCCCCATCGACGTGGGCCGCCTCGAACAGCTCCTCGGGCAGGTGTTCGATATAAGTCTTCATGAGCACCACGGAGAAGACCGTCTGAGTGGTGAGCTGCGGGATGATCAGGTCTGGGTAGGTGTTGAGGAGATGGAGATCTCGCATCAGCACGAACAACGGTATGAGGCTGGCCGTGTTCGGCACCATGAGCAGAAGGGCGATAAGGCCGAAAAAGAGGTTGCGGCCGGGAAAGCGGTAGCGCGCCAGCACAAAGCCGCTGACCGAGCCGAGCAAGATGCAGCCGAACATGGCGCAGGCGGCGACGATGATCGACGAGAGGAGGTACGGGGCCACCTCACGCCAGGCCGTGGCGAAGTTGCCGAAGTGCAGCGGTAGGGTCGGCGTCGTCTCGTTCCCGTTGAACTGCGAGTTCGACTTAAATGCCGTCTCGAGCATGTACAGGTAAGGGAACAGCCCGACAAAGGCCAGGCACGACAGGATGGCGGCGGCTGTGAGCTCCGTCAGCCGTCTTCGCGTGAAGGGGCGCGCCCGGGCCGATGGCCGTGGCGTGGGCGCGCTGACCAAACGGCGGTCAGCCGCGCCGGCCATCAGGGTGCTCCTCTCAAGGGGCGGCGGCGCCCGATGAACAGCGCCAGCCCGGTCATGAGCATCATGATGATGAGAAGCGTCGCTGAGAGGGCGGCGGCGTAACCCCATTCGCCGGCGTCGAAAGCCACTCCCACGATGCGCAGGACCGGCACCGTCGTCGCGTTGTCGGGCCCGCCCTGGGTGGCGATGTAGGCGGCGAAGCCGTACTGCAGCACGAAGACTACGGCGAGGAAGAACAGCAGCTTTACCTGCCGCAACAACAGCGGCAGGTCGATGACCAGGAGCCGCTTCCAGCGCCCCGCCCCGTCGATGGCGGCGGCGTCGAAAATCTCGGTCGGGATGTTCTGGAGGCCGGCACTGAAGATGAGGAACGGCAGGCCGGCAACCCATGGGAAGTTGATGAAGATCAACGCCCACAGGGCGGTGCTCGGGTTGCCGAGCCAGTTCTTTTCGAGCACCGTGAGACCCACCTTGCCGAGGAAGTCGTTCAGCACGCCGACGTTGGGGTCGTAGATGAACTGCCAGGTGAGGACCTGGATCACCGGGGAGAAGGCGAGCGGCGCGATGAGCGCGGAGCGGAAGAACAGGCGCCAGCGCGGCCGCGAGAGGGTGATCAGTAGTTCCGCCGCCGCCAGCGGGACCACCCACATCGCCGTCACGGCCACGACGAAGATGACCCCAATGTGGACGAACGACTCCCACCACAGGCTGTCGTGCCACATGGCGCGGTAGTTGGCCAGACCGACAAAGGGGGAGCTGAAGCCTGGTTCCCAGTTCGTCAGGGAGTGGACCAGGCCGTTGATGTCCGGGTAGTAGGCGAAGAAGCCGAGCAGGCCTAGGGTCGGGACCAGCGCCAGGTAGGCGCCCCAGGGAACCCGGCGCCGCCGGCGATGAGGCGCGGTCTCTAGGGACAACGATGCAACCGGCGGCACGGCCCTCACCCGGCAACCTTAAGCCGCTCAGCGCTGACATACCGAGGGTCAGCTGGGCTAGGCGGCGGGCCGCCAGTGAGACCGAGGGTCACCCGGGCTTACTCAGAGTTGCGGGAGCTATGCGGCCTCCCAGTCGAGGAGGAACGTGAAGTTGCGATCTGGCTCGCTGTCGAGCACACCGTAGGCGGCGTGCGCCTGGTCGGGAGTGACCGTTCCGCTCACGAGCGGCGCTGTCGAGACGGACCCGTCTGCGAGCCGGTCGAGTACCCAGCGCGTGCAGCCGGCGACGGAGCGCTCCTCGCCGTAGAGGGGGACTTGCCACTCCCAGCCGCTACGAAGCGACAAGAACCGCTCGAACACACGGGCCACCACCGAGCTGGCGGCGACATCCGGCTCGTCTCGCCACGGCGCCCCGACTACCATCACCTCGCCGTGGAGAGCGCACATTTCCGTGGCCAGCAGGACAGCGAGCTGGCTGCCTGAGCATTCCAGTACGAGGTTGGCGCCCGAGGGCGCCACTGCACCGCCGGCGTCCTCTGGTGCGACGACAGTGCTGAGCCCACTGGAGCGGGCGAGCTCTCGTCGACCGGGCGAGCGCTCAACTGAGACCACTCTGTACCCCGAGGCTTGCGCAAGTTGGGCGACGAGGTTGCCTATCGGCCCAAGGCCGATCACCGCTACCGTGTCACCCGGTCGCGCCGCTGCGAGCTGCAAGCTGACGCCGCCAACCTGGCCCAGGCGGGCGAAAGGCGCCATGTCGAGGCCGATCCCGGCTGGCAGCGGCACGCATACGTACTGACGGGGGTCGAAGCGCACCACGCTCTGGTGCGGCGTGTGGGACAGGACGCTCGTCCCGAGAGGGAAGCTGCTCTCGCTCCCGGCGGCAATTACTGTCCCGGCCATGGCGTAGCCCGGGTGGAACGGTTGGCTAGGGCGCGGGGCAGGCAGGGACAGACCGACGAGGGAGTCGCCACGGTAATGAGCTAGCTCGGTGCCCGGGCTGATCACGCTGCGGCGGGCCTGCACCACCACCTCGTGCGGCCCGAGGTCGCCGAGGTCAACGGCCACCTCTTCGAGCTCGACCTGGCGGGGCCCGGGGAACACGACGCATATCGCGGAGCGCTGGTCAGCTGGCGTCCGGGTGCCGGTCATCTGCTCGCTCCCAACTGGCCCCTCTCAGGTCGTGCTCGGTCGCAAGACGGCGCCAGCACTCGAGGGCGAAGATGGCGGCGATCACCAACAGGCAGTACCCGAAGAACTGGTAGAGCGCGACGCCGGTAGTCACCTCCGGCCCTCGGCGAAGACCGAGCATCAGGACGGCCATGGTACCGCCCGTAGCCCCCGAGGCAGCAAGGGGGACCTGGTGCTCCGAACCCACCAGGTACCGTGCCGGCCACGCGCTCGCCAGCCGGGAGCCTCACGTTGTTCCCGAGGCGACCGGTCCCAAACGCGGTCCAGCGGCCGGGGGCCGGAAGCGAAGAGCCGCGCGGTCAGCGCGATCCCGATCACCAAGATGGGGCCCGTCAGGGCCGTCACGAACAGCTCGGCCATGGGGACGGGTGGCACCCTGGGAGTTGGCTTGCGAGGTTCTCGAAGTCGTCGTCCGTCCCCTCGGACTGGCGCAACTGGGCGACGATGCGGAAGGCGAGCGGGTCGCAGCCGACACCGGCGAGGTGCTCGCGGAGCAGGTCGACCGCTCGCTTGCTGTCGCCGGAGGCCGCGGTGCGCACGACCTCGTTGTGGTGGCGTTCCCAGTTCATCTGTCGGTGACCTGGACGTTCGGCTGAGGTCCCCGTGATGGCGTCGAGGTCGGCGAGGGCGAGCTCGAAGGCCGGGTCGGCTTCGACAGCGAGGTGGAGCGCCGTGGCGGCTTGGTGGCGGTCGACCGCTCGCTGTGCTTGGCGGTACCGCGCCGCGGCCTCCGACCTCGCGGTGACCACGCGGCCATGGTCCTCAACAGCAGGCCCAGGGGCCTCCGAGCGGTTACGCGGGCTGTCGGGCTGAGCTTGTTCGGGCTTCATGGGCACCAGGTTGCCCGGGCGGCCTGAGGCGGCGCTGAGGTGGTACTGAGGTAAACCGCCTCGAGGGACCGGGCCGTCCACGCGGCGCTGTTGCTCAGCAGGCCGAGGGCGCCAGCTTGGCCGCCAGCGCGGCGACATCGGCCCGGTCGGTGAGGGTGGTGTGACTGCGGTAGGGCAAACCCTGTGCGGCCTGCTGGGCCAGGGCGAGGAAGGTCTCGATGTTCAGACGGGTCGGGTCGCCGAGCGCCCTGACGGCGGCTAAGGCGGTGTCAGCGAGGCGTTGTATTACCGGGTCCCCGCTGGCCGAGGCGACTTGAGTGGCCTCAGTGGCACAGGCCAGGGCTTCGTCGGCTTTGCCCGCGCTCAGTGCCCACCACGCCAGGCCGGCGAGGACACCGGTCTGGCCGGCGGGAAGGCCGATGCTTCGGTAGTAGCTGCCTGCCGCCTCGAGCAGGGCCCGCGCCCGGGCCAGGTCGCCGAGCCGTCGAGCAACCACAGCTTGGCCGACCATGGAGTCGAACGACACCAACGGGTTGAAGTTGGACGCGACGAGCTCCTCGTACAGTTTGTCGGCGACGGCGTCGTCGCCCTGTTTGGCTCGCAGCGCGGCAAGACGTTGGAGACTGAAAAACATGAAATTGCGTTGCCCGGCAGCGCGACATCGCTCCAGGAGGGCTTCGTAGGTCGCAGACGCCCCATCGAGGTCGCCTCGGGACTCGGCGATACCGGCCAGGATGTTCAGCGGGCCGACAGACGACCAGACCTCGCCTTCGGCGTTGAAGCGCTCGACGCTGGCGCGGGCGGCGGGCTCTGCGTCAGCGAAGTGCCCCAACAAGGCCAGGTTCTCGGCCACGAGCCAGTCGTGCAGGGCGAGGCGCCAGCCGTGCACGGCCGGCTCCAGCAGGTCGTGCGCCTCGCGGAGGACGTCGAGAGATCGCGCGAACTCCTGCGCGCGCAGCAACACCGTGGCGAAGCACAGCAGCGCGTCCGCGCGACGGGCCCGGTCCTGGCTTGTACTCAACGCGCCGACCGCTGTTTCACACTCGAGCACCGGAGCCGCGGGGCCGAACGCCATGCACACGAAATAGCCGTGCCAGACCTGGGCCGTCGCCTCCAGTTCAGCACGGCGCGACCCCCTCGCCCCGAGCGCGTCACCAAGCCAGCGCGCTCCTTCGACAGGGTCACCGTTGATGAACCACAGCCACGCCATTCCCGACGCCAACGACAGCGCCGCATCGGCGTTCTCTGCGGCGATGAACCAGTCGAGCGCGACCCGCAGGTTCCCCAGGTCGGAGGTGAGGCGTTCCCGCCAGATCGGCCCCGTGGCTCCTCGCAGGCCGTCGTGGGCCTTCTCCGCCATCTGCCGGTAATAAGCGCCGTGCCTGGCGCACGTGGTGCCAACTTCGCCGGCTCCAATGAGGCGGTCCCGGCCGTACTGCCACAACGTCTGGAGCTGGCTGAAGCGGCCGTCACCACCGGCGTCGGAGGCTGAGGCGAGGGACTTGTCGACCAGCCGGCTCAAGACGTCGAGGATCTCGGCGGTCGGGACCTTTTCGTCGGCACAGACCGCCTCGGCCGCCTCCAGGTCGCAGCCCCCGGCGAAGACCGACAGCCGCGCGAACAGTCGGCGTTCGTCTTCGAACAGCAGGTCGTAGCTCCAGTCCACCACCGCTCGAAGGGTTTGCTGGCGGGGCAGAGCCGTGCGGGCGCCGCCGGTGAGCAGACGAAAGCGGTCGTCGAGCCGCTCCGCCAGCGTGGCCACCGTAAGTGAACGAAGGCGGGCGGCGGCGAGCTCGACGGCCAGAGGGAGGCCGTCCAACCGCCGACAGATGTCGTTGATCACAGCACGGGTGCGCCCGTCCGCGGTAAACCCGGGCCGCACCGCCCGAGCCCGGTCGACGAAGAGCTCGGTTGCTGCCAGAGTTGCCAACGTGCGCACTGCCACCAGGACTTCGCCGGGGACGGCGAGCGGCTCCCGGCTGGTCGCCACCAGGCGCAGACCTGGCAAAGCTCCGACCAATGTCTCTGCCAGGGAGGCTGCCTCGGCTATCACATGCTCACAGTTGTCCAGGACGACCAGGAGCGACCGCCCGGCCAGGTAACGGACGATGAGCTCTACGGTCGAGCTCGGCGAAAGGGGGGCGGTGAGGCCGGCTACGGCCGCCCCGAGAGTGCCGGCCACCGCCGGCGCAACGCCCTCGGCTTCGGTAACGCTGGCCAGGTCGACGAGCCAGGCCCCGTCTCGGTGCTCTTCGCGGAGCGTGGCGGCCGTCTCCAGCGCAAGGCGGGTCTTGCCCACTCCACCGGGACCGATCAGGGTCACCAGCCGGCTAGAGCGGACAACCTCCTTCAATTCTTCTAGCTCGGCACTGCGGCCGACGAAGCTGCTCAACCGCTCCCTTAGGTTGCCCGTTGCCATTGGCACCGCCACTGTCTGAAGACGTGCTGGGCCGACTGCGGCGAGCGAGGGGTCTTGGGCCAGGATGCGGGCCTCGAGTTGTCGCAGGGCCGGGCCGGGGTCGATCCCGAGCTCGTCGACCAAGTGGTCACGGGCTTGGCTGTAAGCCCGCAGGGCCTCGGCCTGGCGTCCGGCCCGGTACAGGGCGAGCAGGAGCAGCTCCCACAGCCGCTCGCGAAGCGGGTGTTCCCGGCACAACGCCTCCAGCTCGCCGACGAGCTCGCCGTGGCGGCCCAGCACCAGGCCAGCTTCGGCACGAGCCTCGATCGCCACCAGGGTCAAGTCCTCCAGGTGCGCTCGTTCGGCATCAGCGAAGCCCGCGTAGGCGAACTCACTGAGCGGCTCTCCTCGCCGCAGCTGGAGGGCTTCGCCCAACGTCGATGAGGCGAGCGCCGTCTCCCCATCCTCGAGCAGGCACCGCCCCTTGGCCACCAGCTGCTCGAAGCGGGCCGCATCGAGGTCGTCCGGACCGATGTCGAGGGCATAGCCGGCTTCGGAGGTGACGATCGCCGCCGCACCGAGGATGCGACGAAGTTGGCCGATCTGGGCCTGCAAGGCATTGGCCGTGTTGGCGATTTGCTCCCCGCCCCACAGCACGTCGATCAGCCGGTCGGCGCTGACGGGCCCCCCGCGTTGCAGCGCCAGTAAGGCGAGCACGGCCCGCTGCTTGGTACCCCGGACGGGTACGGGCACGCCCCCTGCCATCGCTTCGAACTCGCCGAAGAACCTCACCTCCATACCGCCACACTACGGCCGCCGCCCTGGCCGCGCTTGGGCAGCCTCAACGCCGCGCTGAGACGCCGCCTCAGCGCCACGTCAGTCCCACCTCAGGCCCTGGGCGCAGGCTGTTCGTAGCACCGAAGCATCGACGAAAGGAAGACCAATGATCGAGGCAAGGCACCTCACCAAGCGCTACGGCAAGACCGTGGCGGTCGACGACGTCTCTTTCGTCGTCCGGCCCGGCCGGGTAACCGGGTTCCTCGGCCCCAACGGGGCCGGCAAGTCCACCACGATGCGCATGGTCCTGGGCCTGGACGCTCCGAGCTCGGGCTCAGTCCTCATCGACGGCAAGCCCTATGGCGAGCTGGCCGACCCGCTCCGCTCGGTCGGGGCGCTGCTCGATGCCAAGGCCATTGTCGGTGGCCGCAGCGCCGCCAACCATCTCAAGTGGTTGGCCGACAGCAACGGGATCAGCCGGCGCCGGGTGGGCGAAGTGCTTGACATCGTCGGCCTGGCTGACGTGGCCGGGAAGCGGGTAGGGACCTTCTCGCTCGGGATGAACCAGCGCCTGGGCATCGCCGCCGCCCTGCTCGGCGACCCCCACACGGTGATGTTCGACGAACCGATCAACGGCCTCGACCCCGACGGCATCTTGTGGATCCGCAACCTCATGAAGTCGCTGGCGGCCGAAGGCCGCACCGTGTTCCTCTCCAGCCACCTCATGAGCGAGATGGCCCAGACCGCTGACCATCTGCTTGTCATCGGCAAGGGCCGCATCCTGGCCGATGCCAGCACCGATGACTTCGTCAACGGGCACTCGGCCGCCACCGTCCGGGCCCGGGCCCTGGAGCCGAGAGAACTGGCCGACGCCTTAGCCCTGCAGGGCGCCACCGTCGAGCTCAGTACCGACGGCGCCCTGGTCGTTTCCGGCCTGGGCACCACCGAGATCGGCGGAATTGCGTCCGCCCACGGCATAACCCTCTACGAGCTGGCCGTCCAGGCAGCGTCGCTCGAAGAGGCGTTCTTCGACCTGACCCGAGACGAGACCGAGTACCACGCCGGCCAGCTGGCCTCCGCCAAGAAAGGAAATTGACATGACCGCGACGACCTACCCGAGCTCACCAGTGCCCTCGGTGCGGGCCACCGCCACCCGCCGGGCGCTCAAGGCGGAGTGGACCAAGCTTCGCACCCTTCCCTCGACGTGGCGCACGGTCGCCATGACCGTGGTGGCGGCCATCGGCTTTTCCGCCCTTGCCACCGCCGTCCAAGCCAGCTCCTGGGCCACCATGAGCGCCCAGCAGCGCCAGGCGTTCGACCCGACCAGCACCTCGCTTACCGGGATGTGGGTGGCGGTCGTCATCCTGGGTGCCCTCGGCGTGCGGTCCGTGGCCGCCGAGTACGCGACCGGGATGATCCGGACCACCTTTACGGCCATGCCCGCCCGAGCGCTGGTGCTGGCGGCCAAGGCCGCCACTGCGGCCGCCTTTGTCTTCCCGCTGGCGCTCGTGTGCGATGTCGTCAGCTTCGAGCTCGGCCAGCGCATCCTCGCCGCCAAGCACGTCCAGGTCGCGCTCAGCCATCCCGGTACCCTTCAGGCCCTCATCTTCGGTGCCGTGGCCGCCAGCCTGGTCACCATCGTCGGCGTCGGGCTCGCCGGCGTCATCCGCCACACCGCCGGGGCGGTCACCGCGCTGGCGATGCTCATCCTCGGAGGAGCCCTCCTCGGCCAGCTGGTCCCGGCCGGTCTCCGCCAGTACGTACCCGGCATCGCCGTCCAGGCGGCCGTAACGGTCCACCGCTCGGCCGGGTTGCTGCGGCCAGGTGCGGCCGTCCTGGTCCTGTGCGCCTACGCCGCCGTCGCCCTCGGGGCGGCATCAGTGCGTATGGCGCACCGCGACGCCTGAGGCGTACCGGTCCAGGCGGCCACGGATTGCTCGGCACCGAAATTCGATAACCCACACCCACTGCGAAAGAAAGGGAACCCACAATTGAAACAGGACCTTACGAGGCTTCTAAGGCTAGGGTTGGCCTCGACCGCCGTCGTATCGCTGGCCTTTGTCGGCCTCGTTGCACCAAGCAGTGCATCGGCCACGTCGAGCCCGGTGACCATAACCCGGGACAGCGACGGGATAGCTCACATTACGGCCGCCAACTTCACCGCCCTAGGCTACGGCGAGGCGTGGGCGTTCTCCCAGGACAGTTTCTGCACCCTGGCGCAGGACTTCGTCACCCTCGAAGCTCGGCGCTCCCTTTACTTCGGGCCCAACACCCCCAACCTCGACTACGGCGAGGGCAGCGACGACTCGAACCTTGCTTCGGACCTGTACTGGCAGGCGGTAACGGCGAGCGGCGTAGTCCAAAAAGAAATGAGCGAGGCGCCCCCGACCGGTCCTCTACCTCAGGTGATGGCCGTCTACAGAGGTTTCGTGGCCGGGTACAACGCGTACCTGGCTTCGGGGCAACTGAACGACCCGAGCTGCGCGGGTAAGCCCTGGGCCCGGCCCATAACGGTCACCGACATGTTCCTGCGTGCCCTGCAGATCGCGGCCTTTTCCAGCGACGCATTGATAGGCAACGAGGTGAGCGCCACCCCGCCCGCCAGCCCGGCCCATGGGAAAGCGCCGGCGGCCAGCCCGACCAAGACCAAAGCGGCGCTGAGCCCGGGCGTAGCTGCGCTAAAGAGCCAGCTCACGGGCGACAATGGTTCGGTCCGAGGTTCCAACGGCATCGCCATCGGGTCCCAGGGCACAGCCGACGCCGACGGCCTGGTGCTGGTCAACCCGCACTTCCCCTGGGACGGGGAGAACCGCTTTTGGATGGCCCAGCTCACGGTGCCGGGGCAGTACAACGTGGAGGGCGGGACGCTTTACGGCTTCCCGCTCATGGGGATCGGCTTCAACCAGGACATGGCCTGGACGCACACTGTCTCGACCGACCAGCGTTTCACCTTTTATCAGCTGAAGCTGGTACCAGGGCAGCCGACCAGCTATTACGTCGACGGCAAAGCCTACAAGATGGGCACCGAGACAGTGCGGGTCAATACCGGCAAGACAACGGTCAGCCACACGTTCTACACCACCCGATGGGGCACTGTCATGGTCTTCCCGGCCGCCGGTTATGCCTGGACGACCACGAAGGCCTACACCGTTGACGACGCTGGTCTCAGCGACGGCGCCCGGTTCGCCAACCAGTACCTGCGGATGGGACAGGCCACCTCGGTGGAGGGGTTACTGAAGGTGGAATCAACTTATTTGGCCATCCCCGAGTTCAACACGCTGGCGGCCGACGACACCGGCCACGTTCTCTACGCTGATGTCGGCAACGTCCCGGATGTGCCTTTGTCGCTCATCAAGTCGTGCTTGCCGGCGGGCATCCCCCAGGAGGTCTTTGCCGAGGCGGGCTTCATCACCCTGGACGGGTCGCGCTCGGCATGTGCCTGGCGCACCAGCCCGGGTACTCCGGTGCCCGGCATATTCAACGCCGGCCAGCTGCCCCACACCATCCGCACCGACTATGTCGAGAACTCGAACGACTCCTACTGGCTGGCCAACCCCAAGTCCCCGTTCCCGGCTTATTCGCCGACCGTGGGCGATATCGGCACCGTCCAGGGCTTGCGCACCCGCATCGCCAACCAGGAAATCGCAGCTCGTGTGGCCGGCACGGACGGGCTGGGGCCAGCCAAGTTCAGTATCCCGACCCTGCAGGCCATGTGGGAAGGCGATCCCTCGTACCTGGCCCAACTGGTGCTAAAGCCGTTGGTGAAGGCATGTATGGCCACGCCCGATGTAAAGGCCAGCAATGCCACCTTGGTCGACATGGCCCCGGCGTGCGCGGCCCTGGCCGGGTACAACGGCACCGGCAAGTTGGGCACCACCGGCGGGTGGTTGTTCTCCGAATGGTACAAGGCGGCACCCACGACCGGGTTCTGGGCGGTGCCCTTCAATGCCTCCCAACCGCTCACCACCCCCTCGGGCTTGGACACCAAGAACCCCGCCGTCCTGGAGGCCCTGGCCAACGCCGTGCTCAGCCTGCGAGCCCATCACGTACCCCTGGACGCCAGCTACGGCCAGGTGCAATTTTACTCCACCGGCTCCTTGAGGGTACCCGTACCCGGTTGCGACACAGGCTGTCTCAACGTCATGGATGCTGCTAATGGCACGGGCGGTCCCCTGGAGGCCTTCCCCTACGGCCAGGTCTACCACGGCTCTTCGATGGTCATGACTACGGAACTGACCCGGCAGGGCCCCGTGTCCCAGGGTATCCTTACCTATTCCCAGGCCACCGACACGAAGTCGGCCGACCACGCCAACATGACCAAGCTGTACTCGCAGGGCAAGTGGGTCTCTCTCCCTTACACCAGCGCTCAGCTCGCCGCCGACCACGGCTCTTCCTCCCTTCGGCTCAGCGCTCCCTAACCCGCTTCGGCCTTTTGTGCCCTGTCGGCTCCGGCCGGGCACAACGGGCCCTGGTCATTACTCGCTCTGCTCGGCCTGGGGCTACCACCTGGCCGGCACGCCGGGCAGCAAACCTGGACGTCCAGGCCGCTATTGCGACGGAATGACCGGTTAGGGCTCGGTACGCCTCGTATACCAGTACCCGACTGCACACGTGGTTCTTCGACTAAGGCCTGTCTCGAAGTGCCGCTCAGCAATTCTGTCACTCAAAATTTGCAGCCCCTACACGACAACAGACAAGAAAGGTATTCATGATAAATGTATTGAACGAGCCCACCACTTACCTGGCTCGTCCCGAAGGACGTGTCGGTTACGACGTCTCCGGCAACGACCCCCTCGTCGTTCTCGTGCCAGGGATGGGTGACATACGAAGGGCCTATCGGTTCCTCGCCCCTCCGTTGCGCGAGGCCGGGTACCGGGTAGCGACCATTGACCTTCGAGGCCACGGCGACAGCGATGCCACCTTCAGTTCCTACGGCGATGTTGAGACCGCTGACGACATAATTGCTCTCCTCGATGACCTCGGCGGTCCAGCCGTGCTCGTCGGCAATTCCATGGGTGCCGGTTCCGTGGTGCTGGTGGCGGCAAAGCGGCCGGACCTTGTCAGGGGTCTCGTGCTCGTCGCCCCGTTTGTCCGCGACCCCAAGACAAGCGTGGCCCAACGGGTGCTACTTCGAGCGGCCATGGCCAAGCCGTGGGCCGCCATGGCGTGGAAAGGTTACCTGCCCAAATTGTTCGCTGGCCGGAAGCCCGCCGATTTCGACGCATACCGCGCCGAGGTGATCAGGAACCTCCGCAAACCAGGGTATGCAAAGGCGTTCTCGCTCACCACCCGCACCACCCATAAGACAGCGGCAGCGTGCCTGGCCGGGGTTAAGGCCCCCGCGTTGGTCTTGATGGGCGAGCAAGACCCCGACTTCGCCAAGCCGAGGGAAGAAGCGGAGTGGATCGGAGGGGTACTGCACGCCGAGGTCATCATGGTGCCTGAGGCTGGGCATTACCCCCAGTCGCAGAGGCCCGACGTTACGACCGGCGCCGTGTTGCGGTTCTTGGACGGGCTAAGTACGGATGGGCAATAGCGCGACCACCGAAGCGTTGCGGTTTAGCTCCTCTGACGGCGCGGTGGTCGGGGTACCACGGCGCTGGCTTCGTCTTGAGGGGTTGACGCTCCTGCTCGGCTCTCTTGTCGCCTACTCGACCACTCGCCAGGCTTGGTGGCTGGTTCCAGTCACCCTGCTCTCGCCCGATCTGCTCATGGTGGGCTACCTCGCAGGCACCCGGTCCGGGGGGAGCATGTACAACCTCGCCCACACCACCTCGTTGCCAGCTGCGCTGATCGGGCTCGGCTGGTGGCAGCATCAACGCCTGGCCTTAGCTTTGGGCCTGGTCTGGCTTGCTCACATCGGTATGGACCGGCTAATGGGCTACGGGCTCAAATACGACGACAACCTTCAACACACGCACCTCGGGCACATGACAAGAGCGCTGTTTGAGCGACAGAAAGCGTTGTGCGCCAGCTGCCTTGCGCTGGCTGTCGTGTTCTGCGCCTGCATATCCGCCGGCGGGCACGGGGTGGCCTACGGTGCAGCTGAGGTCGGCCGGCGTGGCCCTGTCATCACACTCGGGTCGTTCGATTTTCCCGAAAGCGTGCTGCTCGCTTATCTGTACGCAGGCGCCCTGGCCGCCACCGGGTTCCCCGTCCGGGTCCTGCCCGACGTCGGCACTCGCGAGCTGGTCGACCCGGCGCTGCTGAGCGGCCTCGTCCAAATCGTGCCCGAGTACTCAGGGTCGGCCCTTGAGTTCCTCAGTGTTGGGCGGCTGTCGGCTACATCTAGTAGCTGGGCGACCAGCAGGGCCCTGTCCCGGTGGGCCGCTCGCGAGGGGCTCGTCGCCGGACGCCCGTCTGGCGCGCAGGACACCAACGTCATCGTGGTGACCGCCGCCACCGCGGCCCGATATGGCCTGCGCTCGGTCGCCGACCTGGCCCGGTGGGCGCCGCGCCTGGTGTTCGGCGGTCCGCCCGAGTGCCCCGAGAGCGTTTATTGCCTGCCCGGGCTGAGACGGACTTACGGGTTCCATTTTGGGGAGTTCATAGGGCTCGACGCCGGGGGCCCGCTCACGTTGCAGGCCTTGGAGGCTGGGGACATCAGCGTCGCGTTGCTGTTCAGTACCGACCCCGCCATTACGGCACGACATCTCGTGGTCCTCAGCGACGATCGCGGCCTTCAGCCGGCCGAGAACGTGGTCCCGCTGCTGCGCCGCAGTCTGTTGGCCCGCTACGGTCCCCGGTTTGTCGCGGTGCTGAACGCGGTGTCGGCGCGTCTTTCTACCCCGTCGCTGCGCGCCCTGGACGCCCAGGTGGAGCTGCGTGGGCTCGCCCCGCGGCTCGTGGCCGGGAGCTGGCTGCGGGCGCAGGGGCTGGCCCCGACGGGGGGTGCGGTGCGGTGAGCGACAAGACAGGGACGGTGACCTCGCCGGGCGTTTTGGCCAGTCTTTCGCTGGGCCCCGCCGTGCGGCGAACGTCGGCCCGGCGCCGCCCGACCGGCGCGCCTCCGCCACTGCCGCGCCCGGTGTCGGTGAGTACCAGGGCATGGCTGGCGCTCGTGGTTGTCGTCCTGGCTGTCGTGGTCGTCGCCGCGGTGCGAGCGCCGTCGCTGCGGCTCGACGATCACTTCAACGCCGCCGTGCTCGGGTTCTTGGCCCGGTGGCGGGCACCGTGGCTGACGCGCATCGCTAGAGGGATCGTGGTGGCCGGTTCCGGCTGGGGCCTCGTGGTGGCCGAGCTTTCTGCGATCGCCCTTACGATGGCGTTCCGGCGCTGGCGCCACCTAATTGTGTTCCTGTGCAGCCTGGGCTTCTTCAAGCTTGCCGGGTCCCGGCTCAACCAACAGCTGGCGCGGCCGCGCCCGTACGGCGTGCGGATCGCCGGGAGCTGGACTGGTTATTCGGCGCCGCCGTTCAAGTTGGGAATCCTCACGATCGTCCTCGTAGGCATCGCCTACTGCCTGGTCGTGCCGGGCCGGGCCCGCTCCTATGCGAAAGCGGCCGCAACAGTGGTTATTGCCGTGTTCTGCCTGGCCTGTCTGTACCTGGGCATCGATCGGGTGGATGACGTCGTTCTGGGCGTCGCTCTCGGAGTCGCGATCCCGGTCAGCGCGTTCCGTTTCTTCACGCCAAACGAGGTGTTCCCGGTCGCCTACCGGCGCGGTCGCACCGCGCACGTGGACGTGACCGGCCGGCGCGGCGAGGCCATCCGCCAGGGCGTGCGTGACCAGCTCGGGCTGACCGTCACCGACCTCACGCCAGTTGGCCTCGAGTCCTCAGCCGGCTCAACACCGCTACGGCTGCGGGTCGAAGGCGGTCGAGACAAGTACCTGTTTGCCAAGCTCTACACCAAGGGGCACGTCCGCGCCGACCGGTGGTACAAGCTGGCGCGCAGAGTCCTCTACGGCTCGTTGGAGGACGAGCACCCCTTCCAGACCGTACGGCGCCTGGCCGAGTACGAGGACTATGCCCTGCGCCTGTTGCAGGACATAGGGGTCGGTGTGGCCAGGCCCTACGGCATCGTCGAGATCACTCCCGAGCGGGAGTACATGCTTGTTACCGAGTACTTCGATGGCGCCGTGGAGATCGGCGGCGTCGTCGTCGACGACCAGCTGGTCGACCAGGGGCTTCGGCTGATCCGCACGCTATGGGACGCGGGGATCGCACACCGCGACCTCAAGCCGGGCAACCTGATGGTCCGCGACGGGCAGCTGTTGCTGATCGACGTCGCGTTCGTCCAGGTGCGACCATCACCATGGCGACAGGCGGTCGACCTGGGCAACATGATGCTGGTGCTGGCGGTGCGCACCGACCCCGGGCGCGTTTACCGCCAGGCGTTGCGCTATTTCACGGAGACCGACCTGGCCGAGGCATTCGCGGCCACACGGGGGGCGGCCAGCCCTTCGCAGTTAAGGGCCTTTATGAAACGCCATCCTCGCGACCTATTGGCCGAGTTCCGTGCCCTCGCCCCCCCGCTACGACCGGTGCGGCTGCAACGCTGGAACGCTCACCGGGTGGGCCTGGCCGCGGCCATGCTGCTGGCCGTCATCGTCGTTCCTATCTTTGTCGCCAACACCCTTTTCCTGCAGCCCCCCGGCACGCGGGCGCCCGCCTGTGGCACCGGCCCGGCGATGGTCCTGGCGGCACAGGCGGTTCCTTCGGCGGCCTTTCTCGCGTGCATTGCCTCGCTGCCGTCGGGCTGGACTGCGGGGCCCGGCACCGTCGCCAGCGGGAAGGCCAGTTTCTGGCTGGACTCCGATCAAGCCGGGGCCCAGGCGGTGACCGTAACCCTGACCGCCAGCTGTGACACCGCAGGTGCCTACCAGATCCCTTCCGACCAGCTCGGCACGCGTCAGTTCGAGCGCCCGCTGAGCCTCGTGCCGCACTACTCCGACCTCCGCTACTACACCTTCCCCGGCGGGTGCGCCACCTACCGGTTCCGTTTCGTGCCCGGTGCATCCCCGGTCCTTGCCGCCGCGGTCGACGGCGCGCTGGCCTTCACACCGCGGTCTGTGCTCGTCGACTACGTCAGGCGGACCGTCGGGCTTGCCTTGTGCGGACGGGGTGCACCATGTTCGGGATGAGCGCGCCGGGCACCGGTGGGCGCGAGGAGGAGGCGCTCCTTGCCAGCCCACGGTCGGCCGCCTTCCTTACCGTCGGGGTAGCGACGCTCACGGCCGTGTTGTTCGTCCTAGTCGGCCTCCATGGAACGCTCCTCAGAGCCCAGAGGATCGACAATGCGTGGTTGCGGCTGATGATCTCGGGCCGGGCCCAGCCCCTGACAGTCATCGCCAAGGTCTTCAACGTCCTCGGGCTCGTGTACGTCACGCTGCCCGTGCGCATCGCCCTTGCCGGGTTCCTGGCACTGCGGCGCCGGTGGTGGCACCTGGCGGCCTTCGCCGGGGCCGTTATTATGTCGGAGCTGCTGATCGGGCCGCTGAAAGGTGCCTACGACCGACCCAGACCACCCGGCTCGCTGGTGGCGACGAGCGGTGGGTCGTTCCCGTCCGGGCACGCCGTGGCCGCGTCGGTCACTGTCATAGCGGCGGTCATCGCCCTAGTGCCCCCGGGTAGGCGGCGCGCCCTCTGGGGCGCGGTCGCCGTGGCCTTTGCCATATTGATGGGACTTTCCCGCGCCTACCTGGCCGCCCACTGGCTCTCCGACGCTACTGCAGGGATCCTGCTCGGCACATCCTGCGCCCTAACTACCGCGCTCGTAACCGACCGGTTGCAGCGACGCAGGCATGCCAGGAAGAACCCTGCCGGGCGCGACGCGGACCTGGACGACGTCCTGGCGCCGGGCCACGCCGAGGCCCGAGGGTGACCAGCACCGGTACGGGCCAGGCCCGTAATGACGCGGGTACCCTCCCCGATGGCGAGCTGACCATCGCCAATGACCCACGGACCGGCGCGGCAGGGCCGGTCGCCAAGCATGCGTGGCAGCTCGTCCCATCGTCTCGTTACCGGCACCCGGGCGATGTCATCCGCCTCATGGCAAGCGGGCTGGTCCTAATAGGAGCACTGGCAGCCGTCGCGGTGGCACCCGGTCAGCTTGTCCGGTCCGGCGCTCCCACCGTGACGTGGCTCGGATCCGGCTCGGCCGGGAGGCTGCTGATCGGCCTGGTGCAGGTGACATTCGTCATCGCCGCCGCCGCGGTCGTCTTCGCCGTCCTGCGCTACCGCCGGGCCCGTCTTCTGGCCCAACTGGCAGCGGGTGCTCTCATAGCCGGCGCTGCTCTGTCAGCAATCTTGTACCTGGCCGCCGACAAGGACCCGCACTCGGTGGCGTTGACTACGGGTCAGGGCTCGTGGCTGGCCGGTGCTTGGTTCCCAAGCCCGGCCCTTTTCGCCACGGCGGCGGCGATAGCGGTCGCGCTAGCGCCTTGGCTGAACCGTTCGTGGTGCCGGACGACGTGGCTCGTGCTGAGCACGATGGTCGGGGCCCGGCTGGTCACCGGCACAGTCCTGCCGGTCGAACTGCTTTTGGCACTCGCCGTCGGGGTTACGGTGGGCGCCAGCGTGCTGGTGGCGTTCGGTGTGCCGGACAAGCGCATGGGGCCCAATGGGGTCGCGGAGGCTCTCCGGTCCGCCGGCTTGCCCACCACTGTCGTCGAGCCAGCGAATGTCCGGACGAAAGGCTCCCGGCCGTTCGTGGCGGTCACCAATGACGGGCGGTGGCTCTTCATCAAGGCACTTGGCTCGGACCAGCGTGACGCGGACTTACTTTACCGCGTTTACCGATTTGCCCGGCTGCGCAACGTGGGCGACACCTGGCCCGCCGCCTCGGTCATCCGGGCGGTCGAGCGCCAGGCCCTTGTCGGCATGTCGGCCGAGCGGGCCGGCGTCCAGGTCCCAAGTGTCGTACGGGTTATCAGAGCCGGCCGCGGGACGGCTTTACTCGTTATGGAACGCGTAAGCGGCACCTCGCTCGGCGATTTTCCACCCTGGACGATCAGCGACGAACTGCTCCAGCGGCTGTGGGCAGAGGTAGAGAGCCTGCACCGCGCCGGGATCGCCCATCGCGGCCTGCGGGCGGCGAACGTGATGGTCGAGGGCGACGCTGAACCTTGGCTGACCGACTTCAGCTTCTCCGAACTTTCCGCCTCGCAACGCCAGAAGGACCTTGACATCGCCGAGCTGCTGGCGTCGCTGGCCACCATGGTCGGCGCGGAGAGGGCGGTGTCCGGCGCCGCCGCCGTCATCGGCCCCGAAGCACTGGCGGCCGCCGTCCCGTTGCTGCAGCCGCTGGCTCTGTCCGCGGCAACGCGTCACGCCATCGGTCGAACGGATGGCTTGCTGTCGGGAACCAGGGCGGCGGCCACGGCGGCAAGTGGTCTGAGCGAACAGCCGTTAGCGCGACTTCAGCGGGTGCGGCTCAAGAGCCTGCTCGCCATTGCCGCCGCCGCTGGCGCCTTCTACTTCATCTTGCCGCAACTGGCGCACGTAGGCAGCAGTTGGCAGGCCTTACAGTCGGCGCACTGGGCATGGCTGCCGGTCGTCCTAGCCGCGTCCGCCTTGACGTACCTGGCCAGTGCGGCCGCGCTGATCAGCGCCGTACCCGGGCCCATACCGTTCTGGCCCACCACCCTCACGCAGGCCGCATCATCGTTCGTCAACCGAGTCTCCCCCGCCAACGTTGGCGGCATGGCCCTGAACGCACGGTTCCTGCAGAAGAGGGGTGTCCCACCCGGTGCCGGTATTGCCGCCGTCGGTGTCAATGCGCTCATGGGGGCCGTGGCCCACCTGGTCCTCATGGTGATCTTTTTCACCTTGGCGGGCCACGAGCTGGCGCACACCTTCAAGCTGCCACCACCTAGCAAGCTGTTGCTCATCCTGGCCGGGGCGGCCGCCCTCGTCGGCATCGTGCTCGCCACCAGTCGGGGCAGGCGGTTCGCCGCCGCCCGGATCCTGCCCGCCCTGCGGTCGGCCGCCGCCAGCCTGCGGACCGTAGCAGCAAGCCCACTCAAGCTAGCCCTCTTGTTCGGCGCCTCGGCGATGGTGACCCTGGCCTACATCGCCGGCCTCGTGGGCTCGGTCCATGCGTTCGGAGGCGGCGTCGGGATCGCGGAGATCGGAGCCGTCTACTTGGGCGCCGCAGTCATCGCCGCCGTCTCACCCACTCCCGGCGGGCTCGGCGCCATCGAGGCGGCCTTGGTCGCGGGCCTGACCGGCGTCGGCATGCACGCCGGGCCCGCGGTCTCGGCGGTGCTCACCTACAGGCTGGCCACCTACTGGCTGCCGATCGTACCCGGATGGCTCTCCTGGCGATTCCTTCAAAAACGAGACTATGTTTAGGCCAATATGGGGCGAGAGTGAGACGCCGGAACCGGCCGGGTGCGAGCGAGCCAAACCTCCAAGGCCACCCTGGGCCTAGTCCCGCCCGCTCTATAAGGCCACTTTCATAGGCGAAGATAACCGCCTGCACCCGGTCACGAAGGCCCAACTTCGTGAGCACCTTTGAGACATGGGCTTTGACCGTGCCCTCGCCCACGTACAGGGCGGACCGGAGCTCTGAGTTGCTTTTGCCCGTCCCCAACAGTCGCAACACCTCTCTTTCCCGATCGGTGAGACGACCAAGCTCTGCTTGCTAACCACGGGGAGCGGGCTTTTGCGCGTAATTTTCAATTACCTTACGGGTGACCGATGGTCCCAACAATGCATCCCCAGCGGCGACCACCGGTGCCGCTTGCACCCGCTCCTCGGATGGCGCGTTCTTGGGCATCCAGCGCTACGACTCGATGGGGTCAACAGACGAGGTCCATTTCCTCACCCGCAAAGTCGTCATGGAGCCACCGCCGACCAAGTCCCATCTCAACCATGTCGTTCTCGACAGCCTGCGGGGGAACTCGTGGGAAGAGGCCCTCGCCCAGGCCCTCGAGTCCGACTCCCGGGTGCTGTCGTACGTGAAGAACGAACGGCTCGGGTTCTCCATCCCGTACGTCCACGAAGGTCGCAGCCACGATTACGTGCCGGACTTTCTTGTGCGTCTCGTGACCGAGCCTGCAGATGTGGAGCGCACTTTGATAGTCGAGGTGTCGGGGACCCGTAAGTCCCCGGGTCCCACAGAAGCGAAGGCCTCCACCGCCCGCAACCAGTGGTGCGCAGCCGTCAACAACTGGGGCGAGTTCGGCCGTTGGGGCTACGTCCAGATCGGGAACCCCCCGTACGCCCAGGCCATCGAGCTCCTGGACGAGGCCATAGACAACCTCTACGCCGACAACCCGATAACCGGCCTGCCGACGGAAGCCCAGGAGATCCTCGATGCCACCCCGTAAGCCCAAGCTTTCCCCATCTGCCGTGCCAGTTGAGGCCATTACACATGCCGACAAGAGGGCCAACCTGCCCACGGCGGACGCGTACGAGTTCGTGGCGCCCGAAGTGGAGAAACCCCAACAGGTCCGCTATCCCCGCGACCCTTCGCTCGACCCCCAGCTCGTCTGGAAAGGCAAGGATGCCCAGGACTCCGAGGATCTGGTAGCGGAGGCTCCTCCAATCTACATCCAGGAGAAGATCGACCCACGAGTGATAATTGACGACCTGCGAAAGAGCGCCGGTCGGCCCGACGTCGAACCGCTACGGCTCTTTGAGAGCTTCGATGGCTTGGATGAGATGGAGATCGTTGACTTCTACCGCCATCAGGCCAACTGGTCCAACCGCATGATCCTGGGCGATTCGCTTAACGTGATGGCAAGTCTGGCTGAAAGGGAGGGACTGCGAGGCAAGGTCCAAATGATCTACATTGACCCGCCCTACGGGATCAAGTTTGGCAGCAACTGGCAGTTGTCGACACGGAAGCGTGACGTCAAAGATGGCAAGGTCGAGGATATCTCACGTGAAGTCGAACAGATCAAGGCGTTCCGGGACACGTGGGAGCTTGGCGTCCACTCTTATCTGACGTACCTGCGCGACCGCCTAACCATCGCCAAGGAGCTTCTCATGGGGAGTGGGTCTGTCTTCGTCCAGATCGGCGACGACAACGTGCACCTCGTGCGGTCTCTCATGGACGAGGTATTTGGGAGTGAGAACTTTGTCGCCTTGATCAACTTTCGATCGATGATGCCTCTTGAATCTGGACAGATCGAGTCCGTCTACGATTACCTGCTGTGGTTTGCATCAGACAAGGAAAAGCTCAAATACAGGAACCTCTGGGTGCCAAAGCGGGTTGGGGGTGATTCGGAGTTCGTCTTCGCTGATGCAGAAGGTGCAGAAGGTTACCGACGACTTACAAGTGAAGAAATTCAAAATATCACCTCGACCCTGTCGGCCGAGCGGGTGTTCAAGAGGTCCGACCTTGCCTCGTCCGGGTATACACCCTCCTGCACCTTCGACATCGAGTATCAGGGATCCGCTTTTCCCCCGGTCTCCGGGAAAAGCTGGCGAACTACCCGTGGAGGCATTCAACGACTTATATCGGCAGGTCGCCTTTTCGTCCTCGGTAAGAAGCTGTATTTCAAGATGTACTTTGATGATTTTGGAATGAAGTCGCTTGAGAACTCATGGTCGGACACGATCGAGTTCGAGAAGAAAAGCTATGTTGTACAAACCACTCGGACGGTTGTCGAACGATGCATGCTAATGTCCACGGACCCAGGCGATCTTGTTCTGGACCCGACGTGCGGATCGGGGACAACTGCCTATGTGGCAGAGCAGTGGGGCCGGCGCTGGATAACGATCGACACGTCCCGGGTTGCATTGGCGCTGGCAAGGCAGCGGCTGATGGGAGCTCGGTTCCCTTGGTACTTGCTTGCGGATTCGGTGGAGGGGCGCATAAGGGAGAGTGATCTGACAGGACAGCAACTGCCCCCAACCGAAGTCACAGGCGATGTTCGCCACGGTTTCGTGTACGAGCGGGTGCAGCACATAACCCTGAAGTCGATCGCTAATAACCCGGATGTCAAAGAGGGTATGAGCCGAGACGAAATTTACGAAGCTATACGTCTACATGCAGAGTACGAACTTCTCTACGACAGACCTTACGAGGACTCAAAGAAGGTTCGAGTATCTAAGCCGTACACGGTGGAGAGCCTTTCGCCGCACCGCTCCCTCGCCTTCAGCGGTAGTGCCTTTAACCAAGCCGCCGAGGCGGACCCAGGGCGCCAGGTCTCTCTTGACAAGGACAGCTCCTTCGAGCAGACGGTCATGGCCAGCCTTCGTGTCGCCGGAATACAGAACGGACGGCGTGGTGAGAGGCTCACCTTTGACATGATCGAACCGTACGCCTCCCCTCACATACAGGCGGTCGGGGAGCGAGCGGACGCGTCCGAAGGGGCGCCGAGGAGAGTCGGGATAACGATCGGTCCGCAGTACGGGACGGTCGGCCCCTCTTTCCTCAAGGAAGCTGCCCGTGAGGCGATCCGGGCCGTTGACATCGACCTGCTTTGCGTGCTCGGCTTTGCTTTTGAGCCCCAGGTGGTGGGAACAGGGGAGGACTACGTGACTTCCGATGAGGGTTTCGCCAACGTGGCTGCCGAGCGTCGGCTGGGCCGTGTCCCTGTTCTGTTGGTCCGCATGAACGCCGACCTCGTCATGGGCGAGGAGTTGAAGAAGACTGGCGCTGGCAACCTCTTTACGGTCTTCGGTGAGCCTGACATCGAGATCCGCCGCGAGGGCGATCAGCTACGAGTTGTCCTAAAAGGGGTGGACGTTTACGACCCCAACACTGGCCAGGTCCGAAGCAACGACGTCGACCAGGTCGCGCTCTGGATGATCGACACGGCGTACAATGAGGAGTCGTTCTTCGTGCGCCAGTGCTACTTCACCGGCGGCCAGGATCCTTATGCAAGGTTGAAACGGGCTCTGAAGGCTGACATCGACGAGGAGGCCTGGGCCAGCCTGTATAGGACGGAGTCACGTCTGTTCGCGAAGCCGGAGAGTGGGAAGATAGCGGTGAAGGTGATCAACGACTACGGCGACGAAGTGATGAAAGTCTTTGCCACATAAGCTGGACTCATTCCTCGTTGCGTAGGCTGCCGGTAGCCGGGTCGAGGAGCGCAAGGATCGAGACTGAGATGGCATCGGGCGGAAGTCGCGTCCTGCGGCCCTTCGCTAAGGCGCCAAAACAAACCGAGCTCCCTCCGCACGCAGCATCTCGAACGGGCTCATGAACCGGACGCCCATGCCGAGACAGGCGTCGGGGATTTTGATCTTCTTTGTGGCACCGGGTCGTTCGTGGCTCACGATGGTATGTCCGAGGGCGTGGGCAAAAGCGACCAGGTAGTAGTCGGCGACCTGCAGGAAGAGAGAGACTGCCCCGGGGTCGTAGCCACTGGTGGTGGCCCACACGCTAGTGGCCCGAAGGCTGGGTGCCATCGCCGCATCGAGTCCTATGAACAGTGAGCGGCCGCGTCTGCTCGCCCAAGTGGCGAGATCGTCGTTGCCGGCGAGCAGCTCGATGCGGACGTTCTCGATACTGATTACTGTCCCGGCCGCGTTCGCCCTGTCGATCCAGTCCCAGAACCCTGGGCAGAAGTCGAACCCGTAATGAAGGTTCTTCGCTTGGATAAAGACGTCCGAATCCAGGAGGTAGGCCATCAAGCGACCCCGAGATGATCGGCTAACTGCTGGAACGTGGCTGCGCTCCTGAAGCCGAGCATCTGGAACGCATCGGTGTAAAGGGTCTGACCTTCAAGGGTGCTCGTTATTACGGCCCGGGTGAACCTCTTGCTGACGCGCACGGGCTGCGTGCTGTAGAAGTTGCCTCCGCCCCCGGCTCGCTCAGCGAGGATTTCCAGGACCCGGTGGAGTTCGGCCTCGTAGGCAGATCGGTACGCGTCCCAATTGCCGAGGAAGTGCGCATCGTAGAGCCGGCGCAGGACCACGAGGGTACTCGCCTTGAAATTCCTGGCCAGCCTTTCTAGCTCGCTCGACAGCGGTTGACCCGCGTCGAACTCTGCCCTTACGACGTCCAGGGGTACGAGAACCTCGGCCGCCACCTCGTTGCACCAGCGCTCGATCGAGGTGCTGGGCGGAGCGGCCGGGCTGGCGTCGTCGAGCGCTGCCCCACCCAACCAAAGATGAGCCAACTCGTGCATGAGGGTGAAAAGCTGTGCTGCCTTGGTGTCGGCTCCGTTGACGAAGACCAATGGCGCCACGCTGTCGACCAAGGCGAAACCGCGGAACTCGTGGGGATCGAGCTTGCGATGAGTGTTACTGCCCACTACGCCGCTGGTCATGACGAGGGCGCCTGCCTCCTCGGCGCGGTCTACCAGCAATCTCAGTGCCTCCGACCAGTTCTGGCCGCGCTCGTCGGTATCGAAGCGCAAAGCAGTCCGTATGTTGGCGGCCGCTTCTGGTACCGGCGTGCTCGGGTTGAGCGTGCCGACGAAGTCGACCTGACCTTCGCCGGTTACCAAGGCGAACTCCCGGTACCACTCCTGGCGTAACTGGCACAGAAAGATCGTGTCGAGCAAGTCTGCGCTTGGCCGGCCCACACCGGCGCGGCCCATCGTCCGGTAGTCGGGTATCGGCACCCTCTCATCCGGAGGTTCGTCGAGGAAGAGGAACCCGATCGGGGTGTGGGTGGCACGAGCGAAGCTCTCCAGTTGCTTGAGGGTCGGAGAACCCTCGCCACTCTCCCACCCGGCGAGGTTCGGGAACCGGCGCTCGAGGTCGCCCGCTTCGGCGCCGGAGCGCTCCCTTGCCCACGCCAGCACCCCGGGGCTGACCGTCACTCGCATCGTCACAGCTCCATTGTGGCGATGGGGAGGGACCAGTGGCACAACGCCGTCAGGCTCATGGCTTGGCGTGGGCGCAGATGGTGCGTACCTCGCAGCTGCGGCACCTGAGCCCCGGGCTGGGCTGGTAGTCGCGCTTGCGGATACGCGCCGCGGCCCTGGCCACGCCGGTCTCGGCCCGGCCGATGGCCTCAGGGCCGACTGGCACCGGGTTGCGGGAGGCGGCCTTCAAGTCATGGACATAGGCGCCCCGCACGTCCAGCCCCTCCCGACGTCCGGCATCGGTGTACACCTGGAGCTGTAGGTCGTAGCCATGCGTGGCGCGGTGGGTGGCCAGTTTGTAGTCGACGATGGCCAGGGCCGTCGGCGCCCCCCCTTCCCGGTCAAGGATCACGTCGGCCCTCCCGGCGACGGTGACACCGTCGAGGTGGAGCTCGAACGGGCGCTCCACCTCCCACACCCGGTAGAGATCGTCCTCGTACTTCTGGGTGTAGGTGGTCACCAGGCGCCGGGCGGCGTCTTTCATCTGGCGGTGCTCGGGCTTGCTGGCGTGGGGCAGAAAGAAGCTCCGGTCGAGGATCTCGTCGATGTCCGCCGGCGATGGGACCCGGCCCGACGCCTTGGTGGCCTCGGCCACGGCCCGCATCACGTGGTGAACGGCTTTGCCGTAGCCCAGCTCCTTGGCCAGACGAGGTTTGAAGCCGACCAGGTTGCGTAACCGGAACGCCAGACCGCACTCCAAGAAGTCCGCCAGCTCGCTGTAGGTGAGCGAGACGGGCTGGTCGGCGGCGTCTCTCGCCTCAAGGGCGGGGACGCGGATGTCTTCGGGGGCGAGCACCAGGCTCATGTCCTCGAGGCGGCGGTGGTAGGGACTTTGGCCGACCTTGTTCTTTTCGACCCGCTCATGACGGGACACAGACAGCCAGTCCCGGGCGCGGGTGATGGCGACATAGAACAGGCGCCGCTCGTCGGCATCGCTGCCTTCGTAGCGGGCGGCGTCGAAACGGTTCCTCGGCAGTACCCAGTGCTCGGCGTGGCCGGTCCTTGAGGTTGGGAAACGGTTGGCGGTCACCGACGGGACGAAAACGGCGGGCCACTCCAGGCCCTTGGCCTGGTGGACCGTGGTCAGGTCCACGGCGTCCAGATCGTAGCCCTCTTCACCGTCAAAGCCCTCGTAGGCCCCCTGGGCGTAGTTCACGATGTAGGTGGCCAGGTTTTGGTAGTACCAGCGGCCTCGGTCTTGGCCGCCTACTTGCTCACCGGCGTTTTCGGCGTCGGGCCGAGCGCGTCGGCGCACCGACTCGTAGTCGGCCAACAGGGCGGAGAACCGGGCCAGCGTCCCGAGCTTGTTCAGGAACATCGGCTCTTTGAGGTCCCACGCCCCGACATTGAGCGCACCCAGGAGCTCGTACAGCTCGCCCACCAGGTCAGCCGGGCGGGCGGTGCTCGCCGCCGCTTCCTTCCAGCTCAGGAGGAGTTTCGCCAGGCGGTTGCGGGCGGCGTCGTCGAGTTTGAAGAGCTCCTGGTAGCGGGCGAGGAGAGCCTCATGGGTAACTTGCTCGCCGCTCCCGTACGTGCCGCGCCACTCCAGATTGACGAGCCAGCAGATCGTCTTGCCCAGTAAGACGGCCTCGGGTTGGTCGAACAGCCCTGTGCGCCCGCCGGGCTGGACCGGGATGTCGAAGCTGGCGAAAGTCTCCCGCAAGCGGGGATAGGCGGCACGGGTCCTTACCAGTACGGCGATGTCCCGGTAGCGGGCTCCGGTGTCAACTAGGTCCAGTATGAGATTGGCGACCCAACCCACCTCCTCGGCCTCGTTTGGCGCGCTCCAGGCCACGACTTCCGGCAGAGGGGGCGCGCCCGGCTCCCGGTGAGGGGCCATGGTCTTTTGGAGCCGTTCGGGGATGGTCGTGGCGAAATCATTGGCCACCTCGATCAGCTGAGGCCGGCTCCGGCGGTTGGTGACGATCTCGAAGGTGGCCACCGGCTCGTAGCGCTTGGAGAAGGTCATGATGTTGGCGACCTTGGAGCCCCTCCACTGGTAGATCGCCTGCTGGTCGTCGCCGACGACGCAAAGCTCGACCTTCGGTCCCGTTAGGAGCCGGATGAGGCGCTCCTGGGCCGGGTTGACGTCCTGGTACTCGTCGACGATCAGGTGCTGGAGCTTGGAATGCACCTCGGCCGCCAGATCCGGGCGCTCCAGCTCCCTCACGGCCCGAACGATCTGCAGGCCGTAAGTGAGCAGCCGGTAGTGGTCAAGGGACTCGTAGTAATTTCGGATAACGGTCTTGAACGGCTCTTCCAAAGTTGCGGGGTAAAGCAGTTCGTTCTCGACGACGCCCACGCCTTTCAAGAAGGCCCTTATGCCGGCAAAGATACGCTTGTTGGGATCGGGCCTATCGGGATCGAACTGGCGGAGGCCGAGGTGTTTTTCCTCCCGGGACAAGAAGGCCGTGAGCTGGTTGTCGTCCAGTACGTCATAGGTCTCATACCTGGGGGCCCGTTGCTGTAAAAGCCGAAAACAGTAGGCATGGATGGTGCCCACGAAAAGGCCGGCCAGGCGGTCCAAAGAACCGGGCCCTAGACGGTCCTCCGCTCGCCTGCCGATCCTGTCTTTCAACTCCTCGGCCGCTCGCTCGGTGAAAGTGAAGGCGACAATTGCCTCGGGCGGGAAGCCATCGGCCAATAGGTCCGCAACTCGTTGCGAGACCACCTCGGTCTTGCCGGAGCCGGCACCGGCGATTATCTGAAGGTGGCCACCTCGGTGGCGGACGGCGCTGAGGGCTTGTCCCTCGAGCTGTGGGGGCGCGCCGCGCCCCTCATTTACGACCACCTTAGCCAGAGTAGTTGGAAAGACGGGAGGCTTTGACGAGGACCGGCGCCAGCGGCTCGAGCACCCGGGCCAACTACCCCCTTACATTGCCCCGCCCCGACCCGTCGGCTCTCCAGATGTACGATCGCCAATGTGAGCGAGGCCCACGACCTGTTGGAGCGAGCTGTCCAGAGCGCCGCCACCAACCCCGTCGAACTGACGGTAAGGGAGCTGCTCGGCCACTGGGGCGCCAAGCGACGGGGGTACTGGATAGTGGAGACGATCACCCAGGACCTCGCCGAGCACGGGCTGAGCACCGACCCCCCGTTCGAGGATGCCTGGATCGATGAGCAGGTGAAGTTAGTGAAGGCAAAGGGGCATATCACCACGACCGCTCCGCCAGTGGCATCCGGCGTTGCTGGCGAGCCCGGTCCCGCTGCCGCGCTCCGCGTCCGGCACATCCAGTCCTCCAAAAGAACTGTCGTATCAGTCCCGCCTGATGCCGCGCTCTCGCTCGCCCAAGCCTTGATGCTCAAGAACGACTACTCACAACTTGCCGTCATGTCCGGGCCACGGAGCCTTCGCGGAGCGGTTAGCTGGAAGTCGATTGCCCAAGCGCAGCTGAGGGACCAGGGTTGTTCACTAGGCGACACGATCATCCCCGCCGTCCCCGTCAATCTCGACGACGAGCTCCTCCCATTGATACCGACGATCGTCGAGAGGGAGTTCTTGTTCGTGCTGGCCCAGGACAACACGGTCGGTGGGATCGTCACGATGGCAGACCTCAGCCTGGAGTACAACCAACTAGCGAGGCCCTTCTTCCTGATCGGAGAAATCGAGCGTCGCCTGAGGCGAGCAATTTCAGATAACTTCGACCAGGAGGCGCTCCACAATGTCCGCGACCCTGGCGACTCCGGTCGGGAAGTCGCCTCCGCTGAGGACCTGGCGTTCGGAGAGTACAAGAGGTTACTCGAGAAGCCCGACAACTGGCAGCGGCTTCAGTGGAACGTTGACCGGACGGTATTCATAAGTACTCTCGACGAGGTGCGCACGGTCCGCAACGAAGTCATGCATTTCAGCCCTGACCCCATCGACGAAGAGCAGTTGACAATGCTCACGAACTTCATCAGATGGGTCAAGGTGCTCGACCCTCGACCTTGACCTGCACGTCCCGAGTGCACGTTCGTAGCTGTGGCTCGGCGCGGATCGCGAGGTCGGCCCCTGAGCTAGGGCCTTGCCCGGGCGTTGGTGCCCTGGACGCGGTCGTGGCGCCGAGGACAAGGCGATAGCCCTCCCTCAGTCAAAGCCGGCGTGAGCTCCCGAGTAGTCGTTACGCCGGCGGGAAGATCTCCGATAACGCGCGGGCGACGCTCTCAGCGAGGCTCGCCGTTACCGGCCCGGACGCCGAGAGCAGGTCCACAGCTGCGGAGGGCCAAGCTACGTGGATCCCGCCGATGACGAAGCGGCGGGGGAGCAAGCCCCAATCTGCCCCTACGAAGCACAGGACGCCCCACACCGGTGGTCGGCGCTGGGGAACGTCGCCGAGGCCCGGGCCCAGGTTGTCCAGGGCGGCGCCGACCTTTCCCATTTGCCAGCGGACACCTTCGGCGAGCTTGCTCCGGTCTCGGCCACCGACCTTTAGGCGCCAATCAGTTCGCAGGAGCCCGCCGACGTCCACTTGCCGGACGGTTCCAAGGTACTCCTTGGCGTCGACGACCCACACGCCGGAGGCCCCAACAACAAGATGGTCAATGTTGGCTTTGGAGCCTCGTACCCGGCGGTCGTGCAGGGCAAAACGTCCCGGTCTCTGCGCCGCCCAGGTATCCAGCCGCCTGCCCACCTTCTGTTCACCGTCGGACCCGATCTCCCAGGCACGGACGTTCTGCGGTACGGAGGCGTCAGGTCTAGGGGTGAAGGCGGATGCGATCCGGCCGAGCACCGGGTGGTCCTCTTTGGCCTTTTCTCTCCAGGCCGCGTCAGCGGCGACGGCGGCGTCCACGCGGGCTTGATGGCGGGCAGAGCGCCGCTCGAACTCTCTATGGGCGGAGACCCCAGCCTGGCCGGAAGCCAACTCGCCGGGGCCTTGGTCCCGCTCCTCAGGCGGAGCGCTCGTTGACTGTGTCAGTGGTGGGCAACCGGGGCAGCGCACCCGACGCCGGACCGGGTCGTACCAGGCCTGGGTCCGAGCCGGGAGCTCGGCCCCGCAGCCCTCGCACTTGCCTGCGTACCGTAACGACATGAGCCGAGGGGCCCGGCTGTTGACGGAGTCGGTCATCGGTCCCCATCGTCGGCAGGTCGTTCTTTCGACTGAACCCGGAGCACGAGAAGGCTCAACGTTGTGAACTCTTCCTCCCCAATTTGAAGAGTACTCTTCTGTTTGTGGAAAGACACCCTGCCCCTTCGCTCCTTCCGGTGTTCCGTTCTCAGCAGCAGGCTGAGATCCTTGCCCTCCTGCTCGGGGACCCCGAGCTGGAGCTCAGCCTGACCGACCTATCGGGCCGGACGGGGGCTCCTCATCCCTCCGTCTACCGAGAGGTCGAAAGAGGTGAAGCGGCGGGCCTCTTGGTGAGCCGGAAGGTCGGCAACACCCGCCTTGTGCGCGCCAATACGGCCAGCCCGTACTACGCGGGTCTGAGTGACGTGCTGACCAAGGCCTTCGGCGCTCCCGTGCTCCTCGCTCGCGTCCTGCGGGGTGTGGCGGGGATCGACGCCGCCTACATCTACGGGTCCTGGGCCGCCCGGCACTCAGGCGAGGCCGGTAAGCGAGCGGTAGGCGACATCGATGTGCTCGTGCTCGGCAAGCCCGACCGCGACGAGCTCTATGAGGCGCTCGCTGAAGTTGAGAGGCGCTTGGGAAGGCCTGTACAGGCAACGGTGCGGGGCGCGGACTGGCTCGGCTCGGGGACCGGCGCCTTTCATGAAACCATCACTTCCCGGCCCATGTTGGAGCTGGCTCTTGAAGTCAAACGAAGCGGTCCGGAGGCGAACTAGACAGGAGCAGCTTGGCGCCGGCTACCGCCGAGCGTGCCTTTTCCAGCGCCCACTCGGCGTCGCCACGGGTCAGGGGCGGGGCAGAAGGGTCGAAATACTGGGCCGCGTGGCGGGTGCGCCTTAGCCGTTCGAAGGTGGGCTTCGCGTATGCCGCGATATCGTCGCCGAACTGAGCCGACACGGCGTCCTCCACCGTCACGTGGGACCCTTCGCCCTTTGTCGCGCGTAGGCCTTGGCAAGCCAGAAGCGTCTCCGCTCCGCTCCGATCCGGTAGGCGTCGTAAGCGGCGACGTAGGCGCCGTCGATATCGCTCACTTCGAGGGCTTTGCCGGCCGTGGCCTCGCGTAGGGTGGCCCGTTGGAGCAAGGCCTCCGCCTGGGCCTTCAGGCCGCGTACTTCGATCGGCTCCAGGCGGCCTCGTTCTAGCAAGAACTCGACCGTGCGTTCGCCCTTCACCCACCTCCCCACCGGCACTTCTTAGCACGCTTAGGGCCAAGGCCGACCAGCCGGGGTTGGCTGCGGAAAGCCGGTCCCCAGTACGGCGATCGCCATGACCGGTGATCCTCGTCGGGGGCCATGGCCCCGGGCCACGATCATGGCCGCGGTAGCGTTATCGAGTGCCACATGCGCCTCAAAGCCGGCCCGGCCGTTACGCGGACATGGACCTGAGCGAGCTGGCCGACACTGTCGAGCGCTCCTACGAACACGACGAACTGCCCGACTGGGAACTCGTCTTTGAGCTGGGCTGCCGTACTCTCTCTGGCCAGGCCAGCGCTGTTGTCCAGAAGGCCGTCGGAGCCGCCTGGTCGGTGTAGCCACCGGCGCCATTCAGACCCGTCGGCCACGAAGACGCCACGGACTGACAAGGGCTAGCCCAACAAACGGACCAACCCGCCGCACCCCGTCGAGGTACCGGCGGCGCCGGTTGCGAAAGCCCCTTTGGAAGTCCCACGACGATCAGCTCCCAGGGGCCATTTTCGTAATCCACACATTGGCACTCCCCTGGGAGGTGCTCGTCCCGACCCCGCCGGCTTCTCTGACCACACGCGTGCCCTCCGGCCACGGAGCCGCCCTCGGCGGCTGCGGGGAGCACCCCGCACCCCCTACCGCCACCCTCCAGCCCCTCAAGCCGGAGAAGGTGGCGCCTCCGCCATCCTGGCTGCGGTGCCACCNNGTGCCACCCCCGGCCATCCTGGCCGGGCCGGCTTGACCGGCCTCCGGGAGGCGGTAGCTGGCGCCTATCAGGCCGAGGCGGGAGCCTCGGCCTGGGGACCGCACCCCGGACTGTTGACCACCGGATCTCAGCGCTTGTGCCCGGTCCGAGGGCTTCGGGGGTCCTGGCCACGTGGTGGACGCGAGGGTCGGGGACGGCATCCCTGATTGCCGTCTGTCGCCCCAGCGACCACGATTACACTGCCGTGGCAGTGCGTCTGCTGGGGAGGAAACCGGTGGTTGTGTTCCTCGACGATGACGGCCGTTATCTCGAGTGGCTCCGCAAACACCCCGACGGTTTCGTCGTCAACGCTGCGCGCCGCCCGCGAGCCGACTATCTCATCCTCCACCGAGCCAACTGCCACACCATCTCCGGGACGCCGGCACGAGGCAGCCGCTGGACGACGGGCGACTACTTGAAGGCCTGCGCTACCGCCGAGGCTGAGCTGCGCGCCTGGGCTCGAGATGAGACCAAGGCCGAGCCAACCGGCTGCGGCTCCTGCTCCCCGTAGTCGCACCAGTCCCGAGGAGAGGCGTTCGGGCCCCTCCGGTTGCGGGCTGAGGGGACGGCGCGCTCGCTTCGTTCATGGCCGCGAGCTCCCCTCGTTCGCCACCGCGCAGACCCCCCGGTGCTCTGGACGGGCGAGGAGTTCGTGCCCCTGTTGGTGAAGCGCCTGGGCCCGCTGCCTGTCGTGCTGTACGGCTTTTCCATGGGTGGTTACGGGGCCCTACTGGCGGCCGAACGGGGAGCCGCCGCCAGCGGCGGGAACCTCTTCCGCGCCGTGGCTGCGGCCAGCCCGGCGCTGTGGACCGAACCGGGCGAGACGGCGCCGGGCGCTTTTGACAGCCCGTCGGACTTCTACTCCAACGACGTGTTCAGTTCGGTGCCGCTGTTGAGGTCTCTGCAGGTCAGCCTTGACTGCGGCGAGGAGGACCCGTTCTATGGCGCGACCCGGGAGCTATCCACCCTCATGACCTGGCCGCATGAGGCCGTCTACCGCCCAGGCGCCGGCCACACGTGGGGCTATTGGCGCTCAGTGGCGCCGTCCCAGATGCGCTTCCTGGCGCGTGCTTGCGACCTGGCCCTTTCAAACTGAGTGGCTCCTGGACGCCCGCACTTTCTTCAGCGCAATGGCCTGTTAATGAAGCCCGTCCGCGCTGACCTGCACTACCTGAGGTGTTCGGGCCCGATAGCGCAAGTAGTGCCGTCTTATTGTTCGGCCTGGACGTAGCCACACAAGGAAGCGAGAAGCACGTAAACGACGGATCGCGAAGCTGACGCCGAGCACGGCTCGCGGTCCCTGACCGCACGAACGATATGCCGGTCGTCGCGGCTGGCGGCTGGCGTTCTGTGCTAGAAGTTCTCGCGCTGGCCGGCTCGATGAGGGTGCTCGCTATCGCCGATTGTTCAGCCGACACCGGGCGAGCGGATGGGCCGTTTTTACGGGGCCACATATCGCTCTTTTCTGTTACTTCCGGCGACTGTCATATCCTCGTTATGTCTCGGGATCCGCGAGGTCGACGGGCTCACCAGCGGAGGGGCGAACAACGCCCGGGCCCTCACGCCTGTTACGACCAAGACGGACATGGCCAAGCGGACAGTGGTCGGTCCAGCAGGCGGCCCGGGTCTCCGCCACTTATCGGCCAGGTGCAGCCCTCGGTGCGGCTAGCGACGGGCTGGGAGCACCCGGAGGGGTATTTGGGAGGTCAAGTCGCACCTAGCGAAGCGGGGTGACATCGAGGCGCCCCGCTTCCTCTGCCGTGACGGCGCCCCTCGGCCCAGAACGCTTCCCTTCGCCTTGTCCGCGGGTGCTACCGTCAGGATCACATCACCAACAAAGGGCTCAAGGCACTAGCCGAGGGGAGAAATATGCTGTCTCCGGGGCGTGGTCTTCTTGGCGCATCGCAGTGGCGTGAGCCCCGGCCGCTTGTTGCTGGTCGTTCCGGCCAGCGTTCGCCACGCTCCGTTGTCGCAGGCGCCGTGCGGCCCGACTGGTCTTCCCGGCCAAGGGGGTCGCTGCGAGCCCCACTCCGAGCCGGTGCCGTTGGCCGGCCAGCCAGTCAGCCAGAGGGGGCATAGGGGACGATGGGTTTGCGAATTCGCCTGGTTGAGCCCCGTCCGGCTGGCCATAACGTCTACGACTGCGTCCTCCTGCCCCGTCTCGGGCTCCCGCTCATCGGCAAGATGCTTGCCGGCTCGGGCCACGACGTCCGCATCTATTGTGAAGTGCTCGCACCGGTCGACCTCGACGACCTTCTCGGCGCCGACCTCGTCGGGATCTCCTCGACGACGGCCACCGCGCCGGCCGCCTACCGGCTCGCCGACCTCCTCGCCACCGCTGGGGTGCCTGTCGTCCTGGGCGGCCCGCACGTGACCTTCTGCGCCGACGAGGCGCTCGGCCACGCCAACTACGTCGTGCGCGGCGAGGGCGAGCAGACTATCGGCGAGCTCGTCACCTGTCTCGAAGATGGACGGCCGCTCGAGGAGGTGCGGGGGCTCTCTTTCCGGGCTGGCGACGGGGAGCCCCACCACAACCCCGCCCGGCCACGCTGCACCCAGGAGGAATTCGAGCGGCTGCCGGTCCCTGACTTGACCCTCATCGAGGGCCATCGCCGGATGACCGCGAAGCCGGTCATGACCCAGTGGGGCTGTCCCTTCGACTGCGAGTTCTGCTCGGTGGTCACGATGTTCTCCCGGGTCGTCCGCCACCGGCGCACCGACCAGGTCCTCGCCGAGCTCGAGGGCCTCAGCGGCGAGGAGGTCTTCTTCTACGACGACAACTTCGTCGTCAACAAAGCCCGCACGACCGAGCTTCTTCGTTCGATGTGCGCCGCCGGCCTCATTCCGAACTGGGCCGCGCAGGTCCGCGTCGATGCCTCCCTATGCTCGCTGTCCCGTCCCGAGGTCGACCATGAGTTCCTCACCCTGATGCGCCAGTCGGGCTGCCAAATGGTGATGGTCGGCATCGAGGCGATCACCGACGAGGGGCTCGCGCAGATCGGCAAACGCCAGCGCGTCGCGACGATCAAGCGGTCGGTCGGTGCCTTCCATGACCACGGCATCGCGGTGCACGGCATGTTCGTCGCCGGGCTTGACACCGACACCGCCGCCAGCGCCACCGCGACCGCCGATTTCGCCCGCCGGCTCGGCATCGAGACCTTCCAGCTGATGGTCGAGACCCCGGGGCCGGGCACGAGGCTGTGGGACCGGGTCGCCGCTGAGGGCCGCTTGCTGAGCGACGACTGGTCGCTCTTCGACGGGCACCACGTCGTCATGGCGCCGGCCCAGATGACCGCCCTCGAGCTCCAGCTCGGTGTCCTGGAGGCGATGCGCCGCTTCTACTCCTGGCCGACCATCCTCGGCTCCGGGGTCACGAGCGCCCTCGGCCACCTCCCGGACCTCACCTCGGCCGTCCGGCCAGCCCTCCTCCGCCAGCTCCCGACGATCGCCCGCCTTGCCTGGGCACGGCGCTGGGAGGACATCGCGCCCCTGGTCGACGCGGCCCTCCCGGCCCAAGTGCAGGCACGGGTCGCAGGCGCGATCTGGCTCCCGGCTCTCCGCTTGTACGCCCGCCGCCAGCTCGCCGCCTGGTGGAAGCAGGACAGTTCGCGTGCGCACATCGAGTTCCTCGCCTCGCTCGGCTGATCTGAGCTTCGACCGTCTCGGTGCCCTGGCGCTCGACCGCTAGGGCTAGGAAAGCCATCTCAGCGCGTCACGGGCACAATCGAGGGCGCGGTCTCCCAGGCCTCGGGTGGGTCTGCGAGCGGGAGCGGGCCGGGCTTGCCCTGTTGGTGCTGGCCGCGGGTGCACGAGGCGAAGGGCCCTCGCTCGGCGTCGAGCAGCGCCCGCATATGAGGGCCGAAGGGCAGCGTCCACCACTCCGACATGGCCGGCGACGGTTTGGGGCGCTGGGCTTCCCACGCCCGCCTGAAGGCAAACCGATGAGGAGCTACTTGTCGGTACCGACCTCTTGCACGGTGAGCGGCGCCGCGGGGCTACTTCGCCTCTATGAGCCCGGTGATCGTGCCGAGCAGGCTCTCCGCGTCGAACTCCGAGGTGGGTGCGTTACGGACAACTTTCCCCAGGCGCAGCACGACGATCCGGTCTGTGATCTCGAGCACGTGCGGCAGCGTGTGCGAGATGAACACGACCCCAAGGCCAAGGAGCAAGCGGCGCTTGACCTCTACGAAAATGACGCTTGTTGGCTCTGCTGGTGGACCGGCCCGACCGGCTCGAGGCCGGGACAGGACCCGGGTGGAGGTCTTCGGTTCGGGCTATCTAACCCCGGTGCCGGCCACTCGTCTCGCCGCGTCGGCGGTCCGTCGAGTGGTTCGGCACCGTTCCGTCGGTAGCCTGCTCAGTCAGCAGTTACATTCAATAAGCGCCGGCCTTACGTACCCGCGATCGCGGCCACCGGCAGGTTGGAGGCCAGGGCCCCCGGCTCCCCCCAGACATGGGCATCGCCGAAGCCGTAGACATGCCCGTCGGTACCGGCCATCCAATAGCCGCCGTCGTCGGGGGTGAGGGCGATGCCCACTATGTCAGAAACGCTGACGTGCTCTCCCGGCAGCGAGCCGTGGAACTTGGCCCCGGTGCCGAAATTGAACGCGCCACCGTCGGCACCCACGAGTATGTAACCCAGTCCCGTGGAAGATGGCAGGATGGCCCGGATGTCGTGTACGTGCTTGCCAAGGCCCGGTAACGACCCGTAAAAGCGGGTGCTCCCGAAGGTGAAGACGCCGCCGTCAGAACCTACTAGTAGGTAGCCTTGGCCGCTCGGCGTGGCTACCACCCCTACCACGTCCTTGACGCGGAGGTGGATGCCCGGCAGGGAGCCGTGGAACTTGGCGTCGCCAAATGTGAAGAAGCCCCCGTCCGCGCCCACGAGGTAGTAGCCCTGGCCGTCGGTGGTGGGGGCGATCGCCACTACGTCGCTGACGTGCTTGCCGAGGTCGGGCAGGTCGCCGTAGAACTTGGCGTCACCGAAGGCGCCCACGCTGCCGTTGGCCGTCACCACCCAGTAACCCTTGGCGGTCGGGGTGGCGGCTATGCCCACGACGGGGTTGGTACTACCCGAGGTCCTTTCCCCGCCGAAAGACGAGGCGGCACCGAGGCCGTAGACGGCTCCGTTAGCGGTGGCCAGCCAGTACCCGGGGGCGGGCAGGCTCAGGTTGACGACCTCGACGAAGACGTCCGAGCCAGAGGGCTTGAACCGATTATCGCCCGAGTAGAACCCTTGCACCCCGTGGTGCCCGCTGGACGAGTAGGTCGTCGCGCAGGTGGCCTCACCGGTAGTGGTGTTGACCGAGACCTTGTCGCAACCGGCTATGGGTGACCGGTTGTCATAGAAGTTGACCGTGCCACCGTTCGGCACGGGGACCACCTTGACGGTGTAGGTGACGGGCTGGCCCACCGAGCCCGGGTTGGCCGAGGAAGAAAGTGACGTGGAGGTGGGCGCTGGCGTGGCCGTCGTAGTCGTGGTCGTCGTGGTGCTCGTCGTTGTCGTGGTAGGGGCCGGAGCGCTGCTGTAGAG
>PMWT01000021.1 GCA_003166025.1 Acidimicrobiaceae bacterium | reverse complement strand
CCTCGTGCACCGCCACCTCGCCGTCGGCCTCGGCCGGGGCCATCGACGTGAGGGTCACCACCCCGGGAGGCACCAGCACCACCGGCTCGGCCGACCAGTTCACCTATGACACCACCCCGACCGTGACCGCCGTGAGCCCGGCCGCCGGGCCGACCGCGGGCGGGACAGTCGTCAGCGTCACCGGCACCGGCTTCGCCGATGCCATCGCCACCACCGGGGTCCAGTTCGCCGGCACCAACGCCGCCAGCTTCACCATCAACTCCGACACCTCCATCTCCGCCAAGTCCCCGCCTCATGGCGCGGCCATCACCGATATCACCGTCACCAACGAGACGGGCATGTCCGCCATAAGCGCGGTTGACCACTTCACCTATGAGGCGGTCCCGACCGTGACCGGGCTCAGCCCGGTCGCCGGGCCGCCCGGCGGGGGCACCGTAGTCACCATCACCGGCACCGGTTTCGTCATCGGCTCGGCCACCACCGTCGCCTTCGGAACCGGCGCCGGGACCTCGGTCAGCTGCACCTCCACCACCTCGTGCACCGCCACCTCGCCGGCGGCCTCGGCCGGCACTGTCGACGTGACGGCCACCACCGTCGGAGGCACGAGCGCGCCCGCCTTGGCCGACCAGTTCGCCTACGAGGGCCTCCCGGTGGTCAGCGCCATCAGCCCGGCGGCGGGGCTCAGTGGCGGAGGCCGTAACGTCACCATCACCGGCACCGGGTTCAGTGACGCCACCGTCGTCATGTTCGGCACCACCAACGCCGCCACCAGCTACACCGTCAACTCGTCCACCCAGGTCAGCGCCGTCTCCCCGGCGGGGGCGGGCACCGTCGACGTCACCGTCACCACCCCGCTGGGTACGAGCGCCGTTAGCCAACCGGCCGACCAGTTCACCTACGAGGCCGCCCCCACTGTCTCGGGCGTCAGCCCGGCGGCGGGCTTGACCTCGGGAAACACCTCGGTCACCATCACCGGCACCAACTTCACCGATGCCAGCGCCGTCAGCTTCGGCTCGGCCGCCGCCACCTACTCGGTCACCTCGCCCAGCGTCATCACGGCCACATCGCCGGCCGGGGCCGCGGGCAAGGTCGACATCACCGTCACCACCCCGATCGGCACCAGCGCCACCGTTGCGGCCGACCAGTTCACCTATGAAGGCGCGCCCACGGTCAGCGCCGTCAGCCCGACGGCGGGCTTGACCTCGGGTACCTCGGTCACCATCACCGGGACCAACCTCAGCGATGCCAGCGCCGTCTACTTCGGCTCTACCGCTGCCACCAACGTCGCCGTCACGCTCGGCACCCAGCTCACTGCCACCGCGCCGGTGGGCTCGGCCGGGACGGTGGACATAACCGTGGTCACCCCGGTCGGCACCAGCGCCACCAGCTCGGCCGACCACTTCACCTACGAGGCCGCCCCCACCGTCAGCACCGTGAGCCCGGTGGCCGGGCTGCCCGCCGGCGGCACAGTGGTCACCGTCACCGGCACCAACTTCAACGCCGTCAACGGGGTCAGCTTCGGGTCGCTGCCCGCCGTCTACACCTTTGGAACGGCCACCCAGTTCAGCGTCACCTCGCCGGCCGAGCCCGCCGGCACGGTGGACATAACCGTGACCACCCCCCTGGGCACCAGCGCCACCAGCTTGGCCGACCACTTCACCTACGAGGCCCTGCCCTCGGTCAGCACCGTCAGCCCGGTCGCCGGCCCGCTGGGCGGGGGCACCGCGGTGACCATAACCGGCACCGGGTTCATCGGGGCCAGCGCCGTCATGTTCGGCTCTGCGGTAGGCAACATCACGGCCGTCTCGGCCACCCAGGTCAGCGCCACCTCGCCTTCGGCCTCGGCGGGGGGCCCCATCGACGTCACCGTGGTCACCCCGATCGGCACCAGCGCCACCGGACCGGCTGACCAGTTCACCTACGCGGGCGCACCCAACGTAAGCTCGCTGAGCCCTGTCGCCGGCCCGCTTGGCGGCGGCACCACGGTCACCATCAACGGCACCGGCTTCTTCGGGGCCAGCTCCGTCAGGTTCGGCACCCAGGCCGCCACTTCCTACACCGTCACCTCGGCCGCCCAGGTCATCGCCGTCTCGCCGGCAGGGACCGCCGGCACCGTCGACATCACCGTCACCACCCCGGTGTGGACGAGCAACGTCTCTGCGGCGGACCACTTCACCTACGAGGTGGCGCCCGTGGTCAGTACGGTCAACCCGGTCGCCGGGCCCCTGGCCGGGGGGATCTCGGTCATCATCACCGGCACCAGCTTCACCGGGGCCACCGGGGTCAGCTTCGGCTCGACCGGCGCGTCGAACTACACCGTCAACACGGCCACCCAGATCACGGCCACCTCGCCGGCCGGCGCCGCGGGCCTGGTAAACGTCACCGTCACCACCCTGAGCGGCACCAGCGCCACCAGCCTCTTGGACCAGTTCAGTTTTGAAGCGGCCCCGACTGTGGGCACAATAAGCCCGGCGACGGGGCCGGCGACGGGGGCCACCGCGGTCACCATCACCGGCACCGGCTTCACCGGGGCCAGCGCCGTGTTGTTTGGCACGGTCACGCTCACGGCCACCGCGTACTCGGTGGTTTCTCCCACCGAGATCACGGCCGTCTCCCCGGCCCAGCCCGTGGCCGCGGTCGACGTCACTGTCGTCACCCCGGCAGGGACGAGCGCCACGTCGGCGTCCGACCAGTTCGTCTACCAGGCGGTCCCGATCGTGAGCGCCGTCAGCCCGGTGGCCGGCCCCCTGACCGGCACCAGCGCGGTGACCATTACCGGCACCGGGTTCCTCGGGGCCAGCGCCGTCGAGTTCGGCACCGTGGCGGCGACGTCGTACGTCGTCAGCTCTGCCACCCAGATCCTGGCCGGCTCGCCGGCGCAGGCCGCGGGCGTGGTCAACGTTGTCGTCACCACCCCGACGGCGACGAGCGCTACCTCCGCAGCCGACGACTTCACCTACGAGGTGGCGCCCGTGGTCAGCACCGTCACCCCCGTGGCCGGCCTGCTGGCCGGGGACACCTCTGTGACCATGAGCGGCACCAACTTCATCGGGGCCAGTGCCGTGAGCTTCGGCTCAGCCCCGGCCCGCAGCTTCACCTTTATCTCCTCCACCGAGGTCACGGCCATTTCGCCGTCAGCCGGGGCCGGAACGGTCGACGTAACGGTCACCACGCCGAGCGGTACGAGCGCCACCTCAGCGGCCGACCGGTTCACCTATGAGGCGAGTCCCTCAGTCACCGTAGTCAGCCCGGCGGCGGGCCTGCCGGCCGGCGCCACCTCGGTCAGCATCACCGGCACCGGCTTCACCGGGGCCAGTGCGGTCAGCTTCGGTACGACGGCGGCTACCAGCTTCACCGTTATCTCCTCCACCTCGGCCAGCGCCACCTCGCCGGCCGACGGGGCCGGGGGCACGGTCGACGTCA
>PMWT01000176.1 GCA_003166025.1 Acidimicrobiaceae bacterium | reverse complement strand
TAACACTCCCTGCCGACTATGTACTCGTGCCCGGACGTGGCCGATCTGCCTCCCCACACGCAGATCGGCCGGTTATGTTCCAGGAGACATCTGCTCGTCTCGCAACCATCCGGTCGGTGGCAATCGTGGCGTGGGGACAGGGTGTCTTCCTCAACAGCACACGGCTGGCGTCATCAACCCCGCCGGGGTCATCGGGCAATTGGCGCGCAGCGACTTCGAAACACCGCCGGACACCGTCGCTTACCGTCAGGGAGAAGCACTGCCTGAACAACAACGGTTCCGTTATTGAGAGCGTCTTATGGGCGCTGAGGGTGTTGCACTTCTCTGCCGGTTATCGGGCGTTGCGGACCAACCCTACGGGCACGCCGATGAGGAGCTAGGCCAGCGCTTTTCTCCTGGCCTGTTTGGAAAGCGCCGGCCCCACCACTTTGCGTTTGCGCGGGCGCCAAGGCGAGGGTCTCGTGGCCCAAGGTGGGAACAACCCCAGCCGCAGTGCTGGCCTAGCGGCCCGCCGTCGCAGGCGCCGTTCCCTGGATGACGTAGCCGGCACTGTCTACCGCGACGCACGACGTGGTCGAGGGTGGACGTGACGTTGATGGTTGGCGCCCACACATTGGTGGCAATGCAGTACCAGGACTGGGACCGCCCGGCGGTGAAGTTCCCTCCCGGGACGCCTGCTCTCTAGCCGGGTCTCATGGGTAGCAGGGGCTGGCTTAGGGTGGGCTCCCCCATGGGTCATGCGAGCTAATAGGGTCCTACAGCGGTTCAGGTGCCAATGAGGGCCAAGCGGGCAGCTCTTTTTTCGGTTACCCTAAGGTTCCTCACGAGGTTAGAGGGAGGTCCGCATGTACCTTGGCCTATTCCGCCTAACGCACCGGCAGGTGCCTGGTGAGCAAGGTACGCGAGCGGCACCTCGCCGACACGCCTGGGCCGAAGCCCGGCCGTCACGCCAGGCCTTACGGTGCGAGCCCCGGCCCAGGCGGCACAAGTGGGGCGCGCGGCCGACAATACTGCGTGGAGTGGCCGTGGTTGTCGCCTCCTCATGCACGCTGGGGAGCCTGCTCTACGAACTGCCCGCATCCGCCGCGCCCGGTGCGACGCCGGCCCTGAGCACGTTCGCCGCCGGGGTCGGCCCCGGGGCGGGTAACGGGGCGCAACCCCAAGAGGTCGCGCTGGGCCCTGACGGCAACCTGTGGTTCACCGACGACGCCTCGGGGGTGTTCAAGTTCTCGCCCAAGACGCTCAGGCCTGTCGCGTGCTCATCTTCGCCGTCAACCGTAAGCTGCCAGGTTTCCGCCAACGCCGTGGCCCCGGACGACATCGTGGCCGGGCCAGACGGGGCCATGTGGTTCACCCAAAGCAACGGCGGAAAGCCAAAAGGCGGTCAGTCCTACTTCCCAGCCAGCATCGGCCGTATCACTACCAGCGGCTCGTACTCCTCCTACCCAGTCCCCGCCTCGGCCGGTTCCGTCCCCGGCCTGGACGCCATCACGCTCGGCCCTGACGCCCGCTTGTGGTTTACCGAGCCGGCGGTGGACCGCATTGGCGAGATCACACCACAGGCGGCAGGCCCAGCGGTACACGAGTTCGCCCTCCCGGCCGCCGACCGCCTCGCCTCCGGTGTGGGCTCCCCCGTCACATCGACTGACGCCATCGCCCCCGGCCCAGGGGGCGATATCTGGTTCACCGAACAGGGCTCGAGCGCCATCGGGGTCATGGGCACCTCGGGCGCCCTGGTCCACAAGTTCGCTCTGCCCATCCCCGGCACCAGCCCCGCACCCCTCGGTATCACAGAAGGTCCCAACGAAACGATGTGGTTCACCGAGAACTCCACCAACCAGGTCGCCAGCATCACCACCTCGGGGACGATCACGTTGCACCCCCTGCCCGCTGCGGCCGACGGTCCTGAAAGCATCGTCTACGGGCCGGACGGGAACCTGTGGTTCACCGACGACACCGGGGTCTCCAGCCTCGACCCGACCACCGGCAAAGTCACCGTCTACCGGGCCCACGGCTCACTGCTGGGCCCGGCGGGGGTCACCGTCGGCCCCGACTGCGCCTCCATCTGGTTCACCGAACCCAGTGCCGACCGGTTGGGGCGAATTTCCCCGCTACCCAACACAACGGGGTGCAAAGCCGGTTTGGTGCCGCTGGCCGGGGCCACTACGGGCGCACCGGAGAGTAACCCCAAATACACCATCCGCGTTGTGAGACCGAATAAATTCATCGCCGTAAAAAGCGCGCCCTTCTTTGCTCACGGGCCGCCGCATTTTCTGATCAACCGAGCCCTCCTTCCTTCCGCCCACCCCGTGTGTCGCGCCTGCGAGGCCGACATCGCCCAGGACCTAAAGCATGGCGCACCCGCCCCCCGGCCCGGCCCGCTGCCCGCATATCCTGAGCCCTTCGCCCCGGCCGCGATGTGGGCGCAGGGGCCGTTATGCGGCACCGCAGGCGATGCGTGCAGCTACAGTGACTGGTCCGCAGCGAGCGGGCATTCGGTCGGTTACGACGGTTTCCCGGACAGTTCGACGCCCTCGACGGCAACACCCTTGCCTTCGATCATCACCTCACCCAGCCCGACGGTCCAGTTCACAATTCCGTGTTATTTCATTTGGGACCCAGCTGACAACCGCCCACCCGATAGTTCCGGCGACTCTTATGCCATTGGCGATTTCCTTCACTGTGATGCCCAGATCTACGGCGTGACGGGCCCCGTCAAGTACCAGGGCCAGGTCCCCTGCTCGGTATGTGGCGTTCCTGCCGGCTCGCCGATCACGCCTGAAGTTGGGAGCGGCTGGTCGCAACTGGCCTCAGGGTCCGTCGACGTGGGCGCTCCCGGTGTGAGCACAATTGGGACAGGGGCGACCAAAATCGGGACGGTGGCTTGTAACCAGTCGTCCAGCGCCCCGCCGTGCACCATCTACGGTAAGGACATTATCCTGACCCTCTTTGCACCGGCTGTGAACACTACCATCGTGTTCGGCTTGCACTACTATGAGGGGGACGATCGCCCGGGCATAGAGTCTGCCCAACCTGGCTTTATATCAAATGGTTCAGGCCCCATTCGGTTGGAAGGGTACCGTTACCCCCTCAGCGGCTCGGTTACCTCGGAGACCCCCGCCGTACAATGCGGCCAAAACAACGCCAATTCCAGCGCTTCGACCTGTTTTTGGCAAGGTGTTTCCTCGGACGAGACGGTCCTGTGCCTGAACTCGGCTCTCGCCTCTTGCGGCAGTCCGGCCAAAGGAGCGCTAGGGTTCGATATGGCGACGGGCCAAGACGGCTTTGACCCGGTGGACAACCCAGGCGGTGGCTACCAACAAGGTTTCATAGACCTCCCGTCTCTTTCTATTCAACCTACTGCTTTTGTCCAATCGGATGTCCTCATCTCCAGTATCATGTACCAGCCCCCAGGGGCACAAAGTACAGTGGATTATTCGAAGAAGACCACGGATGCCGTGCAAATTGCCGTCGGCGCGACATCGGCTGCTGGTACGACCAATAGTACGAGCGACGCGACGACAGTGACCTATAAGACAGGCACTCCGTCCGCGATCGGAGGCGCACCTTTGGTTGGTTTCAATTTCAGTGAAGCTGACGAAAGCGGTTGGGACACAGATACGTCCGCCACGGAAACGACGGCGACCGGGAGCAGTGCTACGTGGGCGACGTCCGTGGGAGACGAATGGTCCACGAAACCTTACACGCCACCGGTGCCGTTCAAAGAGGACCCGACGAATTATTGGTTCCTGGGCGACCAATACATCTTGGCACTTTACCCGCAATGGGCGGTATGGGATTTCATGTCGGGCCCTGGAGAAGGCGGCTTCATTCAATCGCTTGTGGGAACAGGCGGTGTGGCGTCGGAGTCGGTGTACACACTTCTGCAGTGTAGTGGTGATTTGCTCCACGATACTGGCCAGCCCGCCGGCGACCTAACTATACCGGCGGTACCGAACGACATCGTGCTGAGCCCATCGGAATGTGCGAGCTTGTTGACGGTGGACCCGTTTACGACCGAGTTTAGCCAGTGGTTGGACGTGGCGCCGCTCCAGTCGGATGGGCGCGTGGTGTCGCTGTCGGATTGTTGCGTTACCCCGGGCGGCAACGAGACCACGTTACAAGACCCTGACCCGGGGACCGTCGATAAGATCCCACTTTCGAACGAGCTACAATCAGTTGACACAAGTTCCTTTACCGGGTCTTTCACATCCAAGGTCACGGCGACGGTCGGCACCAACTGGAGCGTCGGTGCCACCTTGCCGGAGGGGCTAGGTAGCGGGACTTTTGAGCAGAACCAATCCACCACGACTGGTGGAGATTGGCAGATCGAGTACAAGAACTCGCTGGAAAATTCACAGGACTCGATCAATACGGCGACGGTTACCCTCTCTGACAACACTAACCAAATCAACACTTTGGTGTACTTGGACACTACCTTTGGGACCTTCATGTTCGTCGCCTTTGGCACCAAAGGTCCCACGCCACTTCCTTGCTTGGCCTGTACCCCGACTACGGTACGGGTACGGGTACCCTGAGAGGTCCTTACCGGGCGGCCGCTGCCCGGGCTCCGATAACATCGCAGCCACCATGCTCCGGGACGTACTGAGCCGCCTCGCCCACGATGGGGTCGAACCCCGCCGGGACACGCTCGAGATCACCCGGCCCGGCAGCGACAAACTAAAGACCAGCACCGACAGCTTCAGCACCGGTGGCGACAACGCGCGCACGAGACATCATGGGCCAGCGTGTCGCCGCCGTGTTGAGGCTAAATGTCGGGCAACACCCCCGTGGCGGGCTCGCACACTTGACCGTGCGAGTCCCCGGCCTGCGGGCAGTGAGGGTGCGGCTCTTTCTCCTGGCCCTAACAGCGGCGCAGGCTCGAAGCCGCCATGGCGTTCGGCTGATCATCGTTAGTCGCCGGTCTGGGCGCCCCGAATGTCCTGATCTGTGGCGACCCGACCGGCCCGGCCGACCGCTCCCGGCGATACGGAACGACGGGTCGGGCGTGGGTCTTTACCGGCCATTTCGCGCAAAGGTGGCGCCAGATTGTTCAGCCGCGTCCCCCCGTCATCGCTGCGGGACGCGCCATGGCGCACGGGCTCTATCACCTTCAACGAAGAACGGAAGCCCGGTTGGAACACGCCGGCATGAGGCACTAAGACCAAGGAGTATTGACCGGCGTGGCTTCGCACGTGGCGCCGGCCAATGGGCTGCCGGAGGGAGCGAGGCGATGGGACGGTTGGTATTGCGGCTCCCCAGGGACCTGCGAGCTTGGGGCGCCTTGCTAGCCCTTTCCGGGGCTCTGGCGGGCGCAGGGCTGCCAGCCGCTCTGGCAGGCGCAGCCGGGCCGGTCCCCGCCGTCGGGCCTCGGCCAGGCTCCAGCGGTGGTGCCTGCGCCGGTTCGCCTCCTGGCTGCGGCCAGGGCCCTGGCTTTGCCACCGACCTTGCCGCTGGGTCGTGGTCGGTCATGCGGACCGCACCGCTCAGGCCCCGTTCTTTCGCCACGGTGGTCTGGACCGGCTCACAACTTGTGGTCTGGGGCGGCGTGGCGAGCATTGGCGGGCGCCTGGTGCCGGTCTCGGACGGCGCCGTCTGGGACCAGGCCACCGGTACCTGGCACGCCATGGCACCCTCCCCGCTCAGTGCCCGCGAGGGCGCGGCTGGCGCCTGGGACGGCCACGACGTTTTTGTCTGGGGCGGCGACAACGCCAGCGAGCACCAGAGTTCCTACCGGCTGTTCTCCGACGGTGCTCTCTATGACCCAGGGGCCAACACCTGGCGGCGCCTGCCCCGCTCCCCGCTCAGCGCCCGCACACAGGCCAGCGCTACCTGGACCGGGAGCGAGCTCCTCGTCCTGGGCGGGGGCGACCTGGACGCCCCGGTGGTGCTGCCGACGACGGACCGGGACGGCGCGGCCTTTGTCCCCTCCACTCGAACTTGGCAAAGCCTCCCTCCGGTACCGACCGCCCGGGGCAACCCGGTCGGGATCAGCTGGGCGTGGAGCGGGACACGGTTGTTCGCCTGGGTGACAGACGAGGTCGTTCACCGCTCGGGGAACGAGATGTCGATCAATATCAACCACGTGGCCGCCTCATGGGCGCCCGGGGCGGGCTCCTGGCACCGGCTCCCGGCGCCGCCCGTGCCCACCTACGGTGCCAGCGTCACCTGGACCGGGGATGATTTTGTCTTTTCGGGCGGCAGCTACTGCTTGCCCCTCATGTTCTGCCCGCTCGCGTTAGCTCGACCGCTGCCGACCTACGACCCAGCCACGGGGCGCTGGGCCAGCCTTCCGGCTGCACCCCGCGCCGACCTGGTGCCGGTCGCCTGGACCGGCCATGCTCTGATCACGCCGGGCGGCAACGCCCCAGGCGCCGCCCTGGACCCAGGCACGCCACACTGGCAAGCCTTACCGCCCTCACCCCTCGGGCCGCCGGACGGCGCCAGTGCCGTGTGGACCGGTCGCCAACTGCTGGTCTGGGGCGGTTTCGGCCCCCTGGGGCGCGGCTCTAATGCCGGCGCCCTGCTAACGCCGAAGGCGCGCCCGGCCGAGGTGCCAGGAGCGAAGACGGCGATCGCTACCAGCACCGGCCCGATGGGGCGGCTCACGCCTGCCGCACGGACCGCCCGGGCGAGGACGGCGGGGAGGCAAAACGACGCCTGCGTCCCCCAGCGAGCAGACGTCAAGGTCGTGTCCGAGGGCTGGGAGCCAGTGTGGACGGAGCAGACTTTGACGGTGAGGCCGGGCATGTTCGTGGGCGTAGAGGTCTATTCGAACGAGATCATGTACCTACCCGCCAAAGACATCCCTCCTGGCTTCCCCTGGGCAAAGCCAGTGCTGTCCACCAAGGGGGTCTTGGTACCTGAGCGGGAATGCCCCCCGCTCCCTCCACCGTCGAGTGTGCCAACCGCCGTGTACTACTTCCAGGCAGCCAGGACGGGAACCACCGTAGTCACGGTCCCGCTTACCAAGGCTTGGCGGAAATTCCGCTGCCCCAGGCGGGACAGGCCGGCTTGTGCCGACCCGTCCCCGCTTCGCGTGGCCGTGAAAGTCGTTGCCTGACCGCCGGGCTAATCAGCCGGGGCGAGGCAGGCAACCGGGGGGCCCACGTGCGAACCATCAGCGGCGCTCAGCGCTCGGCGGAGTGATCTTCTACGGCCCACGACGCCAGAGGGACCCTGGGCGGCCTTCACCGCGAAAAGTCAAGGACCACCGAGCCGCCAGATCCGCCCGTTATGCCGGCGGTACGCCTAGCCAGCACGTGTCCCCAAAGCGCGCTGGAGATAACGACGGGTCGGCGCTCCCTCGCCAGCGTTCGGACCCACGCCAGAACACGCTCCCAGAAGGCGCGGTCACTTCCAACTTGCCGGCGACCACAACGAGGGTTAAGGTCGCCGGCTCGGTTGGGCCGCATCGAGGGGGGCTCCAGCCGACAGACTGGCCTCACCGGGCCATCTAACGGCCCAGGGCCGTTGACTGGCGACCTCGCCCTTGCTTGCTGGGGCGGCCCGAGGCCGCCATCTCCTGTGTCGCTCTAATCGACCGCTCGTTTGCCAAGGTCGGCCCGCTGGCCAGGCGTCCCGGGCCCGCAGATCGTCCGTCCAGATCGCCGTCGGCGCTGGTCACTGAAAGGACCGCTCTTCGGCGTCGTGGTCTGGCCGGTAGCCGATTGCTTGGTAAATGGAGTTGGACGTCGGGTTGGCGAGGTCGGTGTAGAGCGCGACGTGCCCGGCCCCGCCGGCCAGGGCGGCCGCGGTCGCTTCCGCGGTCACGGCAGCGCCGTAGCCCCGTCGGCGCTGGCCTGGAGGTGTGTAGACCGGTCCGACCCTCGCCACCCCGGCAGCGGGGGCGCTGACTGCGGCGACGGCGACTGGCGCCCCCCGGTCCTGCCACACGTGGACCTCTGCCTCGGTGACCCGTCGCTCGGCCGAGGCGTGCCAGTCCTCGAGCGGTGCGTGAGGTTGGGCCTCGTCGTGGAAGGCGCCAAACCACTCCGCAACAAGGGCGATATCGGCTGGTCCGGCGGCCGCACCTGCGCGACCCGGTACGCCGGACGGTCGGACGAGCTCGCCGAGCAGGTACATGCGCATGGCGGTGAGCACCATTGAGGCCTGTCCGGTGCGCGCAGCCCACGCATCGGCGAACGGAGCGGTGGCGCTGACGGCACCGTTGACACCGGGCAGGGCGCGGCCGGCGTCTGCGAGGGCACCGGCCAGGGCTGCGGCCGCCTCGGTGGGCATGCTGGACACGAACAGAGCGTGGGGCGGCGTGTGCATTGCCACCCCTAACACACGCCCGTCACCGTCCTCAACGGTGGCCCAGAGATGGTCGTCACTGGGAGGCCGAGCCCCGGCGACGATGCGGCTGGCGACGACTGCAACCACGTTGGTGCTCAGGGGATCAGAGCGCAAGAAGCTGTCGGCGGCGATGAGGAAGCGCTGGGCCGTTTCGTGGAACCTTGCTCGCATGACCCACTCTGCCGCCTCCGGGCACAGGGCGAGGAGGATTTGCTGCCTCGCCGTTCAGTCGAGCGAGGGGCCCTCGACAACGCCAAGGGCGCACAGTCGGCCGCCATAGCTACGGGGCCAGAACGATCTTTATGCGCTGCCCGAGAACCCCTTATTTTTCAGGAGGAATCCGAGCATAACGAGACGGCTACGGAGCATGCGACTCGGCCAAGATGCGCGCCATAATGCGCGGCCCCTGATTACCGAGGCAGAACAGGTTCTCGCATCTTTTTCTGTAGCAAGGCCTATCGTTCTCGTTCTCGTTCTCGTTNNCGTTCCCGTTCTCGTTCTCGGTCTCTGATCGTGGAGCGCTCGCGGTCGCCAGCTACTCGCGTTTGAGCGAGATTGCCAGGTCGGGCTTGACGATGGACGCGACATAGAGGGGCCAGATCCGGGCGCCGTTGCAGCGGAAGTCGACGATCTCTCCAGCGGCCGTGTCAAAGGAGCGTATTCGGCTGGTGTAGCGGCCCGCCTTGATTTGCAGCGTGTGATGACCCGGCTCGATTGGCACCTCGATCGCCTCCTTCCATTCGATCGATGCGACGTCGTTGGTGTCGACCAAGACGTGGAACGTGCCACGTCGAAGCTCTATACCCAAACCTTCTCTGACCAGCTTCAGGGTTGCCGCCACCGGTCCCTCTCCTTTCTCCCGGGCCCATCCCCGGGTGGGTGCGATGGTCCGAAGGCGGGGACGGTCAATCTCGCCCACCGGTGACGAGCCGCTCCCGGTCGAACATGGCCGCCACGGCTCTCCATCCGAGCCCGTCCAGGGCGAGCAGCGCGGCGCCGAGGCCGAGGGCCAGGGGTAGTGAAGGGCTGATCACGTTCAGAGACATCAGGGCCACGATGACGAGCGGGGGCAAGCTGGCGAACATCCCAAGCTGCTGGGCGGCGCGCACGTCGAGCGAGCGGGCGGAGATGGCGATGCCGACCCAGATCGACCAGCCAGCGAGCAAGGGCGTGAAGAGCAGCTGGACGAGCAGGCGGGATCCCTTGAACACTGCCGATGCCACGTCAGGCGGGGCGAAGAGCGCCACGATACCGAGGAAAATGCCGAAGACCACATAGGCGATGCCGAGGGCGGGGACGAGCACCGCCAGGGCCTTGCCGACCAGGAGCTCCTCGCGGCGGATGGGGGTGGTCAGGACCGGCTCGAGAGTGCCCTGCTCGCGTTCGCCGACGACGGAGTACGCAGCCAGGGTAGAGGGCACGATGGCTGGGATGATCAGCATGTACAGAAGGGCGAGCCCGATGCGCGTGTCAAACTTGGAGCTGGTCACCGAGACCTTGATGACCAAGAGCTCAACCACGGGCACGATGATGAAGATGAGCGGCAGCACCGCCATGGTGAGGATGACGAACCGGTTGCGGCGGTAGTCGCGCAGCTCCTTCTGCACGATCCCGACGACCCTGGCCCAGCTGAAGCTCATCGCCGCTTCGCCTCCACGTCTTCGTCCACGAGCTGCAAGTAGACGTCCTCGAGCGAGTGGCGGGGCTCGGTGATCGAGCAGATGTCCGCGCCGGCATGCACGAGGGCTCGGGCCACCTCGGGCGCGGCCGCGTCGGGGTCCGCCACGGTTAGCAGGTACGAGCTGGGGGCCGACGCCTCCCAGCCCTCGGTCCCGGGGAGCCCGGCGAACACGGAGGCGGGGTCGGCGAGCTCGGCGCGCAGGCGGACCTCGAGGCTTCTTTTGAACAGCTGGGCGCGCAGCTCGTCGGGACGGCCCACCAGGCGCATCGTCGTGTTGAGGATGGCGACGCGGTGACAGAGCCGTTCGGCCTCCTCGAGGCGGTGCGTGGTCAAAAAGATGGTCACGCCGCGGTCCTTGAGCGCGGCGATGAGCTCGTGGACCTCTCTGGTGGCGACCGGGTCGAGCCCGGAGGTGGGCTCGTCTAAGAACAGCACCGCCGGGTCGCTGAGCAGNNGCCCTGGCCAGAGCCACTCGTTGTCGGAGCCCCTTGGAGAGCGATCGGCAGAGATCGTTGGCCCGGTCCGCCAAGTTGACCGCCCGGAGCGCACGTTCGATGCGCTCGTGCCGGTCGGCGAGCCGGTAGAGACGGGCAAAGCACTCGAGGTTTTCCGCCACGGTGAGGCGCAGGTACAGGCCGGGGGACTCGGGCATGATCGATATCCGGGACCGGATGGCCGGGCCGTTCTCGGGGCGCAACTCGATGCCGGCCACCGTCGCGGCGCCTGACGTCGGCGCCAGCAGCGTCCCCAGCGTCCTCACGGTTGTCGTCTTACCGGCACCGTTGGGGCCGAGAAAGCCGAAGACCTCGCCGGAGCCGACCTGGAAGGACACGTCCTCGAAGGCGACTCGGCTGCCGAAGCGCTTGGTCAGGTGCTCGACCACGAGCGCGGGACCAGGTTTCTCGCCGTGATGGCCTGGTCGGCGCTGGCTGCCGTCGAGTTCCATGGTCATCAGCCGGAGCGCACGTCAGCGGCACCCGGTCCGGTCGCTCGCTCGCTCGCAGAGCCCACCGCGATCTCGCACGATCTGGAAGCTAGCACGGCCTTGGCCAGCCGTACTAAAATCTGTCTAAATGGTCAGCCACCCTAGATTCTGATCATGACCGAGGCGGCGACGGGACCTAAGGAGCGGACGTTCATCGAGAACGCTCGGCGCCAGCAGATCGTTGCCGCCGCGATCGACACGATCGCCGAGGTTGGTTTCGCGCAGGCATCCCTCGCTCGCATCGCCGAGCGGGTCGGCATCAGCAAGGGCGTGATCAGCTACCACTTTGCCGGCAAGGACGACCTCATCAGGCAGGTCGTGATCGAGATCGTCGAGGCCGGTAGGGGTTACATAATCCCGCGCGTCCTTGCCGGATCGACCGGGCCGGGCACGCTTCGCGCGTACATCGAGGCGAACCTCACGTTCATGCATGAGCACCGCAACTCCATGGTGGCCATCGTCGACATCGTCCGGAACGGAGGCTTGACGACCGACGGTGGCCAGCGCGTCGACGGCCGGGATGTCGACGTTGCGACCCAGCTCCTCCAAGAGCTGCTGGCGCGCCTCCAGACCGAAGGGGGGCTCCGTAGCGACTTCGACCCAGGGGTGATGGCCGTGGCGATCCGAGGAGCCATCGATTCAGTGCCGTACCGGCTTGTCCGTGACCCGGATCTCGACGTCGACCATTATGCGAGGGAGATCGCCACCATCTTCGACCTGGCGACGCGGGTCGCGGACTGAGCGCAGCGGGCAGCCGGCGTTGCAACTCCGGCTGTTGGCGCGTAGGGAGGCATAGCGAGACTGCGATGAAACCGCCCAAGTCAGAGCTGGTCACGCAGGCTGATGGATGACGAGGAGAAGGCGCTTGCTCTGGCTGACAGCCGCGAAGTCTCGCCGAAATAGCTACGCGGCCAGAACTATCCGTATAGCGCTGCCCTGCGATGAGGTACTTGACGCAGCCACAAATGCCGATCGACGGTGCGGCGCTTGTGCGTGCTGCCGGGACCCGCGCCATAAAGGGCGTCCGATCAGAGAACGGAGCAGTGACCACGCCCCCGCATGACTGAACCGAGGTCCTCGTCATCGCCGGGGCAAGCGCACAGCTGGTGGGCACGTCGGCGCCAACCACGGTCGCGAGGTCAGGCCGTAATATCACGGCGGACAAGGACAATTGCTCCGACGACCAGGGTTATGAGCGCGTACGCCCCCAGTACCAAGACGGCAGGGACTTGGGCCAGGACATGCGTGTCCGAGGGGAAGCCGGTCGTGCCCGAAGCCCCGCTCGAGAGGCCACCGATGCCGTAACGCTGGACGGCGGCACTGATACCTGGGAGCAGGCTGAGCAGTGGCTCGAGGACGTACAACAGCCCGAGGGCGGCTATGACTGCGCCCACCTGGCTACGTACGGCGGACCCGATGCCGACACCGAGAACGGCGGCTAGCGCGGTGGTGACGGCGCCACCGACGATGACCGCGGCGAGCTGGCTGGCGCTCAGCTGGGAGGCTATGCGGCGGCCGGCCAGGAGCGGTATGGCCGTAGCAGCGGCCGCACCGAAGGCCACCAGGCCCAGGACCAGACCCCAGGCGCTCATGACCATCGCCTTGGCCACCAGTAGCCTCGTCCGCCTCGGCGACACCAGCAGGACCGACGTAACCGTGCGATGGCGGAACTCGTTGGTGACAGCGAGGACACCGAGCACGAGCGCGAACGTCTGGGCCGGGCCGGCCATGGAGAGCGCCTCGCGGCCGGGGTGGTCGCCAGGGTTGAAGGTGTTGGCTGCGGCGATCGAGGCGACGCCGCCGGCCACCAGGACCACCGCCCCCACCGACATCAACCAGAAGGTGCGGGTGCTGCGAAGCTTGAGCGCTTCGGAGCTGAGCAGTTTGTTCATTGTGGGCCTCCGTTCAGTTCGGCAGTGAGTTCCAGGTAGATGTCCTCGAGGGACGAGCCATGAGAAGAGAGCTCGGTGATGACGAGCCCGCCGTCGGCGACCGCTCGCCCCACCTCGTCGACGGTGCGGTCCATAACTGTGACCGTGCGGCGCTGGGCAGTAGCCGCGCCCTATCGACTGGACTGGCGTGCCCTTTCAATGACAATCCCCTCCGCAAACCTGTACAGAACAACCCGCCCCGATCTTCAAGAGGGATGCAAACGATGTCCCGCACCAGCGCGACGACAGGCGCACGCTCGCTGCCCAGCCGGCTAGACAGCTTGTCCTCAACGGCCCACGGGGTTGGGAGAGCCGCTGCCTTCGTTCTGCCAGGCCATCTACCGCCATCAGCCTTGCCGCGCCGGCGGCTCATTGACATCGAACGCTTGTTTGTGGTGCGATGGAGCGCATGGGCGAGCCAAGGGCTTCGGCGGACCGACCGCCACTGGTGGGGCCACGCTTGAGGCCAGGCGACCGGGTCCGAGTCGTGTCCCCGGCGAGCACGCCGGACCGCGAGGAGGTGGCTCTGGGCGTCGAGCTACTGAGGTCGTGGGGGCTGGTTGTAGAGCTGGGTGAGCACGTCTTCGACCAGTTGGGCCACTACTTGGCAGGCACTGACGAGGACCGCCTCGCCGACCTGAACGATGCCTTCCGTGACCCTGGGGTGCGCGCCGTCCTCACCACCCGGGGAGGCAAGGGCTCGTACCGCGTCGCCAACGCCATCGACTTCGACGCTGTCCGGCGGGACCCCAAGCCGCTGGTCGGTTTCAGTGACATCACCTTCTTGCACCAGGCGCTCTACCACAACTGCCGCCTGGCGACCCTTCACGGGCCGCATATAGGTTGGAGCGAGAAGTACATGGGGCCGTTCCCTGGCGACAGCTTGCGCCGGGCGATGATGACCGCCGAACCGGTCACCCTGCGCCAACGGCCCGGAGAGGCAAGTGCCCCGCTCACCACGGGAGGTCGAGCCACTGGGAGGCTGCTCGGCGGGAACCTGCGAGGCGTCGGGCAGTCGATCGGGTGGGGCCCGAGCTACGACGGGGCGGTGCTGGCGCTCGAAGCCATCGACCTGATGCCCGGCGAGATCGATGGCACGCTCACCCAATTGCTGAACTCCGGCGTGCTCGAAGGCGTGCATGGGGTGGCGGTCGGCCAGTTCGTCCGCTCGGCGGCGCCAGCGCCGGGCAAGTGGTCCTTCCTCGACATCCTCTCCGACCGGCTCGGCACCCTCGGGGTCCCCGTCCTCGGAGGCCTTCCCTTCGGGCATGGGCCGGCCCCGGCCACGGTCCCACTAGGGACGACTGCAGTGCTCGATGCCGGAACCAGGACCCTCACGGTCGACCCGGCCGTCTGTTGACCAGCGAACCCGCAGGTTGGCCGGCCCTCACAATAAGTCGCTACCGGTACTCCTGCGCCCCGGTTTACCCCCCCCCGGCCGCCAGCGCTCAAGCCCACCAGGACGGCAGGAAGCGCGCCCGTTGCGCCTGGGCTTCGCGATTGCAGCCCAACCGGTCATACTCGCTACCAAGCGAGCGGGGCGCAGAACGTTCCGTATGGCGCTGCCCAGGGCCCAACCCGTTGACAAGGCCGAAGGTGCCGAACGACGGATTTGGCGCTCTCCGGAGCAGAGAACCGCACGCACATATTGTCTCCATGTGAGGGGGTCCGGCGGTGGAGCCCGAGCGAGTTTAGGGCTCGTCGCCCCGTGTGACGGGCGACCGCAATCGGCTGACGCCTCCGCGCCGTTCCCTAGCCCATCTCCGGCCCTGTTGTCCCGTGCTCAACCACTGGCCCCTGGTCCAGGGGCCGTCTCAGTGCTCGGCTGATCCCCGGGAGCCTTGGCCGATTGTGACGGGTGAGAGATGTCGATGAGCTGGCCGATGGAGAGACCTGCCGCGCTGCCACTGGTGGGTTCAGGAGCAGGGCTCTGGCGCTCAGCCAGGATCTCGCGCAGCTCAGCCAACGCTTCGCGGTCCTTGGGACGGTCAGCCCACTCCTTCGACGCGACGATGTCCGCCAGGTTGGCCGCTCGGATGACAAAGCCGTTGCCCTGGACGATGTTCGTTCGGTGGGCGAGGTCCTCATAACCCAACCGCCTGCCGTCACGGGCCGGTATGTTCGTAAGCACGTCGAGGTCCCCGGCATCGGTGCGCCAGGTGGAGATCTCGTTCTGCGCCAGCATCGCCCCGTCCATCTGGACCGGCAGCGCCCTCGCCTCTTCGTCGGTGAGGCCGTCGACGCGTAGCCTGGCACCGAGCTCGACCATGGCGGCCGCCAGGCGGTCGAGGTTCGCCTGTCCGCGCCTCACAAGGCAATCGAAGTCCTTGGTGGGCCTGGCCGCACCGTAGCCCTGGGCGGCGATACCACCGACTACCAGGTACTCGACACCGTGGCGCTCGAGGGTGCTGACGAGCAGGGCTACGTCGAGTGGCGTGTCGTCGGGGTCAAACAATGGCGCCATGGTCTGCGGCACGAGGAAGGGCGTTCATTTCCTCCACCCAGGCCAGAGCCTTCTCACGACTGTCTATGCGACGGCCGTCGGAGGTTATCGTGACGTCGTCTGCGGTCGGCGGGCCGGCATGGCGCAACCCCTCCGCCAACTTCTCGAAGCTGAGGACTGGTTTGTGCTCCAACGCTGCCTGCGCCAGCCGTTCTTCCACGTCCTCAGTGTACCGGGCGCCCTTGTGTGGGCACTGCTGCCTTGGACGTTCGGGGTCGTGGTCGCGCACGCAAGCTCAATGTCGTGCGTGCGCGTCCGGCTCGACCGCACTGCCCCCCATCTCCCGAGCGCCCGGTAACGCCTGGTGACTTCGAGCCCAGCGGGCTCGCCCGGTCAAGTCACGAGGGGGTTGTCCGACGGACGCTAGCTTCACGGAGCGCAGCATGGCGAACCTTCCTGGCGATCTCCGGGAACACCGACCAAGCCAAGCGCAAAATGTTCCATCTCGCGCTGGCAAGCGACGGGGCTACTTGACTCAGCCAAAGATGCCTAACGACGGTGACGCACTCGCCGATCGTCAACGAGGGAGGCGCCATAACGCGCCGAACGCCAACGTCCAGCAGGAGTGCCGATTCGCCAGCGGAGCGGACCAGCACTTGGTCTACAGCCGGCCACCGCGGTAGCTCCGTCCCCGACCAACCTCCGGTCATGCCGGCTGCCAGGACCATGGTCATGCCTGTTCGCATCTCCTGCGTGTGCATCGACGCCGTCGAGCCTCGTCATGTAGCCGACTTCTGGGCCGCTGTTCTCGGATGGGAGGTAGTCGAGGACAGTGGCGAGGGGATCAGCCTGGCTTCGCCGGGCAGAGACCAGCCGACCCTCGACATACTCCCGTGCCGGAGGTCAAGCAGGTGAAGAACCGTCTTCACCTCGACCTTCGCGCTGAATACACCAGCTTCGACGTCGAGCTTGACCGGATCGAGGGCCTCGGCGCTCGGCGGGTGAACATCGGTCAGGGCCCGGACGTGACCTGGGTGGTCTTCGCCGATCCCGAAGGCAACGAGTTCTGCCTTCTCCACCGCACCGTGCAGGAGGTGGCGGCAGAGCCGACTTGACCGCGCCCGGACCGGCCCTGGTCCTATGTAGCCCAGCTGCGACCGTCCGGGCTCGCAGCCGTGCCGAGACCCTGTCGCATAATGTTCCGACTGGCGCCGCCCAGCGCCCAGCCCCTTGATCAGGGCGAAGAAAATAGCGACGGGTAGGGCATTTGCACCGACGACCAAACCAAGGGCCATAACGGCGCCGCGGCTTATGGGTTGGCGTTTCAGGCTTCGGGCGCGACAGCCCAGGAGATGTCGGTGATGACGCGCATGAGGGTCAGCTCGTCAATGGGGGAAGGCTCGAAGCCGTAGTGAAGGTAGAACTGTCGGGCTACTGCGTCCTGGGCGTGGACCAGCAGCAGCCGAGCGCCGACCACAGCAGCCACCTCCAGCGCCTTGAGGGTGAAGTGCTTCAAGAGCGCGGCGCCGAGGCCTTGGCCGGTGTGCTCCAGGTCGACCGCGAGGCGGGCCAGCAGGACGGCGGGTATGTCCCCGGGCTGGTTGCGCGCCGCGCGCCCGGTTACTGTCGAGCGCAGGACCGAAGCGGTGGCGGAAGCGTAGTAAGCGACCACCCGGTTGCTTGGCCTGTCGGCAACGACCCAAGTCCTGGTGGCTCCGCTCTTCTGGTTGGCCAGAGCCCGGCGGCCGAGCCAGTCGTTGAGTGGGGCTTTGCCGCAGTCAAAAGATCCTATGACGTGGTCCGGGCCGAGCAGTTCGGGGCCGTGAAGGGTCACGGCCGATCAAGGACAGTGGGCTCCGACAGAAGGCGCCGCAGCGCGTCGGCTGGGCGCGGAGGCCGGTCCAGCGCCTCTTTCAGCAGGGCCCAAGCCTCTTCGTCCACGACGAACACCCGGCGGTCGGCTAGGTCCGCCTCCGCCGCCTGCACGGCGTGGCCCAAGACGTAGTCGCTGACCGGGACCCCCTTAGCCTCGGCCGCACGTCGCAGTGTCGTGTCCTGTGCCCTCGTCAAGCGGAGGTTCAAGCGCTCAGTCTTCGTCTCCATGCGTAGTCATTGTACATGGATTGTACGTACATTGATAGGACTAGCCAGGCGGCACCGGGAAGTAGAAGGTCCCTTGCTGGTCGTCCACCGCTCCCACACAGAACAACCAGTCGGTCACGGCCGAGCAGCTCGGGGCGCTGCGTGAGCGCCTCCGCTTGTCGCAGGCCGTTGTCCTGGAGCCGGTCACTGCCACCATCGCGGACGCCACGACCACCATACCCAGGGCCAGTGTCCCCGACCCCTGGGACCGGCTGATCATGGCGACCGCGATCTCCCTTCAGGTCCCTCTTGTGACGCGAGATTCGGCTGTCCGGGCTTCGGGGTTGGTGGAGACCATCTGGTGAGCAGCGCTACCTGGCCGCCCCGGCAATGAAGGCGGCCACCACGTAGGTGGCGTGGCGGTCGAGCGACACCCGGGCCCGTTACGCATGGTGGTCCTCGGGTCGGCGTGCGAAGCAGCTTCCTGCACGTCCCGCAGCGGC